>CAIUUR010000284.1 GCA_903902345.1 uncultured Geobacteraceae bacterium | reverse complement strand
TGTCGGGGTAATGGGTTTCTACCATAAAAAAAAATACGATAGAATGTCGTAACCCTTCCGGACCGGAAGTCATTTGTCGGGGAAATGGCAGGTCGGGTTATGCGATGAGTTCGCTAACGTCGTAACCCTTCCGGACCGGAAGTCATTTGTCGGGGGCCATCCACTCTTCTCTTGAGATAGGAACTTTCCCTATGTCGTAACCCTTCCGGACCGGAAGTCATTTGTCGGGGACTACCAACTGGAGTGGTGTATGATTAAACCAGAATATGGTCGTAACCCTTCCGGACCGGAAGTCATTTGTCGGGGAGTACCCGTTTTTTCTTCAGTAATTCAAAGCATTTACCACCATCTTTCCGCAAACCCCAATTTAGAGCCTCAGAAATAGCAACTTTTTAAATTTAATTGGCGTAACTACCTGATATTACTGAAGCGCAGATCCCCCCCCTTTTTCACCCCCGCAGGGGTTTGCGCTACATCAGTACCGCGACGAGGATACTACCTAACCCTTGCCGACAAATCAAGCACTAAGTGTTCAATTAACTTCAACTTTGTGTTTTTCGCCTGGAGGCAAAGGCTGCTTCGATCATCCCTTTCAATGCGGGAAGATCAAACAGGGTCTGGAGATCAATAACAGGCACCAGCTCCCGACCAATTACCACCGGCGGGATGGGACTCTCATCACGACAGAAAGCAACCATCGGCAGGCAAAAACCGCCAAACAGTCGAGCTACGCTTATCGCCTGTTCCGCGCTATCCTCCAAAGTTGCCTGATTTCCTGTCTTGCACGATACAACAACATAATTACCCTTGAATCTTGCGACAACGTCAATCTCAGTCAATTGGCCGCTTTTGCTCACGCGCATACTCTTTGCCCCGATTTCTACCTCATCGGCGCCAGCCTGCAGTAACTGATATCCGACAACATCTTCAAACCAGTCAGCCGGCGAGAGGCAGATCTGATTCGCCGGCGCTCCCGACTTCACCAAAATCCCCTTCACCCCATCCCTGGGGTCAAACTGCCAACCATCGTGATGCATGACCCTGCCGGGGAGTCCCGGACCCATTTTGTGATTGCGATGCAAACTTTCCGTAAAATCGGCAAGATGCGCAATGCCCGTATCCCGGCGCAAACCAGCGGTGTCAAGACGGAGATCCATACCCGGTTGACCCGTCAGCATAAGGTACGCGAGGGCGCTTGGTCCGGTCAGCGAAGCAACATGACTTCCATTCTGATCAAGCAGTTCGCTTCCCATGGTGCGGCAAGTCAAGAATTGATCAGCCCCATGAGTCATCCCCCAGATCTCCAGGAACGTTTTCTGAACTTTTGTGCCTGGCGTGGTATTTAGGAGAAAAGGACGTTCTTGCGGTGGGACTGTCTCCAGTATCCGGGTTCCGATGAAATCGATGGGAACAAAGGTTACCTCCTCCACCGGCAGTAATCCTTTGTTGCTTAGCAGACAATCCTTGATCTTCACGATCTCCTTGTTTTCCGGAGTGTAAAAAAGCAATGCCTGACGACACGGGGTGCTCCAGAGCGCAACAAGGGTTGACATGGGATTGGCGCCGAGAAGCAGAGCCAGAGTCCCCCTATGTGGGGTGTTCACTCCGGTAACGCAATTCTCCGATTCCACTGAAACAGTGTCGGTGGTCACTTCCATCGGGCCGGCACGAAAGAATGCCTTGAACGTCCTTTCAAAAGTGGCGCTGCGTGCGTCAAGAATAGTCACCTTCCCCCCCCCTTCATGGGAAAGGCGCTCGACGACATCATCGCTATTGGTGACTACCGCAACTTTACGGTGGTAGAGTTCGCCGAAATCGCTCCTTCCCCTGGCCACCAGGGTAATGAGACGGTTCGCACGCAACATTTCAGCGGCTATCTGTCTTTTTTGAAACTTTGACATCGTTTTACGCCGGATCGGCTCGATCAACGCAATTAAAAAATGCATTTCATTGTCATAGCTCCATGCCAGGTCAAAGACACAGCCACCAACGGCAATATTCATGAGAGAAAGCGATGGTCGACTGATACCATAACGCCCCATAACGGCGCTCAGGTAACTGTTATTCGCCGATTTAACTGTTTTTGGCTCAAGTCCTTGTAGTTTCAAGACATCAACCGGTCGTGGCAGAGGCAGGGGAAGAGCCAGCGCCTTTCCATTTCTTATGGTTATAAGATGAACACAGCGGGATTCAGGATAAAGTAAACCGATGGAGGAGATCTTTAGAGTACGAATGGAGGCGGTGAGCAGAAAGCCGAGTCCACCGGCAATATTGATGACCATATTCCGGTTTTGCTCCGCGATTCGGCCGATAATAACCGGAGCGGATTCACCATGTGCATCGGTGGTTAAAGAACTGGATACCGGTAAGAGTTCAATTCCCGAGATCATTATGCCGGCGTAGTGTTTCGCTTCATCTTTACGCAAGAACTTTTCAATACTTGCAGCAAGCAATTGGCTGTGTTCGAGATGGGTGTGGAGCAACACGACCTTCACCGGTTTACGAACGAAACGACCCCACGCCAGGAGCGGATTGAGCACCGCCATAACCTGGGTGCCGACGATTGAGACAAAGGTCATACGTGATCTCCTATATCACTCACGACAGAGCAGGATCTGTCAGATAGCCGAGAAGCCGGAGCGGGGGATTGGAGCGAAGCTGTCCCCCCTTATGGGGATAGAACCGTAACCCAAGGCGGCCCAGGGAAGCGACCATGATTTCCACTCCACCATCTCCGCCCCGGCCATCACAGGAGAGGACGACAAAAGCATCGCCATACGAGACCAGGCGAAATCTTTCCCGCGTCAACTTACCATCGAACCTATCAAGAAACAGAGTGGAAAGCACTGGTGAGAGCCCCCACCCGTGGGGAAGTCCCGATACTCCGTTTTCGGCAAACTGCGCCAGCCATTCATGAATCCTGCCAACAAGCGGTTCGGCGGGAAAAAGCCCGGCCAGCAGGTCACCCATGGTGGCGCAATTCACCCAATGAAAGAAGGCAGAGATATCGGCCTTAATGCCTATGGTGTAGCCATCAACCAGAAGGCGTTTGAGGATTGTTGCTCCGTTTTTGCGGCTGAGTCCCCGGCGGTACGCTTGCGCCGATGAGTAAAGAAAACGGTCAAGGGCGGGAGTGAGGGTATGAGCGGCGGCCTGGACAGGGTCACCATGGAGCGTGGCCACCCGCTGGAGAAAGGAGCGGCCACGGGTGAGGGGCTTGATGTTGCGGACCCCATCCAACTGGGGGATCGTATAGAATCCCAGACCGAAGGCGCCGTTCTTGCCGGCGCCGAGATACTGCCCCAGAACGAGACGCCGGGCCAATTCCGGCGACGGCCTCCCCGCAACCCGAATCGTCCCGGAGACCCCGCCG
>CAIUUR010000283.1 GCA_903902345.1 uncultured Geobacteraceae bacterium | reverse complement strand
TTGCGCGCCGCCGGCGCCGGGTCCTTGGCGGAATCCTTGCCGGGTTTGAATGAGGCCCGCATACCGGTGTTCCTGATCCCGGCTAGCACTGCCCTTTCCCCTCTAGTCAGTGAGATACTGCTAACATCTCAGGGCGTATCCCGCACACATCGCCCGTAACGTCATATAGCCCTCCCACATCACCTGATGGCCAGGTGGGGGGTCACTGTTCCGAGCGAGATACCCTCCCAAACGTGCGACCAGTCGCACCGCATCGCCGACAATATCAGGCTTGTTAAGTGTTCTTTGCTTGGCAACAGCAGTCAATACTTCAATTTCTATATCTGAAAACAGTACTTCAGCAGGAAGTTCCGGAGCTTCTCTGCCTAAGAGAGTCATTAACATGATCCGCCACGCAATAACTAAGCTTATTGCTATTGACCGTTTGAGACGTTCGGCCGTCTTATGCGCTGCATCCTCAATGCAACATCCTGATTTGAGCACTCGATGCCAATCTTCGACGCGCCAACGCTTGCAATACCAGTGGAGGCAATCCTTGGCGTCTTCCGCTGACTGTACGTTCACGGTGGTCAGCAGAAACCACTCGATCCCCGTTTCTCCTTCAGGGGGATTCTCTTCGACCACATGAACGATCGTGACCGGAAGCGGAAGGTTATCCCTGTCGGCACCAGTGGGAGGATTCAATTCTACCGACTTATACCGTAACGAAACTTCCGCCATCCGCCCGGAGCGTTTGGGACTGGCTTTCTGTTTGCTTTTTTTCGCCCTGGCGCTCTTCCGGTCTACGGGGATAATAAACCGACCGCACTCCGGACTATCTTTGACTGCTTCGAAGAGTTTGCTCCCCCCATTGATACCCCGGTTGTGCTTGGCACGGACCAGCAGGTCAACATTGGGGCATGGGTCCTTACGGTGCTCGTCGAACACTTCATAGATGTCAGCCTCCCGATCGGTGACGCTGATGACATGAGTATCAGGCATCCGCCGAGCGACATCCTTGCAGTCACGCAAGCTAAGAATCCAGGAAAAGGTTTTTTTCTCTTCAATGGGTATCCTGGATGCGGGGCGTTTATCCTCGGCTGATTTTAACTCACGAGCCTCGCACTCGGCACGTAATACCCCCAGTGGCAGGCCATCGGGGGTTACAACCAGGGTCGAGTGCAGATGCAATCCCGCGCTTTGAGCACCGGTCTGGTTAGTACCAATGACTCCCAGTCCGGTGCAACTGCTCAGACTCGAATAATTGAGATCGGTTCCGTCCTGGAGGCACAGGACCGTCTTTTGGGCCATCATGCGCCGAATGGTCCGTTCGCGGTGAGGCTGAAGAATGTTGTCCATGGACACCGCGTCTTCGTCGGGATGATCTATGAAACGATAGTATCCCTTTGCTGCGGCCCACTTCCCTTCGGCCGCTCCGCAGAAGGAGCGATCCGGTAGTTTTGCCTGTGATGCGGCGCACGCCACCAGGCGGTCACTCAGCCGCTTGTCGCCTAACAACGCGCCGGCGAATTCCTTTTCGGCCCAGCTCTCTTCAGAGAGACCTTCCGCAATCTCCAAGCCACAGCAGCCACTATCCGCAGGGAGACCCATTTGTGAGCGAAAATCAGGTGCTAAAGGATAAAGGTAAATATCTTCCTCTACGGCCATCTTCCGGGCCCGCCCCATACCGCCTCGATTTCTCGTGCGGCCCACAAAGGCCCACTGAGCGGCCAGAAAGTCCCGGTCAAGAGAACTGCCGATTTCCGCATAGCTTTCCACAAGCCATGGCCGCACGCGATAGCGCCGTTCGAAATCGTCGGGGACGACGAGCATGACATGCCGCAACACGTGTGGCGCCAAATCATGACACTGTACCTGCGGGCGGATCAGGAAGCGACTCATGGCAATAACCCTATGGAGGTGAGTGTCACGAGTGCTGACGTTCCAACCAATCCATGTATCGCGGTCTTCAAGAATCAGCGCCACCGGACTGAACGCTATTCCCCCAAGAAGGCCATGGTCGGATTCTACCAGATACTGAAGCCGTATCTCTGAAAGTGGCCCTGGCCCTTGGGGATGCTCCTGAATCATCAGCGCATTCCAGAGAAGTTTCTGCTCGTCAGACACCACCAGCAGAAGCTTCAGGCCACCGACTTCACTTACCTTTCCTGGGATATCCCGCGGGGGTGGGACTGCTTCCGGACGGTGCTTCCGGCTCGACGGCGCAGAAATGTTATAGCGAGCCGGCAAAACAAGGTGCCCGTTACGTTCTAGTGCACGCAGAGCCTCAAGGCAACTATCTTTCTGAGGAAAACCGCGTGAATCATAGAGTCCATAGTGTTCACACAAAATTTTAGCAAGTCCAGTTCTATTAATATCTTTTTTACCGTCAAGTATAGAGCGGATATGCTCAATGGCTTCAGGACGAGTGAGTACAGTTTTTACTTGGTTATGGATTATCATATGATGATGCTATACCAAAATTTGCAAAATGTCTTGCTATATTTTCAGATACCGCACGTTCTTTTATTATCCCACCAAGGGAGATATCTGGAAGGCACACTGGTTAGATTAAAATATATCACAGATATGTGGGGGAAGGGCAGTGCTACCCTGATCAGACTCCCTTCCTGAATCGGGAACTCATCTCCATCCATATAGAAGATCCCGCTCCCCTTGAGGACGATGTATAACTCCTCGTTGCGCAAAGAATCACGCCTGGCAACGGTTTCGTTGTGCTTGACAGGTCGCATCCACCTGATAGTTCCCGGGACACCCCGCTTGCGTCCACGACT
>CAIUUR010000282.1 GCA_903902345.1 uncultured Geobacteraceae bacterium | reverse complement strand
CCGTATTCTGGAGGGTGATTTTGCCCCGGTTTCCTGTCTTAGCGAGACGAACTACGCCAAGTGCGACGAATGCGAGGATGAGGCAAGCTGCGGCATCCGGCTCGTCCTGGCGGATGTGCAGCGCGCCATGAACTCCGTGCTGGACACGGTCACCCTCGCTGAAATGGTGGAACGGAGCGAGGCGGCTCTCCAGGCAGGGAGGCAGGTCTTCGACTACAGCATTTAACTGTTAAGTATTCAAACGCCAAGGAGCAAAAAGCATATGAGCAGGATCTTTCCGGACAATTCGCAATCCATCGGCAACACCCCGCTGATTCGCCTCAACCGTGTCACCCAGGGGGCCAGGGGGATCGTGCTCGGGAAGGTTGAGGGGCGTAATCCCGCGTACTCCGTCAAATGCCGCATCGGCGCCAACATGATCTGGGACGCCGAGGCGCGGGGAATCCTCACGCCGGGAGTGGAGATCGTCGAGCCTACCAGCGGCAACACGGGGATCGCCCTGGCTTTCGTGGCGGCGGCTCGGGGGTACAAGTTGACCCTCACCATGCCGGAAACCATGAGCGTCGAGCGACGGCGACTCCTGGCGGCTCTGGGGGCGCAGCTCATCCTGACCCCCGGATCCGAGGGGATGAAGGGGGCTGTGACCAGGGCCGAGGAGATCGCCGCCTCGGACCCCCAGCGGTGGTTCCTTCCCCAACAGTTCAATAACCCCGCCAACCCGGCTATCCACGAGAGCACTACCGGTCCGGAGATCTGGAACGACACGGATGGTTCGGTTGATGTCATCGTCTCCGGGGTGGGGACCGGCGGTACTCTCACCGGCATCTCGCGTTATCTCAAGAATACTAAGGGGAAGCAGATCCTTGCCGTGGCTGTTGAGCCCAAGGAGAGCCCGGTTATCTCCCAACATCTGGCCGGCGAACTGCTCCGGCCTGCCCCCCACAAGATCCAGGGGATCGGCGCCGGCTTCATTCCCGGAAATCTCGATCTCTCCCTGGTTGATCGGGTGGAACTGGTGGAGAGTAGCGAGTCCATCGACTTCGCCAAGCGGTTGGCCCGGGAAGAGGGGCTCCTCGTGGGGATCTCCTCCGGGGGGGCTGCGGCGGTGGCGGTACGCCTGGCCATGCTGGACGAGTTTGCCGGCAAGACCATCGTGGTGATCCTCCCCGACCTGGCGGAGCGCTACCTCTCCACCGCCCTTTTTGAGGGGGTCTGACGCAGCAAAGTGATGAGGAGTAGTGAGTATCATGGCTCTGGATTGGCAGTCTCTACGCATCGAGGGAATCTATCGGCAACCTGTTGAAGGGTTTGGCATGCTCCGGATAAAACTCCCCGCCGGGGTGCTCTCCGCCCCGCAGGCACGGGGGATCGCGGCTATTGCCGCCTCCTTTGCCCGGGGGGCGCTGCACCTGACGACTCGGGGGAGTATCGAGTTGCACTGGGTTCGGGAAGAGGATCTGGCTGCGGTGAAAGGGAGTCTGGCCGCGCTGGGGCTTACCTCCCGGGGGGCGTGTGGCGGCGCCGTGCGGGGAATTACCTGTGCCGGTCGGGGGAGCGTCGGCTTTCCCCAGGTGGAATCCCTTGCCCGTCGACTCCAGCGACAGTTCACAGGGAACCCCCGGTTCGAACGGCTCCCCAAAAAATTCAAGATCGGTATCTTTGCTGATGCCGCCGACAGGGGACACCTCATCCAGGACGTGGGACTGGTTCCCCAGGGGAGCGGCTATGATGTCTGGATTGCCGGGGGGCTGGGGCGCGACCCCCAGGCCGGCTTTCTTCTGGAAGAACAGGTCACGGAGGGGCGGATCATTCCGCTCATTGAGGCGATACTTCTGGTCTATGCCGCCCATGCTCCGGCCGGCAAGCGACTGAAGCACGTTGTCAGGGAGATGGGGGAGGGGGCTCTGCGGGAGCTCATCGCCGCGCAACCCTTCGCCTCCGAGGAACTCTCCCCGCCGGCGGGACTCCCCGACCATTTTGTTCCCGCACTACCTGATTTTGGCCGCCTGGAGGCTCCGGTTTTCGGGGGTGAACTACCCGGCGATGGTCTTGTCCGGTTGGCCGGTTTTGCCGAAAAATGGGGCGGAGGATGGCTCCTTGTCACCGCCGATCAGAACGTCGCCTTCCATCTCACCGGAGATGACGCCGCTCCCCGGCAGGAGCTGGCCACGCTTGGTTTTGGAGGAGAGGGGAGGGCTGAACAGATCTGCTTCAGGATCTGCCCGGGGAGTCATGAATGCCGGATGGGGCTGGCGCCTACCCGGGATCTGGCGCGACAGGTCATTGCCGGGATGGGACCGGTTGCCGGCGTTGCCCGGTGGGCGGTCTCCGGCTGTCCGAACTCCTGCGCCCAGCCCCAGATCGCCGACTTCGGCATCCTGGCCTCCGGTCTCGTGAAAGGGGACGACGGGAGCCGCTCCCCCCGCTTTCAGCTGTATCGAAATCAGGCGGAAGGTCTCGGGGAGGTGATGAGTAGTAATCTCTCCACTGAAGAACTGCTGGATGCCGTCCGTTCGTTGGGCTAATGGGTAATGAGGGGATTACTTCATGTCACCTGATCTCTCCTCCTGGCGAGGAGATAATCTCACCGAACCGAGTCATTTCCGTCGAGTGAAGTCGCCGGTGGTAGAACAGTTGGACCTCTTTGCGGATAACCGGCGTACCATCTGGCTCAACCGGGCCCATGAGGCTCTGGGGTGTCTGGATCTGGAGGGAGCTCTTGCCTCATATGGCAGAATAGTCGAGGCCGGACTGGATGACCGGGAAATTCGCGACGAACGGAATCTGGTCGTGGGGTGGCAGGAGCGCCTCACCCGGTATGGAGAATCGGAGCGGGACGCCGGGCAGCTCCACGAAATGTATCTGGAACTCTCACCTGCGGTCCCTACTCCCCTGAGGATCGCTCTGCTGGAGCTGATGGTGGAGGAACTCTCCACTCTGGAGTCGCCGGAACTTCTCTTCTTTCCTCCCCGATTTCACCCCGGGCTGCTCTGCTGCGAACTGGGTCGGTATGACGAAGGGGAAAAATGGTTCACCCGCGCCCTGGATGCGGGGATTCAGCCGGCGGGGCGATTTCTGGCATACCGGGGGGATTCCCTCTTTATCCTGGGGAGTCCGGAACCGGCGCGGGAGCTGTACAAAGGAGCGTTTTTAGAGGGTCCGCTGACCGTCGATATGCCCCATCTTGCAGACCCCGCCCTCTGTGAGCTCATCTCCTACGGGGAAAGCGAGGCGGAGGAGCCGGACGATCTTCTCCCCTGGCTGCCGGTCTGGGGGTGGCTCAGGAACCTCTTCACGTTGGAGCTGGATGAGTTACGCCGCGACCTGTCGGGGTTCCTGGATTCACTGACCAGGGGGGAGACCGGGAAGGTGCTGACGGCGCCGCAGCTCTGGTTCCAGTATCTGAGGTATGCCGAATTCCTGCGCGGCGTCCCGGGGTATGGCCAGGAACTGGTCCGGGCGCGGCGCAGGCTGAAGGAGATTAATGACGAGCTGTTCGGAAGGTATATGAGGAAGATCGCGGGAGGGGAATAAGCGCAATAAGCTTTTCACCGCAAAGACGCAAAGTACGCAAAGAAAAACGCAAAGAAAGGAAATAGACCGGACTATTTCAGGTTTAAACCAGTGACTGTTTGCTTTCTTTGCGTCCTTCGCGTCTTTGCGGTAAAGAGATTTTGTCTTGTCCTGTGTGATTTATTGAGCGGGTGTCGCAGGATATTCCTGTGAGACGATCCGCGCCTTGAGCCGCCCGATGATCCGGGCCAGGGGCGCCACGTCGTCGGGGGCGTCCCCGTCGAACATCCTGATATGGGTCAGATCTGCCGGCGCCTGACCGAAGGTGGGATCCACCGTCAGCCACCTTCCTCCCGCGAAACTCTCCGCCCAGCTGTGATACAAGAACCCCTTGTCCGGCATCCAGACCAGGCCGGAGACGAACCGGGTGGGGATTCCCGCCGAACGGGCCAGGGAGCTGTAGAGGCGGGCATGGGACTGGCAATTTCCCTGTTTGCTTTCCAGCGTCTCCACCGGGGACTGGCTGTCCGTGACACTCCCCTGAATGTTCTCCGCGACCCACCGGGTAAGGATTTCAACTCTTTTCAACTGGTCCTTCTCGTCCCCCAGGATGCTCTCCCGCAGTGCCCGGATCCGGGGATGCTCGGGGATGATCCGCTCCGTTCCCTCCAGGTAGCGTTTTAGCTCGTCGTTCGGCAGCGGCGCCCCTTCCTCGGGAAGAGGGTGACTGGTAGTCACCGTCAGGTTTCGCCCTTCCCGTCCCGTGATCTTCTGGCTGACCCCCTGCGGAAGGAGCATATCCTCCGGCCAGCCGCTGAACTCCACCGTCAGGCGGGTCAGGCGGGCCGGATCGGTGACAGGCGGGGCTGCCTTGATCAGGCTGAAGTCGAAGACCAGATCCTTCTTGGCCAGGGCGTTCTGGGCAAGGAACCGGGACGCGCTGGCGGCATCCTCGGCCTGGGTCACGACGAGGCCGTCCCGTACCGATTCCTTGATGGTCTTCCCCCGCTTGTCCACCCAGATATCAGTATCCACGAAGGGGAAGAGATCGTTTTTGATCCGGAACGCTTCGTCGTTGCCGGGAATATTTTCAATCCCCACTGCGGTGACGACCACCTCCTTGACCTTTTGAGCTTCCGTATCCAGGGCCTTGAGCCGGTATTTTTTGCCCGGGACGAATCCCTTCATGAGCGGGTAGATGTTGAGGATTGCCATGGGGTAGACCGGTCCCTTGGCCTTGAGGATGGAGCTCTTTTTCTTCCCGGCGTTTTCCACGGTGAGGCTGATGCCGGCGGCCACTGATTTTCCCGTGAGCTTCATGCTGCTGCCGTCCAGGGTCTGCTCGACGCTGAAGGAGAGGAGGGTCAGGTCGGGGGTTATCAGGTAGCTTTCCCGGATGGCGGCTTCCCGGGAGAAGCCGAGGACAGTGAGTTTGACACTGCTGTCCACACTGAGCTCGTACCCCTCGGGCCGTTTGCTGATGCTCTGGTGGGCAAAGCCGGTTCGCTCATCGTTGAGATTGATGCTGAACCACTGTTCTCCCAGGGGGAGTGAGGTGATGGGAGGGAGTGGCGCGGCGCCACTCCAGGCAGTGATGAGTAGGGTCAGCAGCAGTGGCGGCAGGGAGATGATCAGTTTCATGGCAGAGGGCGGCTCCTTGATGAGTAATGGGATACGGCGATGCTTTTTACGATCCATAACCTACTTCAACTTCAAACCCGACGATGTTCCGGCTGTCGCGGCTGAACTCCACGCCGATGAGGCTGATCGGTTCCCCGTACTGTCGGTATTTCTCGGCATACCCTTTGCTCTTCAACTGCTCCAGGGCCTTCCCGTGCGGAATCATCTCCACTACCTTGAATTCGAACAGGTAGATCCGATGGTTGAACCGCACCGTCATGTCGATCCGCCCCTTGTTGGTGGCGTCTTCCAAGGTTATCTCCAGCCCCAGGGCCGCAAAGTAGCTGTAGAAAATACTGGCATAATATCCCTCATAACCGGCTAAACCCACTGTCCCCGGATCGGCTCTTCCACCTGTTTGATAGTCAGGTAACCGGTTTGAAAAAGGAGCGCTTCCGGCGTCATGTGACCCACGTCGAAGGTGGAGAGGAGCGTCATGCTGCTGCGCAAACCGGCCAACTCAGGGGTGAAAAATCCTTTTTCGGCCAGGTAGTTCACGAGAAAGGTGGGAGTTCCGGTCTCGAACCACCAGGGGCGGAACTGGCGGTTGCGGAACAGCAGCAGCAGGTCGAGGGGGTTGTAGACCGCATCGCCGGTCCAGTTGTAGCCGTTGTACCACTTCCTGATCTCATGGCGATCAAGCCCCTCCAACTCGGGGGCAAAGACGGCGTCCACATCCTGGTCCGTATAGCCGCAGATGGCGCTGAACTGCTTGTCAAGGGTAATGTCTTCCAGATTATTCAGCCCGGAGAAGATGCTGACCTTGGAGAACTTGCTGACTCCGGTGAGGAAGGCGAATTTGACATGGGCATCGTCATCCTTGATGACGGAATAGAAGTCTTTCAACCCTTCGCGGATCTGGCGTGCCGCATCGGGCTCTTCAATCCGGTCCAGTATCGGTTTGTCGTATTCGTCCACCAGGATCACCACTCGCCGGCCGGTTTGGGCATGCACCAGGCGAATAAGTTCATGGAAACGGCTCCGGATATCGGGGAAGGCCGCCGGGAGGGCAAAGCGTCCCTCATGGTAGCTCAACTGCTGATGGAGGGTCGCCTCCAGATCCGGGCGGTCCCGCACCACTCCGCCACCGAAGCTGATGCTGATGACCGGATAGGTTACCGACCAGTCCCACTGGTGGTGGGCCGCAAGTCCTTGGAAGAGTTGCCGGTTCCCCTCGAACAGCTCCTTCAGGGTGTCCAGAAACAGGCTCTTGCCGAAACGCCGGGGCCGGGAGAGGAAGTAGTACTTCCCCTGGTCGATGAGAGAGAGGGCAAAGCCGCTCTTGTCGACGTAGTAATAGTTCCCTTCGCGGATTTCTTGCAAGGTCTGAATACCGATGGGGAGTTTCTTGCGCATGATGTGTCTCTCCAATGATTTTCGAAGGTCAGGCCCATTCCGCTCTTTTTATACCAGAGAGGAGAAATAAAATGGCTAAAAAAAGTCAGAGCTGAAAAGTTCTTACGCCGTCCAGTCGACGCAGGTGAGGGAGGGGACACGGTCGAATTCGCGACTATTATTGGTCACCAGCGTCACCCTCAGCGACAGGGCGTGGGCGGCTATGAGCAGGTCCATGGAACCGATGGGGGTTCTTCTTTTTTCCAGATATGCCCTTATCTCTCCGTACAAGAGCGCCGCCTGTTCGTCAAAGGGAACTATCTCCAAGGGGATAATGAACTGATCCAACGAAAAGAGACAGGGTGAAATCGGGATAGGCATTCAGCGCAATAACTGCTATAAAAGAGGCTTCACCGTAGCTCATTTTCAGGTCATTTTCTACGAGGAGCAGCTTCATGCCCAAGCAAAAACTCTGGGGAGGGCGGTTCACCCAGCCCACCGACAAGTTCGTCGAGGAGTTCACCGCCTCCATCGACTTCGATAAGCGGCTTTATCACCAGGATATCCGTGGCTCCATCGCCCATGCCCGGATGCTGGGGAAGCAGGGGATCATCACTCTGGACGACATGGAGAGCATCATCCACGGTCTGCAGGATATTCTCCGGCAGATCGAGGAGGGACATTTCAACTTCTCCGTGGCGCTGGAAGATATTCATATGAATATCGAGTCCCGCCTTTCCGAGAAGATCGGCGAGGCGGGGAAGCGGCTCCACACCGGCCGTTCCCGTAACGATCAGGTGGCGCTGGATATCCGGCTCTACCTCCGGGACGAAATCGTGGAGATCTCCGCCTACCTGGATCTTCTCATCGATGCTCTCATTGAGCAGGCTGAACGGAACATCCAGGTCATCATGCCGGGGTACACCCACCTCCAGACCGCCCAGCCGATCCTACTCTCCCACCATCTCATGGCCTACGTGGAGATGTTCCGGCGGGACCGGGGAAGGATGGAAGATTGTCTCAAACGGATGAATGTCTGCCCACTGGGGGCCGGCGCCCTGGCCGGGACCACCTTTCCCATCGACCGGGAGCATGTGGCGGGACAGCTGGATTTCCCCGAGGCCACCCGGAACTCCCTGGATTCGGTCTCGGATCGGGATTTTGCCCTGGAGTTCCTGGCGGACTCCTCCATCCTGATGATGCATCTTTCCCGCTTTTCCGAGGAACTGGTTCTCTGGTCAACCAGCGAGTTCAAGTTCATCGAGCTCTCCGACGGTTTCTGCACCGGTTCCTCCATCATGCCCCAGAAAAAAAATCCCGACGTGCCGGAACTGGTGCGGGGGAAGACCGGCCGGGTCTACGGGAACCTCATGGCGCTTCTCACCGTCATGAAGGGACTGCCGCTGGCCTACAACAAGGATATGCAGGAAGACAAGGAACCGCTCTTCGACACCATTGATACGGTGAAGGGGAGTCTCAAAATCTATGTGGACATGATCCGGGAGATGCGGGTAAACGCCGACCGGATGCTGGCGGCGGCAGCGGGAGGGTACTCCACTGCCACCGATGTGGCCGATTACCTTGTTCGCAAGGGGATGCCTTTCCGCGATGCCCATGAGGTCGTGGGGAAGTGCGTGGCCCACTGTGTCGCCACGGGGAAGGATCTCCCCGGTCTGACCCTGGAGGAGTGGCGCTCCTTCTCCAATCGTTTTGACGCCGATATCGCTCAGGCGATCACCCTGGAGGCATCGGTGAACGCCCGGAGCGCCACCGGCGGCACCGCCCAGGAACGGGTGCTGGTGGAGATCTGCCGGGCCAAGGAGGGACGCTGATTCCCTCCTTTCTGCGCAGGAAATGGCCGTTTCTGGCGCTGGCTGCGGCGCTGCTCATGGTAGCGTTGGCCGTTATGGGGGAAGAGCGGACCCTCTCCGGCGTCAAGGGCGCCGGCGCTCCGTTTCCAACGGCCGCCCCCCTGGAAAACATCTTGGCCGTGGCAGCCGACGGGCGGGTGACCCTCTCCTGGTCCGTTGCCCGGAATTTTGCCGGTGATTTCCGTGGCGTTCGTCTCTACCGGGTTCGTGACGGGCGACAGATCCGTTTTGGTCAGCCGACGGAAGATCTGGTGGAGGATCTCGGGCTCCGGAGTTCCTGGACGGTGTCATCCCTGGAGAACGGTGAGGAGTGCGAATTCATCCTGAAGGCTTATGACAGCGGGAAGCGGGAGTTCTGGAGTTCGGCCCTGGTCGCTTACCCGGGGTCTGATCCCCGCGGTGCACCCCGCACGCCCACCGGGATCTATGCCGCCGCCGGCGACGGCCGGATTGCCCTCTTCTGGGAACGGAATCGGGAGGCCGACCTTCTCCTCTACGAAATTCAGCGGAAAGGGCCGAAGGATAGGGAGTTTCGGACCGTTGGGCGAATCCCCAAACTGCTGCGTCAGGGTGGCCGACTGCTCCTGTCCCCGGCGGCGTACGTGGAGAGCACGGTTTCCAATGGCGCAGAGTATCAGTACCGGCTCCGGGCCGTGGACAGGGAACGAAAGGCCAGTCCCTTCTCCGATCCGCTTCCGGTTCAACCGCGCCCCTACGCCCCTCCCGGCGGAGAAGAGATCGCCCTCATCGTCAATGCCGATGGGGGTGAAGGCAACGGGGTCAATGACTCGGAGGAGGTGGCTCGTTACTATGCGGCGAAGCGCGGGGTCCCCGCATCACATATCGTCCGGCTTCATCTGAAGCGGGACAGGTACGACATCGATTACGTCCGAGACATTCAACGGCCGATCCGGCAATTTCTTCTTGCCGGCAACCTGGCGGGGAGAGTGACGATGCTGGTCCCCTGTTTCGGTGTTCCCACCTGGAGTGGCGGCTTGGCCCTGGATTCACGGCTGTCGGACCTGTTCGACCGCTACATCAGCGGCAAAAAGATGGGGACGCCGAACCCCTATTTTGACGGCAACCGGCACTTCGACGGGACTTACGGTACCTATCTGGTTACCCGCCTGGACGGTCCCACCCCGGAGATTGCCAAGGGGCTGGTGGACAAGGCTCTTGCCGCCGAGCAGCGGATCACCGCTGCGTCGGGAAAGGTCTATCTGGGGGGGCGCGGCAGCAAGGAGCTGGGAGATTTCTCCATCCGGAAGACGGCGGAGTTTGCCCGGTGGCTGGGGCTGGAGGTGACGCTGAAGGACCCCGGAACCTACGCCGAGCATGAACTGGG
>CAIUUR010000281.1 GCA_903902345.1 uncultured Geobacteraceae bacterium | reverse complement strand
GCTTGTAGCTCAGCTGGATAGAGCAACGGACTACGAATCCGTAGGTCGGGCGTTCGAATCGCTCCAGGCGCACCAACAAAAACAAGGGGTTACGGGTTTCCGTAGCTCCTTTTTTTTGTTTTCAGGGCTACTGTCAAGTAAACTGTCATGTAATTGCTTTTGCAGGGTCTGGTAGTGTAGCGCGGCGGATGTAGCGCGGCGGACGATTTGGCAGTGTTTGGCGGGAGCTTTGGTAGTATGGATTTTCATATATATGGGCCTTGAATGCCTTTTTAAAGGGTCATTCAAGGCCATTTACACTACCACTAACCTCACCCGTTTTTGAACCGTTTCAGATGAGTTTTCCACAGGCAAAATCAGAAGAGTTTTACACAAGTCATATCCCCTACTTTAACCCGCTTTCAATAGCCTTCAAACACCCGATAAATGTTGCTCCCCTCACAGCTTCTCAATCAGATCAAAGGCCGTCCGATTGGCGTTGGCGTAGGGGTATTCTATGGCGTTCAATTGCTGCAGAGTGGCCAGGTAAGATCGCTGCTTTTTTAACAGGTCGGTATCGTCCGGATCGAAGACAAAAAACAGTTCGCCATCAATGCCGAGGATCCGCTGCATCTCCCCCGCCCAGACCATCGCCGTCTCCGGTGTCAACGCTTCCAGGGTAAGACGGGTGCTGCGGCGTGGAATACCCCTTGCACCTCTATGGCGATACCGACGGTTGATTCGGACATATTTGCTACCTCTTTACAAAGGGTTTAAATCCCCGTAAACTGTGAACCATGAAATTCGTGCTGCTGTTCTTCATTCTGATTATGGCGAGTTTCATCTCGCCCCATCTGGCCGCCGCCGCCGCAATCGGATTCGTGCTCCTCACCTTCCGGTAATCGGGAAAGGCGCGCCGCGCCCCTACGTCGCCGCCTTCTTGCTGCTCTCTGCCAACCAGATCCCGTCCAACTTCCGCACCAGGTACAGCAGATCATCCACCTCATGCGTATTCCGGCCCAAACCGGCCAGTATTCCGGCGGGAATCCGGCCACCGTTCCGACGGGAAAGCGCCCCGCTCTTCTTGAACCCCTTTTGCAGCCCCAACCGATTCATCAGCGTTACCGCAGAGAGCAGCGCCCACTTGTTACCCGCCGGGTCGCTCTCCTTGGCGAAGTTTTCCAACACCCGCCCTTCATAGTACTGGCCGATTTCATGAAACAGCGGCGCCAGGTTATTCACCCGCGCCGCCACCGCCTCCAGGGCCGCCCGTACTTCGTGATCATCAATAGTGACGGTGATATCCATCTTCGGCCCTCTTATTTCTTACCCATCTCAACTTTTTTCTGTTAAAGTTACCTTACACCCTGCGCACGGTGAATCTCTCGGCCGTAGTTGTTTCCGGGTAACCGGATTCGTGACGAAAGTGGGGGACTGAGAGTCCCCACCCAGGGCGTTATTTTTCAAATAAAACCTGCCCCTTTTTCCTCTGCTGCGCCATATCCTTTTCACTACTCTTCCGGAACGACTTCAGTTGTAGTTGTAGGGTGTGCACGGGGTCATCGTGCGCACCGAAAACCCGTGCGCACCCTACAGCTGGGAACGAGTGGGACGGTGAATAATAAATCTCACTATTGAACTCCGGTTAATGGCGTGGTAAAGTGTAGATGGATTCGTGAGCCGGTTCGGCCATAGGCTGCCGACGCCTTCGATGAAAACCGATGATGAGCGCTTACGGGAGTGCCGCCCCGTCGGTTCACCGAATCCGTAATAGTTTTCGTATCTCCTGCTTTTTGATCCGCTCCTCGGTTGTCTCAAAAAGTGTCAGAAAGAAATTCTCCCCTTTATTCTCCGTTGACTTTACTGCCGCTCGATAAAGTTGTAGGGTGTGCACGGGGTCATCGTGCGCACAGAAAAACCCGTGCGCACCCTACAGCTGACAAAACCCGTCTTTTTATTTGTCACATTTATCCTGATAGCCCATTTACCGGTACTACCTTCTATTGACGCGTCGAACGAATAAAGTAGTGACGGCTTAATGGTATCATAAAGCACCGCCGTGCTCTCCCTCACCCGCTTACCGCATTACGGAGTCGCCGCCTCCTCAGCCGGCCACGGCGCCATGCTCCACAGCGAGCAGATCATCGATTACGTCACCTTCAAGACCGCCTGGCTCAAGATCGGCCTCGGCATCTCGCCCCAGGGCGCCGTCCTGATCAGCGTCAAAGGCGACAGCATGGAGCCCACCCTTTCCAACGGCGACCTCGTCCTCATCGACACCACCACCAGCAAGATCGAAGACAACGCCATCTACGTGATAAATTACGACGATGCACTCCTCGTCAAACGGATCCAGCGCAAATACGACCGCTCCGTCATAATAATGAGTGACAACAAGAGTTACGGCGACGAAGCCGTCCAAGGCGACCTAGTGAACCAACTGCAAGTAATCGGCAGAGTAGTCTGGTGCGGGAGAAGGGCGTGATGCTGAAACAGTAAGGTTACTGAAGGGGTATTAAACGAGGCATAAACAGGGTATAAAGATGAGGGGCGAACCTGCACCTCAAAAAAAGTTACTGCCAAACCTCCCACCAAAATTGAACCACTTCCAAAGCGAACGCAAAAAAGCCGCGAATCAGGATCATCATCCAAATAGCGGCGTCCAAGTCTCAAATCCCATATAAATCAACGACTCCCCCCCACTATCCCCCCCTTCATCCCACCAAGCCCCATATTGATCCTACTTCCAAGTCTCTGACCTTCTCACAACTGCTCGTTTTGTGTGACTCAGTCGAACCCAAAAAAAATGCTTTGTGGGTATTCTTGGGTATCCCATAGGGTATGGCGTTTGGGGGTATTATCGGGTATAATAGCGGGTAAGGAGGAGTCACGATGATGAACGGCATTACTATTGACGCGACCGTGCTTAATCTGATCGCCGAACTGGACGAGTTCAAGGGACGATGGGAGATGCTTGGTTGCCTCGCACCTGATATCCTGCGGTCACTGAGAAAGGTCGCCACGATAGAGTCGGTGGGCTCTTCCACCCGGATCGAGGGGGCACGACTGTCCGACTTTGAAGTAGAGGTGCTGCTGGCGAACCTGGACATCTCCTCCTTCAAATCGCGTGACGAGGAAGAGGTGGCCGGGTATGCCGAGGCCATGAGCACGGTATTTGACTCGTGGGAGCAGATCCCGCTGACGGAGAACTACATCAAGCAGTTTCACGGGATACTGCTTAAGTTCAGCAGCAAGGACACATCCCACAGGGGGGAATACAAGACGCTTCCGAACAATGTGGAAGCCTTCGATGCTCATGGCAAGAGTATCGGCGTTGTTTTTGAGACAGCCTCCCCCTTTGACACTCCGCGACTCATGACGGATCTGCTGGAGTTAACCAGACGGGAACTGACAGTGCGGGAGCTTCACCCCCTGCTGACCATTGCGGCCTTCGTGGTCCACTTCCTGGCGATTCATCCGTTCCAGGACGGAAATGGCCGACTATCACGGGTGCTCACTACTACTCTTCTCTTGCAGGCAGGATACCGCCACGTCCCTTACAGCTCACTGGAGCGGGTCGTCGAGGAAAACAAGGATGGATACTACCGGGCATTGCGGCACTCCCAGCAAGGGATACGCACCCCCACCGAGAACCTGGACAAGTGGGTACGTTTTTTTCTACAGAGCCTCAAAACACAGAAGGATATGCTCCAACGTAAGATCGAGCAAGAGCGGCGTTTGGAAAAGCTGCCACTACTGTCGGAACAGCTTGTGATGCTGGCGAGGGAGCGCGGCAGAGTGACGATATCGGAGGCAGTGGTTCTACTGGATGTCAATCGGAACACTGCCAAGTTACATTTCCGTCAATTGGTAGAGAGTGGGCACCTGGAGCAGCAGGGGACCGGCCGGGCGACGTGGTACAGGGTGACGGGGTGACGTATGTGCAAGCACATTGTGCTAAAACTGTGCTACACAGACCGGCCAGCAATGTGCCGCAGGAACCAAAACCCGGGGCGACTGATCACGTAACACCCTGTATTTCCGAGAAGAGCTATCAAGGTGTACCACCCACGAGGGCACCCAAGAGAACTACGAATCCGTAGGTCGGGCGTTCGAATCGCTCAAGGCGCACTGATAAAAACAGGCACTTACGATGATCTCGTGGGTGCCTATTTTTATATTCTGGTTTTTTCGTTGCCCATTCGTTGCCGCTTTTGGAATTAATACCACTACTGGACATTCCGGTGGCCGTCCGAAGACGGTTGTCTCGAAACTGGGAACCGCCCGGGTCTTGTATCGCGAGATTCCGATAAGACAGATGCGGATGTCTGTACCACGTTCAAGATCGAGCGGAGAACGTTTTCAGTTACCTTGCAGAGCAGCGCAATCTATAATTTTTTCCTGAACACTCCTTATTTTGTCTTCCATCGTCTGGTCGCGATCCGTCCGGGTTCCGGCTTTGATTGTGGTGGTTATCCGGGGAGCACCCATGTCATGCACGACCTCATGGCAACGTTTGATAGCCGCAAAGACATCATCCCATTCACCTTCGATGTTCGTACCGTATGAATGCAGCGCTATTTTCAGTCCCGCTTCCTTGAGCACCTTTTCACTGGCCGCTATATAGGAAGAAAGAGAGACACCCACGCCAATCGGTACAATGCAGAGATCGACCAACACCTTCATATCCTGACTCCTTCAAAGTTAATAAGCCCACTCCTCATGCACCAGAGCTGTGTGGTTTAGCTCTTTCCTGTATGCCTGCCACTGTGGCATGAATACTAATGTCCAACGGCGGCCCTCAACAGGGGGGTTAGGGCGAGGTCAGTTCGATCCCCGCGGTGGCGGTCGCACCGTCCTCCGGCGTATCAAGAGCCGTGTGTCTGGTCTCCCTGGAAATCCAGAGGGCAATGAAGGTCAAAATTGCAAGAGCCGACAGGTAGATCCCCACGGAACCGACACCATGATTTTTCGCCAGCCAGACTGCGGCAAAGGGGGTCAGGGCTGCGCCGAGAATCGATGAGACGTTGTAGGCGATGCCGGAACCGGTATAGCGGACGTTGGTGGGAAAAAGCTCGGGAAGGATGGCCGACATGGGACCGAAAGTCAGCCCCATGAGCGTCATGCCGATACAGAGGAAAAGGAGCAGGAGTCCCCTGTTTGCGTTCTCCCCCGTTCCCATGACCAAGGGATTGAGGAACGTGTCAAAGGTCAGGCCAAAGATGATAATGGCTCCGGTCACAATCAGCAGGAGAGTGCGGCGGCCGTACCGGTCCGCAAGCCAGCCGGACACCGGGATCATGGCGGCAAAAAAGAGTACTGAAACCAGCTGAAGAACCAGAAAATTACGGTAGCCGATCCCCAGATAGCCAAGTTCGGCCTTGCCGATGGCATAGGAGAGAATCCAGGTGGTCATGAGGTAAAAGATGCCGTAGGTAGCCAGCATAATGAAGGTTCCCAGGAGCAGCTCCTTGGAATTGTTCCTGAACACCACGGCCAGCGGCATCTTCAGCTTCTCCCCCCGGGCCATGGCCCGGGCGAAGACCGGGGTCTCGTCAAGTTTAAGCCGCACGTACAACCCCACCGCCACCATGAGAAAGGAGGCGAGAAACGGAATCCGCCACCCCCAGGCCAGGAACTCCCCCTGAAGCTGAGCCTGGGCTGAGTTGTAGTCGAACAGAACCGTCAGGAGCAGAAAAAAGCCGTTGGCCAGAATGAAACCAAAGGGAGCACCCAGCTGGGGCCACATGGCGGCCCATGCCCGTTTCCCTTCCTGAGCGGTTTCGGTCACCAGCAGGGCCGCTCCCGACCACTCTCCACCTAACCCCAGCCCCTGACAGAAACGGAGCAGCGTCAGCAGGACGGGGGCAAGGAGTCCGATCTGCATGACCGTGGGGAGAAGACCGATGAGAAACGTGGCGATCCCCATGGTGAGCAACGACCCCACCAGGGTGACTTTCCGCCCGATCCGGTCGCCGTAATGTCCGAAGAGAACGGAGCCGATGGGACGGGCCACAAAAGCTACCCCGAAGGTGGCCATGGACGCCAGGAGGGCAGCCCCCGCATCGCTCTTGGGGAAAAAAAGGAGCGGAAAGACCGATACGGCGGCGGTGGCGTAGATGTAGAAGTCGTAGAACTCGATGGTCGTGCCGATCATGCTGGCGATGACGATACGACGGCGCGGTACGCCACCCCCATTCCCGGCTCCGGTTCTGTTACGATGAGTAGTCGGCAAAAAATCCCCCTCTTCTCAACCAATCAAAAATCGTCAGCTCCGGTAATCAGTTTACCCTCTGAACTGCTCAGATGGACCACTGAAGATCGGCGTCCATCAGCACCTCCTTCACGGCCCGATAGGCGGCGGTCGCCAAAGCCGGATCGAAATGACTCCCCATGTTGGCTCCCAACTTGCAATTCACCTGATATTCGGCATCGCTCCCGGTTTCCTGCGAATAGGTATTATCTATATAATTTGCGATATGAATAATTCGCGATCCCAGCGGGATCTGATCTCCCGCCAAACCATCGGGAAAACCACTGCCGTCATACTCTTCGTGGTGATGGCGGACGATTAATGCGATATCCTTGAATTGCTCACTGATCGCCAGAAGCTCTTCACCCGCGACGGAGTGACTTTTGAACTCCCCGGCATCCTTCATTAGCTCACTCTCACCACTCAGATAGTCACCCTCCAGTGGGTCGATGACGGTAAACAGGCCTATGTCATGAAGAATGGCGGCGGTTCGTATCTCTACGCATTGATCGGAAGGAAGTTCAAGAGTAGTCAGCATGGAATCCGTCAAGGCAACCACCCTTCGACTATGTTCGCTGAGCAGTTGCTGACGCTGTTGCAACTGATGAATAAAGATAAGGAGCATGGCGTCACTGGCATGCCTGATGCTCGCCTTCTGCCGATTCAACTCCTCCATTTTTTGGCGGATCACCGCCGTCTGTTGCATCACCCGTTTCTTGAGGCTTGCGTTCCATTCCTCCAGGTGTCTGCTCTGCTGCCGAAACTCCTCCTGAAGGTGCTGATTCTCCTGTTTCAACAGATACGTCCGCATCCCTTCCCGAACGGTTAGCGTCAGCTCGAGATCGTCCCACGGCTTGGTGAAATACCCCATGGCGCCGCCGCGGTTAATGGCATTAATGGCGTCATGTATGTCGGCATAGCCGGTAATGATTATCCGAATTGTGTCGGGAGCCTCTCTTTTCGCCTCTTCAAAAAAGGAAGAGCCACTCATCTCCGGCATCCGCTCGTCGCATAAGATCACGCCGATATTTTTTGTTTTTTTCAGGATTCCCAGAGCTTCCTTACCGGAAGTTGCGGTCAATACCCTGAATGACTCTTTTCGAAAGAGACGGATCAACGCAGAGAGCAGATCCACCTCGTCATCCACACAAAGGAGATACAGCGGCTCTTCGGTGGAGAGTTCGGTTTCGTTCGGCGGCAAGCATTCCTCATTCATCCGCTACCCTCCGGAATTATAAAAGATGAAACACGTCGTGCGGCGTGCGCTTTTTGGCGAAGCACAGGGACTCCGGATAACCAGCTGATTTAACGGTTATCTTACCATAAGACCGAATCTCGTTACAGCAAAAACAAGGTAGTTGCTTCGCAACAAAGAGTATACAGACCGTCTGTCATCCCGAACCAAGTGAATCCGCCTACATATCGCAGTAATGCATCTCAATTCATAACCGCTCAGCACGAGAAGATGCACGCGAAACATCTTGCCACTCCGCGAGCCTCTGGTCTTCCTCGATAATATGGCCCAACGTCCACTCTTTCAAAAAAGCTACCAGTTTCAGTTTAGCTTCTATACTGTTGCTACTGTACGCGCTTTTCAATTCTTTTATTTTAGACCTGAAAATATCGTGTTGGGAAATATGATCTTTCATGTGTCCGTAGGAAATATCCAGCATATAAATTTCTTCATAAACAAAGTGTGTCGTCGAGTATTTTTCAAGCTCTACTATGACACTATCAATCGACTGATTTGATTCATTTTTTACGATACCATCGTAAAGTTTATTTAATATTTTAAAAAACAGTTTATGGTGATCATTGATGCGTTCATTTTTAAGCAGGTAATCATCAGACCAGGTAACTATCGGCATTCAATTCTCCCGACATCGAATCATGTCATGTTTGGCTTAATAACTGTTGTCTCCGTAGTGGCCCCAGCCGACGGCTCTGCCGGCGTCCCGAGAGGGAGGGAAATGAAGAAGGTACTCCCGCTGCCGTCAACACTTGTCATCGCAATAGACCCTCCCATGAGAATCACAATCTCCCTGCTGATGGCCAGTCCCAAACCGGTTCCACCGTATTGGCGGGTGTTTGAGTCATCCACCTGGCTGAACGGCTTGAAGAGGAGATCCTGTTTGTCCGCGGGGATACCGATACCGGTGTCCGTCACCGCGATGACAATCCCCCGGGGGTCCCTGGTGATCGACACCGCCACCTCACCCTGTTCGGTGAACTTGACGGCATTCCCCACCAGGTTGGTAAGTATCTGCTGGAGACGGAGTTTGTCCCCTTCAATGATTTCCGGCACATCATCGGCCACCGTGGCGACCAGGCGAAGCCCCTTGCGAACCGCCTCCGGAGAAAGTATGCCCACCGTCGCGGCCAAGCACTCCTGCAGGGAGAAAGGTTCATTCATAAGGGTCAGCTTATGCTCCTCCGCCTTGGTCAGGTCGAGGATATCGTTAATAATACGCACCAAGGAGCGCCCGGAACTATACGCCAGATCGAGATACTCCCGTTGCTCCTCATCCAGCGGGCCGAACTGTGTCAATTGAATCATTCCCAGAACACCGTTCATGGGGGTCCGGAGTTCATGACTCATGTTGGCCAGGAACTGGCTCTTGGCCTTGTTCGCGACCTCGGCGGCCTCCTTGGCCTGAATCAATTCCGCCTCAGCCTGCTTCCGGTCAGTGATATCCATGATCACTCCGAAGGAGCCGAGAAACGCACCGTCATCATCCGTCATGGGGGATGCGGTGATGCTGGCGTGAATCTTCCTCCCATCTTTGCGCACCATTTCCGTGTCATACTGTTCGGATATTCCCTGACGCCGCCGCTCTATCTTTCCCCGGGACAATCCCTCCCCATCGTTCCCCATAAAAGCAGCGAATTCAAGACCAACGATCTCGTCAACCGAGTACCCCAGCATCTCGGCCATGCGGGGGTTGGAGAACGTGACCACGCCGTCCTGATTCAGGGCCAAAACTCCCTCGTTGGCCTGCTCCACCAGTCGTCGATACTTCTCCTTGCTTCTCCGCAGCGCCTCTTCGCGTTGCTGCAACGCCCCGGCCATGCCGTTAAAAGCCTGGGTCAAGGCGCCGACCTCATCCTGCGACGTCACCGCCATTCGGGCGCTCAGGTTCCCCTCCTGAAAAATGCGGATCCCGGCGATCATGACCGTGATCCGCTTGGAAAGAAGTCCGGCCAACCAGACGGCGACAACGATAACAAGAACCATCATGACCAACGTCATCATGGTGAGATGTGTGGTCGTTTCCGCAATACTCTCACTGATAAGCTCTCGCAGAGCCCGTTGATTGCCGTTGATATCGGAAGTGACTCCGGCGACAAGTCGGCCGATGGTCTTGGCGGTCTCCGTTGCGGGCAGGTGAAATTCGTCCACATTGGCGCCGATGGTGACATACCCGAACCCCCGGGCATGGTCGCCATAGCGTCCGGTGTAGTACGGGATGGCAGCGGCGGTGGTCAACTTCCAGAGACCGCTCCAGAAGATGGCGAACGAGCCGGAACCGCCACGGCTGGTAAGATCGTGCCATCCGGCACACTGGGGAGCGAAATTCAGATACCGCCCGTCCAGCCCCACCAGACCGGCCTTGGTCAATTCCTCTGCCGGTTTCTTGGTCAAGGAAGGGTTCTGAAAGGTCGGCTGCCGCTCCAGGAAGATACCGATGGGGAGTCCGCTGTTCTTCCAGGCATGGTAGAGATCCGTATCCATCCAGGGGACCGCCGGCTCGCCCGTTGCCGGATCATAGCCGACGATGGAATGATCTCGCGGATGAGCGATGGATCGTCCCTTGTAATCCCAGATAAAGGCATAATTACCGCTGGAGGCGTCGGGAATGTCCGTAAACCGCTGATCCGTGGGTACCAGGTGGTCGGTGAACTCCTTGAGATGCCGGTGGTCCAGAGCCAGAGTCACATAGCCCACCGTCTTCCCCCCTCTCACCACCGGCGTTCCCCAGCGGATCAGACCTCGGAACCGTTTTCCCACCGGATTTTCCTTCCCCGCATAACCGGCCAGTTCCGGGGCGAACGTAACACCTTTTTCCCTGGCCCGTTGTGGGGTGTAGGGACCGATGAGCGGTGTTCCCACATAAGGGCCGATCACCTCCGACACGGCAATCTGCCCCGGTTTGAGCCGTTGCAGATCGTGGAAGTAACTCTCCGCCCGGCAATAGGTGTTGCTCTTCACCGAAACGTTACGCAGCTCCGACGGGAGAAGTTTTGACGTCGTCACCTTGATCTTCTCGTTGCCGTTAAGATCGACAAAGGTCATCTCCAGAAAAAGGGGCAGCTGAACCGTTGTCCCTACCCGCTCCGGTGACCGATAGTGCCACCCTTTTTCATTGTCCTTTACGCTGGATGTTACCTCCGGATCGGGGGAAGATGTCGGTCTCACCGGCGCCCACTTTACCCCCTGGGGATCGAGGTGATAGGGCTCAGGCTCAATAACCGGACTGAAATGTTTCGCCAGAAACATTCGGTATTCGTTTTCGCTGGGGGGTAGGGTCGCGGCATTCTTGATGTCCCGATCACAATCGTACAAAAAACTCGCCACATCGCGGGCCGTGTGGGTGGTGAGTTGTTCGATGGCCTCACGGGAACGCCGATCCAGGGCCGTGACGGAATCCTTCACAGCCACATCGCCAATCTCTGCTACTTTTTTCAGCGTAGTGGCCATCATCGCCACCGACAGCCTCTCCACGGCTCCGCCCAGGTGACCGATCTGGTCCCAGGCGCTCCACGCCAGCAGGAGCAACGGCAAAAGTTTGATGATCACAAAAATGGTGATCAGCTTTTCCTTGATCCCCCTGGCGACAAAAACTTTCCGAAGCGATGCCGTAAATTTTTCCTTGTCCGCCATTACGATTACTCCGACTTCTCGTTCTGAATCATCGACAGCTCCCTGTCATCCATTTTCTGTTTGATTTCAAGTATCTCCGGGAGAATTGAGACGAATACATCCACCAGTCGCGGATCAAATTGACTCCCTGAACCATCCTTGATCGTCGTCATGACTTTTTCCAGCGGCCAGGGCTCCTTATAGGGTCGCTTCATGGAGAGAGCGTCGAAAACATCGGCCAGCGCGACGATACGCGCTGATTCCGGTATGGTTACGCCGGCAAGACCATCAGGATACCCCGTTCCGTCATACCTTTCATGGTGGCGCAAGGCAATCTCGGCCGCCAACTGAAAAACGGGGGCATCGCTTTTGGAAAGGATGGCGTGCCCGATACGAGGATGTGTTTTCATTACAGCCCACTCTTCGGCGTCAAGCTTTGTCGGCT
>CAIUUR010000280.1 GCA_903902345.1 uncultured Geobacteraceae bacterium | reverse complement strand
TCATGAATCACACGGCTGATGGCGTCGAAATCCTCCATGGTCATGGCGGATGATCCGGTGATATTCACCAGAACTCCCATGGCGCCGCTGACATCTATATCTTCCAGGAGCGGGCTGGAGATGGCTCTGGTAGCTGCTTCGACGGCCCGATTCTCGCCGGAACCGACACCAATTCCCATCATTGCCATCCCACGCTCCCCCATGATCTCCTTCACATCAGCAAAGTCAGCATTGATCAGGCCGGAAGTGGAAATGAGGTCTGCGATACCCTGCACCGCTTGACGGAGTACGTCATCTGAGGGCTTGAAAGCGTCCAGCAGAGGGGTGTTCTTCTTCGCGAGCCCCAGGAGCCGGTCATTGGGAATGACAATGAGGGAGTCCACGTGCTTCTTCAACTCCAGAATTCCGGCCTCGGCCTGAGTCATCCGATGCTTTCCTTCGCGAGTGAACGGTTTGGTCACCACCCCCACGGTGAGGGCGCCCAGCTTGCGGGCCACCTCCGCCACGACGGGGGCAGCTCCGGTGCCGGTGCCACCTCCCATGCCGGCGGCGATGAAGATCATATCCGCCCCTTCCAGGAGCTTCCTCATTCCGTCCATATCTTCCAACGCCGCGTCGCGTCCGACCTGGGGTTTCGCCCCGGCACCGAGCCCCTTGGTCAATTTGCCACCCAACTGAATCTTTATCGGCGCCTTGGAGCGTCGCAGCGATTTGTCGTCGGTATTGGCCGCGATGAACTCCGCGCCTTTGAACCCGTGATCCATCATGCTATTGATGGCGTTGCCACCGCCACCACCGACCCCCACAACCTTGATTCTAGGAGTTCCCAGGATGAGAGGCTCTTCGATTTTTAACATTGGTTCACCTCCGCGAATTTTGTTCGACCATACATTTTTCGGCCCCATAGACCACCAATCCCACTCCTGTAGCGTACTCCGGCTCTGTCATCACGTTTTCGGGACCGCTGATATTCACGGGAACGCCACGACGTACCGGCATTTTGAACAGCTGCTCGCCCAATTTCATCATCCCCTCAAGGTTACTGAACCCGCCGCTGAGGACCACACCGGCATTGATATGATCTTCGTAACCGGATTTGAAAATTTCACGGTTTATCAGATGAAAGAGCTTCCTGACCCACGGTTCGATTATCTCCACAAGGAGCCACCGGGAGATGAATCGGGGATTTTTGCTCCATTTACGGCTGACAAGATCGATGGTCTCACCCTGAGCAATACGGGAAAACAGGCAACAGCCATGCTCAAGTTTGAGCTTCTCCGCTTCCTTCAGGGGAATCCGGAGTGTCGCGGCGATGTCGTTGGTTAATTGCTTCCCTCCTAGTTCGAATACCGCAGTATGTGCGATGGCTCCGTCAGTAACTATCGCAATATCGGTAGTTCCTCCACCGATGTCAACGTGGACGACTCCCCGTTGTTTTTCTTCAGCAGAGAGAACCGCTTCAGAAGAGGCGAGCTGCTTCAGCACGATTTCCGTCACCTCCAGATTGGCCCTCCGGCACGATTCAATAGTATGCTGGATGCAAGCGCTCTCACCGGTGACGACATGCACCTGCGCCTTCAGGCGACTCCCACTCATCCCCAACGGATCACGAATGCCGTCTTGGTCGTCGATGGAAAAGCTTCGTGGGATGGCATGAATAACTTCACGATCTGTGGGAATAGTGATGGCTATGGCATCTGCCATGACCCGCTTCAGATCATCGGCTGAGACGGTCAGGTTGTCGATAGTCGTGATTCCCTGACTGTTGAACCCCTTGATATGCCCTCCGGAGATCCCGACGTAGGCCGACGTGACGGTGCAGTCGGCCATCCGCTCCGCCTCCTCAATGGCAATTCTTATTGAAGCGCCACTTTTTTCAACATCGTATGCAAACCACGGACGTCCTCCCAACAATGCGGTCGAACCGACACCAACGATCTCGATGCCGTTTTCAGTGACGCAGCCGATCACGGCACGGATAGCGCTTGCACCGATATCCAGACCGGCGATTAGCCGTCCTGTAGGACTTGATGTCTTGTCAACTTCCCGAGTCTGGTCGGGGAAAATCGATGGTACGTCGATTTTGCAGCACTCATTAGTCATCGTCATGATGCACCTCCTTGGGATGATGTTGACCATACCAGAGGAATACGACAGTTTGGGACGGATGGAGGCTTGAGTAAAAAAATGCCCGACAATTACGTCGGGCATGAAGTCAGAGAAAGCATATATCTATAAGTCACCGATACCACTAATAGCTGTTCAGGTTTATCACATGATCTAAGCGTCACTCACTCTTGTGCCTCTGCC
>CAIUUR010000279.1 GCA_903902345.1 uncultured Geobacteraceae bacterium | reverse complement strand
TGGTGGGGAGGGGGAAAATAAATGATGTGCCACTCTCCAGTGTCTCTTGTTCCCGCTCAATGAATTCCTGTTTGAAATGCCAGGGAAGCACCAGATAGTAGTCCGGTTTCATGGCGCGAGATTCCGCTTCGCTGATGATGGGGATATCTGTTCCCAGGGTGTGGGCGCCGTATTTGTCAGGATTACGTTCCGCCGCAAAGTCGATGAGTCGGTTGTCTATGCCGCACCATTGAAGAATCGTATTTCCCTTGGTGGATGCACCGTAAATATGGATTTTCTTCCCATCCTTTTTAAGCTTCTTGATGAGAGATAAAAGCTCGTCCCGATGCACATTTATTCTTTCTTGAAAATTTTTGTACGGTTTATCCGTGTCGAGTTCCATGTCGAACTCATCCTGATGTATGCGAAGTATATTTTGCTGATAGGCATCATTTTTATAGTTGAAGTTTCCGACGTGAGTAGCGTAGCAGCGCAGACTGCCGCCGTTAATATCATTGTGTACTGCGTTGAAAACTTTCAGACCGCTTTGTTTGAGAATATACTCGATTACGGCAAGGCTGTAATACTCCAGGTGTTCGTGGCAGATGGTGTCATAGGAGGTCATCCTGAGCATGGAAGGCATATATGACATCTCAAAAATCCAGATGCCATCCTGAGTCAGTATGCTTTTGATCCCTTTCGCAAAAGTGATGGGATCCTCCAGGTCATAAAACATGGCAATGGAGGTGACAATGCTCATTTTACCACCTGCTATTCGCCCGAGTAGTTCTTCTGATGGGAAAATGTCCTGAACGATCGTCGCGACGGAACTGTCTATTTCCTGAGCCACGTCGGACGGGTCTACCCCGAAACGTGTGAAACCGTCCGGGTAATAGCCGAGTAGGGTGCCATCATTACACCCGATATCAAGGACTGCTCCCTCTTTTTTGCCGAGGATGCCGACGGATTCGTCAACTATGCCTTTAAGGTGATTACGCATGGTATAATTGGTGCCGGATCGATACCAGTAGGCGGAATAGAGGATCTCAGGCGGCACGGAATGTTCCATTTGTAACAAACCACACGCTTGCTCATCTCTTGACGGATCACACCGGACGAGGGACATGGGAATCGTACGCATGGGAGGAAGTTCTTTTCCCTCTTTTACGAACGAACCTTGAAGATGCTGGTGGCCGAGATTGATTACCGGAGTAAGGGATGTCGAACCACAGACGCGGCAACTGTTACGATGAACTAGATGCATAAGCTCCTCCATCTGATAGTATGAATAACAAAGCGAAAGGTTAAGCTTTTAGAATATTTGCCGGGTAACGTTCTGCTGCTAAAATGCAATCTGTGTGCCAATCGATTGATTTTGGGCGGTTGAAACGTTGTCAAGACCATATCAGGATTGAAGTGGTATTTCAATGTGAATCAGTCTATAATGTGAACAAACTAGATACTTGCGGTAACATATGTCTTGAAATGTGGTATGGTATGTACGGCTCAACCTAACGATGCGCAACTTGAAGTTATTCTGGACAGGAAGGATTTTCCTATGGTGAACTACCGTTCTATTCTCGTAACCGGGGGTACCGGTTCCTTCGGGAAAAAGTTTGTTGAAACGATACTTACGAGATTCCCACATATCGAACGCCTTGTGGTTTATTCTCGGGATGAACTCAAGCAGTTCCAGATGGCTCAGCAGTTTCCTGAGAAACAATTCGGACAGCTCCGCTATTTTATAGGAGATGTGCGTGACAAGGATCGTCTCCTGCGAGCACTGGAAAAAATTGATGTCGTCATTCATGCCGCGGCTCTCAAGCAGGTTCCGGCGTGTGAATATAATCCGTTTGAAGCAATCAAGACCAATGTTATCGGCGCTCAGAACGTTATCGAGGCGGCTCTGGACAGAGGGGTAAAAAGAGTCATCGCTCTCAGCACCGACAAGGCCGCCGCCCCCATAAACCTTTACGGGGCCAGCAAACTCTGTTCGGACAAGCTTTTTGTCGCGGCCAACAATTTTAGGGGAGATCGCGACCTGAAACTGGCTGTCGTGCGCTACGGCAATGTCATGGGAAGTCGCGGATCGGTCATCCCCTTTTTCCTGGAACGCCGCGGCACAGGAGTGCTTCCCATTACCGATCCGGCCATGACCCGTTTCAATATCAGCCTCCAGGAAGGGGTTGACATGGTTCTCTGGACGTTGCGGAACAGTCAAGGAGGGGAAATCTTTGTCCCCAAGATACCGAGTTATCGTATCACTGATGTCGCTCAAGCAATTGGCCCGGAGTGCGAGCAGCCGATCGTCGGTATCAGACCGGGTGAAAAGATTCACGAAGAGATGATCACCGCCAGTGACAGTCTCAATACTATTGACCTGGGCAGCTATTATGCCATTCTCCCCTCCGCGGGGGCTCACACGGTGGAAAGCTACTGTGCCGCCCATGGCGGGGAGCCGGTGCCGCTGGGATTTGCCTATAATAGTGGTACTAACCCCGATTTTTTGACGGTGGAACAGCTTCGGGGGTTGATTGCCGAACATGTCAGTCCGCCAAGTAGCTCTCTCGCATGATCCCCTACGGACGACAGGAAATCAATCAGGCCGACATTGACGCAGTGGTCTCGGTACTCACTTCCGACTTCCTGACCCAGGGACCGATGGTGCCGCGCTTTGAGGAGGCAGTTGCCGGGTACTGCGGCACCGACCACGCGGTGGCCGTGAACAGTGCTACCTCTGCCCTCCATATCGCTTGTCTTGCCCTTGGCCTGGGACCTGGCGACTGGTTGTGGACCACTCCCATCACCTTCGTTGCCTCGGCCAACTGTGGACTCTATTGCGGAGCCCAGGTCGATTTTGTCGATATCGATCCTCTAACCTACAATCTGAGCCCCAGTGCTCTGGCGTTAAAGCTTTCGGTTGCGGAGCGTGATGGTTGTCTGCCGAAGGTCGTCGTTCCGGTACACCTTTGCGGCCAACCCTGTGACATGGAGGCCATACATTCTCTGTCACTGCGTTACGGCTTCAGGATCATCGAAGACGCTTCTCACGCCATAGGCGGGAAATACAGGGGAGAGCCCATAGGGAACTGCCGTTACAGCGACATCACGGTATTCAGCTTTCATCCGGTCAAGATAATAACCACCGCCGAGGGGGGGATGGCCCTGACCAATGATGACGATCTGGCCAACCGGATGTCCCTCCTCCGGAGCCATGGCATCACCCGGAATCCGGGTGAGATGACTCGGGAACCTGACGGCCCGTGGTATTATCAGCAGATTGCGCTGGGTTTTAACTACCGGATGACCGATATCCAGGCTGCTCTGGGTTTAAGCCAGATGACGAGGCTGGATGAG
>CAIUUR010000278.1 GCA_903902345.1 uncultured Geobacteraceae bacterium | reverse complement strand
GATTCTTAACGAGATGGCGACCTTTGCCGAGGCGGGAGTGGCACAAGGCTAAGAGTTCCATGCGCCTTTACATCATCGCCCTCCAGTTCCTGACCATCATCCCGCTTCCTTTCACCGTCCGGTGCGAGGAGCGGGACCTTGGGCGTTCCATGGCGTTCTTCCCTGCAGTGGGTTTGACGCTGGGGGCCCTCCTCGTGGGGATGAATTTCCTCCTGGCCCCCCTCTTTCCCCGATCGGTGACGGACCTCCTCCTCCTGGCGCTCCTGGCCGGACTCACCGGGGCGCTGCACCTGGACGGAGTGGCCGACGTCTTCGACGGGCTGGCCGCCCGGGGGGGGCGGGAACGTTTCCTGGCGGTCATGAAGGATCCCCGCTGCGGCCCGGTGGGGGCGGCGGCACTGCTGTTTTTTCTCCTCCTCAAATCTCAAGCGCTCCTGGCGGTGCCCGACTCACAGAAAAATGCGGCGCTGCTCCTCTTCCCGCTCCTGGGGCGCTACGCCCAGGTACAATGCACAAAGGGAGCGACCCGGGCCCGCAACGACGGTCTGGGCGCGACCTTCATCGGCGGCGTCGGGAACTTTCAACTCCTGACGGCACTGGGGGTCACCCTCACGCTCTCCGTGCTTCTTTTCGGGAGCAACGGCTTCTGGCTCTGCGGCGGCGTTGCCCTCATGACCTGGTGGCTGCGGCGCTGGGCTCACCGGCGGCTGGGAGGGATCACCGGCGACATCATCGGCTGTTGCTGCGAAATCACCGAAACGGTGGCACTCCTTATCATTGTGGCACTTTGTCGGTCGGAGAACAGCTTCATGCAGGGGGGGCAGTGGCATCCTTTCTGATGCAACCATGCACCGGGATGCTGCTCTCAACCACCCCTCACCCTGACCCTCTCCCACTGAGGGGAGAGGGAGTGTGGAAGAGGGCTACGGTGGGGGGCAACGAGTCTTGACACGAACGGACGATAAACAAACAACAGAGGAATCGACCATGACACCTAAGACCCGTATCTACCTCATTCGCCATGGTGAAGTCGAGGGAGCCTCCTCACCCCGCTACAACGGCCAGGGGGATGTGGCGCTAAGCCCACGCGGCAGGGAGCAGTACCAGGCGATGGCGCAACGCCTGGAAGGAGAAAAGATCACCGCCTGCTATGCCAGCGACCTTAGCCGTTGCGCCTGGGGGGCCAGCCTCATCGCCCCCCGCTTCGGGATCGAACCTCACCTGACCTCCTCGCTGCGCGAGCTGAACATCGGCGACTGGGAAGGGATGACCTGGCAGGAGCTGATGACCCGGTATCCCGCCGAGTGGCAGGCCCGACTGGACGATATCGTCAACTTCCGGGTCCCCAACGGGGAAAATCTCCTGGACGTTCAGGCGCGGGTGGTCCCCAAGATCCAGCGGATTGTGGCGGATCACCAGGACGAGGAGCTCCTCGTCGTCGCCCATGGCGGCGTCAATCGGGTCATCCTCTTGGACGCCATCGGCGCCCCCCTCGCGTCTCTGTTCAACATTGAGCAGAGCTACTGCTGCCTCAATATCATCGACTACTACGCCGACGGCAAGACGGTGGTCAAACTGCTCAATGGCTGATCCACTGAGTTCACTGAATTCACTGAAAAACATGATTTCTAGGCTGAGGCAGTGAGAATTCTGATTCGGCTGAATTGCTTCAATCAGTGTCCTCAGTGTATTCAGTGGATGTAACGGGTTTATCATGATCTCTTTCGTCATCGCCGCCCCCCAGAGCGGCTCCGGCAAGACCACCGTCACCCTGGGTCTCATGGCAGCGTTCATGGGACGCGGACTCTCCGTGGCCCCCTTCAAGGTCGGCCCGGATTTCATCGATCCCGGCTATCACCGCACCGTCACCGGCCACCCCTCCGTCAACCTGGACGGCTGGATGTGCCATCCCGCCTTTGTCCGGGAAAGTTTCGCCCGTCACTGCGCCGGGTCCGATGTGGCGGTAATCGAGGGAGTCATGGGGCTCTTCGACGGCGTCTCCGGAGCCTGCGACGATGGAAGCACAGCCCAGGTTGCACGGCTGCTGGGGGTTCCCGTGATCCTCGTGGTGGACGCCGGTCGACAGGCCCGGAGCGCGGCCGCCCTGGTGAAGGGGTTTGCCGAGTTCGATCCTCAACTCAACCTGATCGGGGTTATTTTTAACAATGTGGGGAGCGACAACCACGCCCGCATCCTCCGGGAGGCGTTGGCGTCACTTTCCAACCCCCTTTCCGTGCTCGGCTGCATCCCCCGGGATCAGCAGCTAAAAATACCCTCACGTCACCTGGGACTGGTCACCGCCGAGGATAATCCGCTCACCCCGGAGTTTCTGGAGCATCTGGCGCAGGTCATAGAGCGGAATCTGGATCTTGACCGGATGCTGGCGGAGGCGCCGGTATCACCACCCGTCGAGACTCACTGCGCCATCCCCGGAGTGGAGTCCGCTCGTGCGGCAAAAATCGCCGTGGCCCGGGACGCCGCCTTCTGCTTCGTCTACGACGATAACCTGCGTCTCCTCCGGGAGGCGGGGGCCGAGATTGTCCTCTTCTCGCCGCTTGCCGACCAGATTCTTCCCGTCGGGATCGCAGGGATATACCTCCCCGGCGGCTACCCGGAACTCTTCGCCGAGACGCTCTCCGACAACGAGACCATGAAAGTGTCCATCAGGGCAGCTATCGAAGACGGTATGCCGGTCTATGCCGAATGCGGCGGCTTCATCTATCTCACACGAGGAATCGGAGGAGCACTGAATGCCGCAACCGAAAGTACCGTGCTCCGGGAATTTGTCGGCGTCTTCCCGGTCACGCCCCTGATGCTACCCCGGCGGAAGGCTCTGGGATACCGAGAGGTGGAATTGACAACCAATTCTATCCTGGGACCGGCGGGAACGGTGGCGCGAGGGCATGAGTTCCATTATTCGGAGATCGACGGGATGCCGGAGAAGATCCGGCGGGGTTACCGGGTACGAAAACAGGGTGTGGATCTGGGGGAAGAGGGGTATCTTTACAAAAACTGCCTGGCTTCCTACGTTCATCTCCACTTCGGGAGTAATCCGGGGCTGGCGCCGGCGTTCGTATCCGCCTGTCGCGCAGCGGCCGGAGAGACGGCCCCCTAGGAATGCCGGGTATGCCTGCTACTGACTCCCCACCCACCGTGCTGCTGGAATCGTTCCGATCCGGAGAGTTCGGCCGGTCGTTCCGGTTTGACGGTCTGGAACGGATCATCCTGGCCGGCAGACCGGATGAAGTCATTCCCGCAATCAGGGAGGTCGAAAAATCCGTTGCCGCCGGCCGACACGCCGCCGGCTTCGTCTCCTACGAAGCTGCCTCCCCCCTCAACCCCGATCTCCCGTCCGGCGCCACGGGGGAGCTGCCACTCCTCTGGTTCGGCATCTTCCGGGAGCGGACCGAGGTGATGGCGGGAACATCAGGGGGACCGGGAGGCGTCTGCCGGGTTACCCTGCCTCTGCCGTCACTGGACGAAGAGACCTACTCCCGGACGGTCGCCACCATCCGGGAGTATATTGCCGCCGGCCACACCTACCAGGTCAACTACACGATCCGCCAAAGATTCAAGGTCCACGGAGACCCGTTCGGTCTCTACCGGAGGCTCTGCCGCAATCAGCAGGGGGCGTTTTCTGCCTGGATCGATACGGGGCGTTTCAAAATTTTGTCGGCTTCGCCGGAACTGTTCTTCTCCCTCAACAACGGCAACCTGACCATGCGTCCCATGAAAGGAACGGCGCCGCGGTCCCCCGACCCCAGCCAGGACCGAATCCTGGCGGAGCAGCTGCAAAAAAGCATCAAAGAGCGTGCCGAAAACATCATGATCGTGGATCTGGTGCGAAACGATCTTTCCGTTATCGCCCAGCCGGGGAGTGTGGCGACGCCGTCGCTCCTCCAACTGGAGAGCTATCCCACGGTTCACCAGATGACCTCCACGGTAACCGCCCGGCTCAAGGGTGAAACCTCGCTGGTCGACCTCTTCACGGCGCTCTTCCCCTGCGGGTCGGTGACCGGCGCCCCCAAGAGGAGAACCATGGAGATCATCGCCGAACAGGAGGACTACCCCCGCGGTGTCTACTGCGGGGCAATCGGCTACATCTCTCCCGGTTCAGAGGCGCTGTTCAGCGTGGGTATCCGGACGGTGGTTCTGGACAGCGCCACAGGTACCGGTGAGCTGGGGGTGGGCAGCGGGATCACCTGGGATTCAGAGGCGGGAGCGGAGTACGCCGAGTGCCTCGCGAAGGGAGCCTTTCTGGCGAATGAATCTGCTGATTTTCACCTTATTGAAAGCATCCTCTGGGAGAAGGGGACCTTCTTCCTCCTGGAGCGGCATCTGAGCCGACTGGCACGCTCCGCGGCACACTTCGGGTTCCGCTTCGACCAGCCTGTCATCGTCAGGATGTTGGAGGATGCGACAGCAGGGATTGTCGCTCCGCACAAGGTCAGGCTGCTCCTCTCCGCCGACGGCCAAACGACCATGGAGGCCCTCCCCCTCCCCCCGCCGCCGGTCCACCGGACTCCGGCAGTTGTCGCCTTTGCCGGACAGCGGGTCTGCTCCTCCGATCCGTTTCTACAGCACAAGAGCACGCGACGAGCCCTCTACGACGGGGAACGGAGCCGCCGCCCGGAGTGTGCCGAGGTCATTTTCCTCAACGAACGGGGAGAAGTAACCGAAGGGAGCTACACCAACGTAGTGGCCCGCAAAAACGGTATACTGGTTACGCCGCCGCTGGTCTGCGGCCTTCTCCCCGGCACGTTCCGACAGGAGCTCCTGGAGGGGGGAATCATCCGGGAACAGATCCTGACCCCGGGTGACCTCCGGGAATCGGAAGAGATTCTGCTCATCAATTCGGTGAGACGGTGGCAAAGTGTCTGCCTGGCAACGGATTCCGCGTCACCCGCGTTTTCGTGATGAACCGGGCAATACAGTGGCATTATCCGACGAATTGGTCTATATTTAAGCCCGTGTTTCAAGAGAAAGCCCCAACGTTTATGATTGGACCCGTAGGATAAGAGTATGAATCTCAATACCGATCATTATGCACGCTGCATCCAGACGCTGGAGGCTTCTCTGACCCGGCTCAAACAGGTCGAAGAGGAGAACATCGAGTTCGAAATTTTTCGCAATGCGGTGGTAAAGGGGTTTGAATTAACCCTGGAGATTGCCGGAAAGCTTCTCCGCAAGGCCCTCAAGTCGTATACGGGCCGCCCGCGAGACGTGGATAGTCTGACCTATAAAGAGCTCCTCCGTCACGCGGCGAAACATGCACTGATGGACACCGAAATGGTGGAGCGTTGGTTCGGCTACCGGGACAACCGGAACAATACTGCCCACGATTATGGCGTAGGTTTTGCCGAGGAGACATTGAACCTGCTGCCGATGTTTGTGGCCGACGCCAAGACGCTGGAAGCAAACCTCCGGGAGAAGTTGGGTAATGGTCATCATGCTTGACCTCCGTCCGGAATGGCTGGCTACGGTACGGAGTCTCATCGGACTCCATCTCCCTGACGCCCAGGTGCTGGCCTATGGCAGCCGCGTCAACGGAACCTCCCACGAAGGGAGCGATCTTGACCTTGTTGTCCGTAACCCTCTGGATTTGACCCGACCGTTCTCGGGGGTGATGGAACTCCGCGAGGCATTCTCTCAGAGTAATCTCCCCATTACGGTGGATGTTCTTGACTGGGCGCGAGTTCCCGAGAGCTTTCGGCAGGAGATCACCCGTGGCAACACCGTGCCGCTTCACGGCAACGACAATGAAGGATAAGATGCCCAGAATCACCCTGACGCTCCTGCTCCTCGCCATGGCAACTCCCGCCCATGCCATGCACATCTCCGAAGGGATTCTCCCCTTCGGCTGGGCCGCGCTCTGGTTCGGGGTGGCGGCCCCCTTCGTAGCGATTGGGCTGCGACGCCTGAACGGTCTGTCCCGGGAGGATCTCTCCTTCAAACCGCTGGTGGGGCTTCTGTCGGCGGTGATCTTCATCATCTCCTGCATGCCGATCCCCGTCCCCACGGCGGGGACCTGTTCCCACCCCTGCGGCACGGGAATCGCCGCCATCCTGGTGGGCCCCTTCGTCTCCGTCCTGATCACGGCGGTGGCACTCCTGATTCAGGCGCTCTTCCTGGCCCACGGCGGCCTCTCCACCTGGGGGGCGGACATCGTCTCCATGGGTGTGGTGGGCTCTTTCACCGGCTACGGGGTGTTCAAAGGGGTACGATGGCTGGGGGGAGGAGTGGGGGTGGCCAAACCAGAGCCTATTAAGTTTGAATAGATCCT
>CAIUUR010000277.1 GCA_903902345.1 uncultured Geobacteraceae bacterium | reverse complement strand
TTTGATCGATTGTTTAATGCCATAGGCTGATTCACTCATGGTTGCTCTCCAAGTACGGGTTCATGTCCCTTGCGGGCTGTTTTGCTATTCCCATTCGTCCTGGCTGTAGAATTCCGCCATGGTTATTGCGCCGCCGGGACAGCGGCGGGCGCACATGCCGCAGTTGACGCAGCGGCTTTCGTCTTTGATGATCGCCGTCTTTCCCTTGGTGCGGGACGGCGTGTTGCTGAGGGCCGTGGTGAGTTTGGTGACGTTGGCGTCTCCCTGGATCTCCGTCATCCGGACCAGTTTCAGCGCTCCATAGACGCAGGTGTCTACGCAGGTGCCGCACAGGATACAGCGGGACCGGTCGAATACGGTTTGTATGCTGCATTGCCGGCAGCGGGCGGCTTGCTGCCGCGCCTGTGCTTCGTCGAAGCCGATGGTGATTTCTTCTTTGGTTCTGATGCGTTCGTCAGCGGCCCGTTTGGGGATTTTTATCGGGGCGATGGTTTCGCATTGGCTGTTGTCGAAGTTCGCCGGTACCGGTCGCATGTACCCTTTTTTGGTTATCCGGAGCGCCCCCCCTTTCAGGTAGCCGTGGATGGAGCGGGCAGCCCGTTGTCCATCGGCAATGGCGTCGGTCGCGTTCCTGCCGAAGCGCCACCGGACGTCGCCGCCGGCAAAGACTCCGGGAAGGTTTGTGGACATGTCTTCTCCAGCGCGGATCAGGCCGTTGGGGGTCATCTCCAGGCCGTCCATGCCCGAAAGGGTCGGCAGGGTGGAGGATTGCCCCACCGCCAGTATTACCGTGTCGGCTTTGAGTACGGTGGTGCTGTCAGGGATAAAGGCGGGGTTGAATTTCCCTTCGCTGTCGAATACGGAGCTTACTTTTAAAAATTCGATGCCGGTTACGCGTCCGTCTTCGCCGATTACCCGTTGCGGTCCCAGGGAGGGGTGGAATACTATGCCTTCCTCCTGGGCATCTTCTTTTTCCGAATTGCTGGCAGGCATCGTTTCCCATGATTCCAGGCAGGCGATCATGACGTGCTCGGCTCCCTGGCGTACGGCATGCTGGGCGCAGTCAATGGCGACTCCGCCGCCCCCTATGATGACGCAGTTTTTACCCGGAGGAATTTTGGCATAGTCACGCACGTAGTCGATGCCATGATAGACCCCTTTCAGGTCGGTGCCCTTGATGTTTATCAGCATGGGGTCCTGAAGGCCGATGGTGATGAATACCGCTTCAAAGCCCTGGGTGCGGAGATCGGTCAGGGTCAGGTTTTCACCGACGGGGGTGTTAAGTCTGAGGTCTACGCCGAGTTCCAAGATGGCGTCTATTTCACTCTGGAGGATGTCTTTGGGGAGACGGAAGCTCGGGACGCCGGTTCGTAACTGGCCGCCGGCCAGCGGGGCCGCTTCGAAGATCGCAACCTGGTAGCCGAGTACGGCAAGGTCGTGAGCGGCCGACAATCCTGCCGGACCGGAGCCGATTATGGCGACGCGGGCAGCCGGTTTCCGGGAGTTCTTCTTCGCATCCATGGCTTTCCGGAACAGCCGTGACATGGTCAGTATATGGTTGCCGGTCCGGTCGCTTACCCACTCATCGCGCTGTGCCAGCTCTTCGAGCCGTTTTGCGATGGAACCTGGCGAAGAAGAGCCCTGCCGGTCACAGGCGAAGCGTTTCAGGGCGCGGATGTCTACCGGGTTCCCCTCGCCGGTTTTTCGGCAGGTCTTCTCGCACGGAGCCGTGCAGACCCGGCTGCATACCGAAACCAGCGGATTCGTCTGACGGGCGATGAGGTAGGCCTTCTCGTAGTCACCATCGCCGATCGCACGGACGTAGCGCTTCGTATCGGTCGCAAGAGGGCACGCGCTCTGGCATGCAACCAAACTCTGATATTCCTCGATACCCAAAATCCTTACCTGATATTTGCCGCTGAGCTTGCCCATCTCTACTCTCCACTGTCCGTATCCATGGCTGAGCGGCCGTGGAGTGGTCTGTCGAATAAATACCGATATGCTTATAATGCTAACAGTGTGCCAAACTTAAAATAGCGTTAAAACGGTATGATACATGGTCGATTGGTTGAGTATGGCCGGTATCGTGCAACAATATTAAACGTTGGTTTAAAAGTGATCGCAGGGGGCATGTGAGGAGAAAATTCATGTAACATGCTTATTTAATTGATGTACTATCGACTTAGTCCAATGGCGCTGATGTCTGGCGATCAGGGAGGAGCGTG
>CAIUUR010000276.1 GCA_903902345.1 uncultured Geobacteraceae bacterium | reverse complement strand
TGTTTATTTATCCCTCCGCCAGACCTTCTCCGCAATCCTCAGCTCGTCCTCCCTGGTGGTCGCAGTGCCGTTGAGCCGCGCCCCCTTGATCTCCTCCAATATCCTACTGTAGAGCGGACCGGCGGGAACCCCCAGCTTCTTCAGATCCTGACCGGTAAGGATGCAGTTCACCTCGCGCAGGTGTGTCACATACGTGGAGATGGCCCGCCGCACCTCGTCCATGACCGTCTTCGCCATGAGATGGAGGAGCTGCTCCAGGGGGAGGTCCTGGAGCAGACGATACAGGTCGCTGTTGGGAAGCGGCTTATGCCGGGCGAACTGTTTCTGAAGGATAGCCAGAACTTCTACACCCTTTTCCCTCGTACTGCAGAGCTTGTGCCGGCTCTGCTCCACCAAGGCCAGGCGGGTCGCCGTTGCCTGGAACTCCTGGGGGGTGAGTTCCACCGTCAACGCCAATAGATAGACGACCCACCGCTCCGCAGTCTGACTTTTCAGATAGAGGAGCTGAAGCCACTCCATCATGACCTTGCTCTCCCCCAACACCCGCTGCATCTCGGGGGTGTACTGGAGCCGGGGATGGATGAACCGGAGAAGTCCCAGGGAGTTCATCCGCTCCACCGCCTGGATCGGTTCCTTCTCCCGGAGGATGATGATCAGTTCGGTGAGGAGTCGTTTTCCCCCCAGTTTGTCCAGAAAGTTCATCTTCACCGCGTTCCGGATCAGGCTCTCCGTGTGGGGGGAGATCCGGAAACGGAGCCGTTGCTCGAAGCGAACGGCCCGGAAGAGGCGGGTAGGGTCCTCCACGAAGGAGAGATTGTGAAGGACCCGGATGGTCTTGTCCCGCAGGTCGCGCTGGGCGCCGAAAAAATCCACCAGGGTCCCGAAGGTGGGGGTGTTGAGTCGCAGTGCCAGGGTATTGATGGTGAAATCGCGCCGGGAGAGATCCATCCGGAGGGATGACCGCTCCACCACCGGGAGGGCCGCCGGAGTCTCGTAGTATTCCAGGCGGGTGCTGGCCACATCCACCTTGAAGCCGTCGTCCAGAACCAGCACCGCCGTGCCGAATTTTGTGTGGCTTCGAACCCGGCAGGGAAACCGGCGGGCAAAGCTCTCGGCGAAGAGGATGCCGTCCCCCTCTACGGTGATATCCACGTCGGCGTTCTCGTTTCCCAGGAGGAGGTCGCGGACGAATCCGCCCACGGCGTAGACCGGAAGCTCCAGTTCATCCCCCACCGTTCCCAGATCCCTCAGGAGGAGGAGCATCTTCTTGGGGAGGAGTTTGATCATGAGCGTTTCCAGCCCCCTGGTGTGAGCCGGGAGGCCGTCCAGATCCCGCACCTGGTTGTCGCCGGCGATCTCCTTCTGGAGGGAGCGGAGGAGGTCGGTACGGGTGACGGCGCCCACCAGTTCCTCCCCCCGAAAGACCGGGACGAAGTGCCGGTTATGGCCGACGATATACTCCCGCACCTCCGCCAGAGGGGTGTCGGGGGTGGCCCGGAGGAACTCGGTATACATATATTCGGTGACCGAAAGTTTTCCCAGATCGTGGAACAGGGCCTTTTCCACCACACGCCGGGAGATAATCCCGACCATTAACCCCTCCCGCAGCACCGGCATGGCGTTGATGTTGTATTTGACGAGGAGGTCCTGGGCCTCGGCCAGTGTGCTGGAAGAGAGGAGGGACTTCACCGGGGTCGACATCAGTTCCCGAACCGTTCTCCGGGGATTCACCTTCTCGCGGAAAAGCTCCTTCAGTCGGGCCAGGATCTGAAAGAGGGTCAGCTCCTTCACTGTGGCTGAGGCGGCGGTGGCATGCCCGCCACCACCCAGTTCTCTGAGTATCCCCCCTGCATCCACTTCCGGCACCCGGCTTCGCGCCACCAGATAGACCCGGTTTCCCATGTCCACGGCCAGGAAGAGGGACTGAAGGTTCTCCATATCCCGCATCATATGGGCCAGAACCGCGATATCGCCGATGTAGTGGTCCACCGAGGCGTAGGCCAGGGCAATGTCCACCCCGTTGACGGTGACCGTATGGAGCGACTGGAGCAGATCATTGAGGAGGGAGACCTGGGCGGCGGTGAGCTCCTGGGAGATGGAGTCGGCCACCACCGTGAGCCGCGCCCCCCGTTCCAGGAGCCAGGCGGCGGCAAGATAATCGTCGCGGGTGGTGGAGGGGAAGGTCAGGTTCCCGGTATCCTCGTAGATCCCCAGCATCATCATGGTCGCCTCTTCCGGCGATATCGGGATCCCGCGCTCCTGCAGGAGCCGGACGATGATGGTGGATGAGGAGCCGCACTCCCTGATGATCCCCCCCTGGGGTACGAAGTCTCCCGTTATCTCCGTGTGATGGTCGTAGACCAGCACTTCCAGACCGGGGCGGCGGACGATCTCGGCGAATCGTCCGATGCGTGCCGAGTGCTGGCAGTCGACGATGATCAGACGGGTGACGGTGGAGAGATCCAGATCCCGGGCCCTGGCCAGGGGAAGTCCGTAGCCGCCGGTCTGCCCAAAGAAATCCCGGAGAGATTTTTCCTGTGACCCGGAAAAGGAGATAATCGCTTCGGGGAAGAGCTTCCCTGCGGCGACCATGGCTCCCAGGGAGTCGAAATCGGCGTTGATGTGAGTCGTGATGACATCCATGGGGGGATTGTGCCACAGAGCGGGGGAAGTGAAAAGGACTGAATTGCATCCGGTTCCG
>CAIUUR010000275.1 GCA_903902345.1 uncultured Geobacteraceae bacterium | reverse complement strand
GCATCGGTTGCCGGTTTACAAAACAATTTACACCTATTTAAAATCCAGTATATGGGGACTCTACAGGGGTTGCAGCACAACTCTTCTCTCTATGTTCCGGTCACCTGTATTTGCACCAAATTATCCTTAAAGCCGCTCATTGCACTTGGATACCCCGTTTTCGCCATGACTATTTTCATTGTTGCTGCGGCGTACGTTATTTTTCGGGAAAAGGTTTACTGGAAAAAAACAGCAATACTCGCGTGCATGATGATACTTCTTCCGCAAATTTCATACGATTATAAACTCATTCACCTGTTCATTCCACTATTGCTGTTTTTGGGATGTATCCGTCGATCAAGGTTTGATTTTGTATATTCGTTACTGTTCGGGGCCCTGCTCATTCCGAAAGATTACTATTATTTTTTAGCAGATATCAGCATAAATGGAGTATTGAACTCTCTCCTTATGGTAATGCTTATCGGTATTATTGTCGTTGATAAAACTCAGGATAAGTCCGCCTGAGCTTTTTTGAAATTTGACACATGTTCTTCTTTTATAATTTGCTGCCGCCACATCGTAGCAGTCGCGATAACTTCACCGGTGGGTGCACATTTCATGGCTGAAACTCCCGATGCAGGAACCATAAACATTTCCCTGGTGGTGCCGGTTTACCGGGAAGAAGCCAACATTCGTCCGTTCCTGCAACGAGCGGAGAAGGTTTTTGAACGAATGGGGGTGACCTACGAGATCATCTTTGCCCTGGATCCCTGCCCCGACAGGACGGAAGAAGTCATCCTCCAGGAGATAAACCGGAACCGGAACATAAAGTTATTGATTTTCTCCCGGCGCTTCGGGCAACCGGCGGCCACCATGGCAGGGATACTGAGTTGCGTTGGTGAGAGTTGCGTGGTAATCGACGTGGATCTCCAGGACCAGCCGGAACTCATAGAGCAGCTGCATGCTGCGTTGACCGATGGCTACGAGGTGGTGTACGCCCGGCGGAGATCGCGTAAAGGTGAGACGGTTGTCAAGCGGGTCATCGCCTCTATCGGCTATTCGCTCATCAATAAGCTCAGCGAGGTGCAGATCCCCCGCAATACCGGTGATTTTCGCATCATGACGCGACGGGTGATGGAAGAGCTGCGTCGTCTCAACGAAACCCACGGCTTCCTGCGGGGTCTGGTGGCCTACGTCGGCTTCAGGCAGACTTTCATCGAGTATGATCGTGATGAACGCCATGCCGGCGCCGGTAACTATAACCGGTTGACCGGTTCGCTGAAGATCGGCCTCAACGGCTTGATCAGCTTCAGTTCCCGGCCGTTGTTCGTCATGTCCATTGCCGGTTTTATCTGCGCCGGATGCAGCTTCCTGCTGGGCGCCTGGTACGTCGTGCAAAAGCTCATGGGGATAGATTTGACCCCCGGCCTTTCCACCACGGTGCTGGTGGTCAGTTTTTTTGCGGGAGTGCAACTGCTCGGCCTGGGTCTCATCGGGGAATATGTGGGGCGTATTTATGACGAGGTTAAGCGAAGGCCCCTGTATATTGTGGACCGGCAGGTTAACTTCGGTGATAAAAAGTGAGGAGCGGGGATGTTTCAGGGAATCGGGGAGTCCAAATGGCCCAAGGTTTTTCCACCGCTGTCTCCGGAACAGATAACGATCAGCGATGATTTCACCAAGTATTGGCATGAAGTTCTTCCCCGGAAGTACGGATTTGTGGACGAGTTCAATCACCGCTACGTGGTGGAATCCGCGCCACCTTCCTTCAACCGTACCCTGGAGGTGGGGGCGGGGAGCGGGGAGCACCTCAGCTACGAGTCCCTGAGCGCGGAGCAGGGTCGGAACTATGTTGCCGTTGATATCAGGGAGAACATGGTCGCCGAAATCCGGCGTCGTTTCCCGCTGATACGCGCCATTGCGGCGGACTGCCAGGTCCGGCTTGATTTCCCTGACGCGCATTTTGACCGGATTCTGGCCATTCATGTCCTGGAACATCTGCCCAATCTCCCTGCCGCAGTGGCGGAGTTACATCGTCTTTGCGATAAAAACCGTGGAGTACTCTCCATCGTGATTCCTTGTGAGGGGAGTCTCGCCTATGGTCTGGCGCGAAGAATATCAGCACGGCGAATCTTTGAAAAGCGGTACAGGAGTTCCTACCAATGGTACATCGAGCGGGAGCATATCAATCGCCCTGTCGAAATTTTCAAAGAGATAGCCCGCCACTTCGAATTACGGCAGTCAACATTCTTTCCGCTCCCTTTTCACTACGAATTTTGCAACCTTTGCATCGGGGCAACGTTTGTTCCGAAGCCGGAACCGCTCCACTGCAACGGAGGCCGATAGGATGAGGCGGCAGGTCATTTCCTTTCTGGGAGTCGGCGGCGTAACGATGATGTTGTATTTCGCCGTGATGTTTCTGGGGATTGATCGATTGAAGCTGCCGTATCCGCTGGGGGTGAGCATCGCCTATTGCCTCTCCCTTTCGTTTCATTTTCTGGCCAATCGACAGGTGACCTTCGGAGCAGGGGGCGCCCCTTCCCTGACGCAAGTGACACGCTATGTGGTGGTAGCGGCAACCAATTACCTGATCACCCTGGCGGTTGTGGCTGCCTCGGTGGAGCTGCTACATCTGGGGGTATACTCCGGGGCGGTTTTTGCCACCCTTACGACAACAGGAACCGGTTTCGTAGCATCAAAATATTGGGTTTTCCGGGCGGAGGTGGATATTCATGGGTGAACAGTACATTGTTACCGGCTGTGCCGGTTTCATCGGTAGCAATCTCGTGGATCGCCTGTTGGCCATGGGGCATAGAGTCACGGGTATTGATAATTTTTCCACCGGCTGGCGTCGGTTTCTGGAATCCGCCCTGAAATATGAGAGTTTTCGACTGGTGGAGGGTGATTTGCTCCACCCGGAGGGGATAACGGCGGCTTTTCAGGGTGGCGATATCGTGGTGCATCTTGCTGCAAATGCCGATGTCCGCTCCGGGACGACGCAGCCGGGGAAGGATCTGGAGCAAAATACCATCGCAACCTTCAATGTTCTGGAAGCCATGCGCGCCAACGGCGTCAGGCGGATCGCTTTTTCTTCCACTGGGTCGTTGTATGGCGAGGCAACCGTTATTCCCACCCCGGAGGACGCCCCTTTTCCCGTGCAGACCTCCCTCTATGGCGCCTCCAAACTGGCGGGGGAGGGGCTCATCGCAGCCTATTGCGAGGGTTTCGGTTTTCAATCCTGGATTTTCCGATTCGTCTCCATTCTGGGCGAACGGTATACGCACGGCCATGTCTTTGATTTCTACCGACAACTGAGGGAGGATCCTACCCGGTTGGGGGTGCTGGGGAACGGCAAACAGCGAAAATCCTATCTACATGTCCAGGACTGTATCGACGCCCTGTTCCTTGCCCTGGAGAAGGCCGGTGAGAAGGTCAATATTTTCAATCTCGGTGTTGACGGATATTGCGAACTGAATGATTCCATCGGTTGGATCTGCCATGAACTGGGGGTTCAGCCGGAGCTGGAATATTCCGGCGGCGACCGAGGCTGGGTCGGAGACAACCCTTTCATCTTTCTGGAGACGGAAAAGATCCGGTCGCTGGGATGGAACCCACGATGCGACATTCGTGAGG
>CAIUUR010000274.1 GCA_903902345.1 uncultured Geobacteraceae bacterium | reverse complement strand
TGCCTTGCGGATCTTTGAACGGATGCTCTGGCTCAATCCCTCCGACAACCAGGGGGCTCGCTTCCTGGTTGACGATCTCCGGAAGGGGATAGCCTGGGATGAGTGTCAGGATAGGTAAATTCAAGCGGGATAGGGTAGTTAATGTCCGTGGGGGGAGGGACGCTGTTTGCTATTTTGCTATTGCCATAATTAGAAAGAGAATAAATAACGTCCCTCGCTCCTCCTGGAAGTCTGGCACCGAGCGCTCACAACGACGCGAAGGAGTTCGCCAGGTATCCCGGTGTAGTAACCGAAAATTGGCTGACGCCATTAACGCATTAAGCGAACATACGTCGAGTTTGGGGAGTGGTGAAACAATGAGACCTCCGTGGGTGCCCCCCGGAGGTCTTTGTCTGGACAGTTACCGATCTTGCCATTTAAACATATCCAGAACGCGGATTTCATCGCTGACTATCCGGTAAATTACGGTATATCCCCTGTACACAAGGTCGTATATCGAATTATCATCAAAGTAGAGCGACTTGCGACAGGCATATGGATAATCGGTAAGGCTTTGCATTCGGCTCTTGAGATTGTTCCGGAAAGAGACGGCAGCACGGGAGTTATCCCTGGCGATGAATTCAATGATCGCCTTCAATTGCTCCTTGAATTGCTGCTCATAGACGATTTTCATGCTGTATACTCAGACTTCATTCCAGAAGGTGTCATGATCAATATAGTTTCCGCGTGCTTCTGCTGCTTGGGTACGTTCACTAACCATCGATTTGGATGACACGACGAAAGAAGCGTCATCGTGGTCAAGAATACTGATGCTCTCGATCATATCGCTCCGTAAATGCTCAATGATATTCATGAACGCGGGCAATTCCGAATCTGTGACGGTAAGTTGTACCAGCATGGCTAATCTCCTTGTAACGTGCATCGTATACATGGTCTGTTTCTAAATATGGTAATCAATAGCCTTTAAGAACGCAATGCATTTCTGCCGAAGGATAATATCTTGATTACCTGAGCCATGAGGGTTGACTTGCCGCATCGTCGCACACCCTTGGGCACGATAACTCCCCGTGATTCACGCTGTCCGAGGCAGGCAGGGAGGATATCCCTTTTGATGCCGGCGTCAATGCCGCCACTGTTCCACTAACGGTTGTAGGAGGGTAGGATTTCGATGAGCTTGGCGGATTGCAGGGCGATTCGCCAGGATGCCTGTCTTATCTGCTGACCATATGACCGGTGTACCAGTGTGTCATGGGCTATTTTCTCTGGTGTAGCTGAAAATGCCGGGGTACACGATGAGGCCGTTCATTCCTACCGACTGCGTGATGCCGGACGTAAAAGGGGGGAGCCTTTCGGCTCCCCCCTTTGCGTTTCGTCGTCTTTTTTCGATGGTCAGACGTTCTGGGCATCCACCACGGCGATGGCCGCCATGTTGACGATGTCCGTCACGTCGTCCCCCCGCTGGAGGACATGCACCGGCTTCTTCATCCCCATGAGGATGGGGCCGATGGCCTCGGCTCCTCCCAGACGGGCCAGGAGCTTGTAACAGATGTTCCCCGAGTTGAGGTCGGGGAAGACCAAAACATTGGCCTGTCCCTTGATGTTGGAGAAGGGGTAGTTGTTTTCCAGCATCTCCGGCACCACGGCGGTGTCGGCCTGCATCTCGCCGTCAACCTTCAGGTAGGGGGCCCGTTCCTTGACGATCTCCACCGCTTTACGGACTTTCTGCGCCTGGGGATGATCCACTGAGCCGAAGTTGGAGAAGGAGAGCATGGCTACTTTTGGCTCGATATCCAGCATCTGGGCCTTGTCGGCGGCCAGGATGGCGGTTTCCGCCAGCTCCACCGGAGTGGGGTCGATACAGACGGTGGTGTCGGCCATGAAGAAGACACCTTTTTTGAAGACCATCATGTAGAGACCGTGGACGCTGGAAAGCCCTTCCTGCTTGCCGATGACCTCCAGAGCCGGTCGGATGGTTTCCGGG
>CAIUUR010000273.1 GCA_903902345.1 uncultured Geobacteraceae bacterium | reverse complement strand
TGGGACGATTATATGGTGGCCTACGAGGAGATGATCCGCCACACGGCGACAAAACACGCTCCGTGGTACGTGGCGCCGGCGGATAACAAATGGTTCACCCGCCTTGTGGTGGCGTCCGCCATCCATGAGGCGTTGGATGAGATGAAGCTGGCATTCCCCTCCGTGGACGCCGAAAAAAGGGAGGAACTGGCCGCGGCGCGGGATGCACTTCAGAGGGAGAAGGAGGCATGAGCGTCGGAGGCGCCTTCCCCCCCCTGCTGGGTAGCTACGGCGACACGGGAATAACCGGGCTCATGGAGATCCTCGTTCATCGGATCCAGGTGGAACCGCTGAACCTCTGGGCATCACTCCTGTTTCTCGGGGCGGTACTTCACACCTTCTTTACCGCCAGATTTCATCACCTTGCCTCACTTTTCGAGCAGAGGCGCCGGGAGGAGCTCTTTCAGGGTGGTGAAGATATTCCCGACGTTACCGTCGTGGCCAGCGGCACAGCGCGTCTCTGCCATTTCCTGGGGGAGGTCGAGGCGGTCTTCGGCATCTGGGTGATCCCCCTGTTCCTGATTTTGACAGCAAACATTGGCCTTCAGCCGGCGCTGGCGTATCTGGAGAAGGGAGTCAACTACGACGAAGCACTCTTCGTGGTGGTGGTCATGGCCATCTCGTCAACCCGGCCGATCCTGGGACTGGCCGAGGGATCTCTGGGACTGTTCGCCCGCCTGGGGGGTAACCGGCCCCAGGCGTGGTGGTTCTCCATCCTGACAGTGGGTCCTCTCCTCGGTTCGCTCATCACCGAACCCGCCGCCATGACCATCTCGGCCCTTCTCATGGGACGACGGTTCTACCCCCTCAAACCGTCCCGCCGCTTCGCCTACGCCACACTGGGACTCCTCTTCGTCAATGTCTCGGTTGGAGGGACCCTCACCAGCTTCGCGGCGCCTCCGGTGCTGATGGTCACCACCCCCTGGGGATGGGACACGATCCATATGATGAGCCATTTCGGCTGGATTGCCGTCGTAGGGATACTCCTCTGCAACACGCTCCATTTTTTATTGTTCCGCGGAGAGTTTGCAGCCATGGAAGGAGTGACTCCCGTTGAAGCCGGAGAAGAGTGTCGTCGCGCTCCCCCCCCCTGGGTCACGGTCATCCATCTCCTCTTCATGGCCTCGGCTGTATACAACGTTCATCGTCCGGTCCTGCTGGTGGGAAGCTTTCTCTTCTTCCTCGCCTTCTTCCAGGTTACCGAAGAGTGCCAGGATCCCCTTCAGCTCCGTCCCCCCATCCTGGTGGGATTTTTTCTGGCGGGCCTGGTGATCCACGGGGGGCTCCAGCAGTGGTGGATCGCGCCGCTGCTGGGAAGGCTGAACGAGCTCCCCCTCATGTTTGGCGCCCTGGCGCTGACCGCGGTGAACGACAATGCAGCTATCACCTTCCTCGCCACCCTGGTCCCCAACATGACCGAATCCATGAAGTACGCCGTCATGTCGGGTGCGGTCATCGGTGGTGGATTGACCGTCATCGCCAACGCCCCCAATCCCGCGGGACAGTCCATCCTGAGCACCTTCTTCCAGGACGGAATATCTCCGGTGGGGTTGCTGCTGGGGGCGCTGGCTCCAACGGCGCTCATGTCCGCCTGTTTTGTGGTCCTGCCCGGGCTCCTCTGACCTCCCGAAGGAGGCCACCGGAGATAAAACGGTTACGGCAGCTCGTAATCGGCGGCAACGGTGGAGGAGGAGACGGAACGCATATGGGGGATGATGGTTCCCACATGGTAGGGATCGACCTGATACGCGTTGAGTTCATCCAGAGAGTCGAACCTGGTCACCAGGGCGATATCGTAGGAACGGGGAGATCGGATCAGATCTATCCCCACTTCCAGATGACGAAGTTGAGGCACCTTGCCATCCATGCTGAGGAGAAGATCGCGGGTGGCGGCCAGGATGTCGGGACGAGGGTCGTTGAGCTTGAAGAGGACGATATGTGTGATCATGGGTCTGCTCCTTCAGGTTATGGTGATATTCCCGAGGACTTTGTATCCCGATGACGGCCCCGGTGTCAATAACCGATCATCTTAATGGTTACATCAGCCCGGCATTCTGCTAGAATTCATCTTATATTCATTACCGACCATGATCATGTCCGGAGGAACCCCCATGAAAAACGCCTGGGAAGAGCGGGAGAAGGCCCTGGAGAACGAGTATATTCACCGACACGAGCAGGAGGCCCTGGCGAAGTCCAAGGCCGAATCCCAGGAAAAGTTGATACGGGAAGAGTGCAAGAATCGCTGTCCCAAATGCGGGGAGGCCATCGTACCGGTTACCTTCCGCAGCGTACCGCTGGACCGCTGCCCCGATTGCGGTGGCGTCTGGCTCGGCCCCAACGACCTGAAGATCCTCGCCTCCAAGGACCACCGAACTTGGTTCGAGCAGTGGTTCAGAAATGAGAACGATTAGGAACGAATCGGGAGGTACAAGGGGAGTCGACACACCGGAGCGTTCCCCGTGTTCTTGCTGAAAAAAATTCTTTCGGCCTTTCTCCTTCCTCCGGGACTCTTTGCCGCACTCCTCATCGCCACCGGAATCTGGGGACTACGCCGACGCCAACGTTCTGTGGGGGTAGTTACCCTTCTCTTGGGGTTAGCCCTCTGGGGAATGTCGTCGGGGCCAGTGGCAACCTTTCTCCGGAAGGGGCTTCAGGAGGGGATTGCCCTTCCCCGGCAACTTCACGGCGATGTCATCATTCTTCTGGGGGGGGGAACGAACGACAGTATTCTTGACCTGACGGGGATCGGAGTTCCCTCCGATGAGATGATGTCCCGCACGGTGACGGCAGTTCGGCTCCAGAAGCGGACCGGAGTACCCGTAATCATCAGCGGCGGTGCAATCCTGGAGACGGATACCCCCGAAGCGTTGATCGTACGCCGGTTCCTGCTGGATCTGGGAGTCCCGCAGAAAAAAATCATCATTGAAGAGCGCAGCAGGGATACCTTGGAGAACGGACGGTATGTGGCAAAGATCTGCAACCGACAGGGGTTTCGACATCCCTTCCTGGTAACCTCCGGTTATCACATGAAACGGGCACTCCTTATTTTTCAGCGACAGGGTCTTGGCGTCACGCCGGTACCGGCGGGTTTGCCCTATGATCATCCCAAGAGAGTCACCCCCTACACCTTTCTCCCCTCCATCGAGAGTCTGATCGGGACAACGGCGGTACTGCACGAACGGCTGGGACTGCTGTTTTATCGCTGGAGCATGGAGAAGTAAAAACGGGAAAAGGCGATCAAAAGATCGCCTTTTCCCGTAACTGTTTAGATTCCTGCTTTTGCTATTTCGTCGGATCAGCTCTGTTTGCGGCGGCTCATCACCCACAATCCGGCCAGACCGGCTCCCACGAGGACAAAGGTGGCGGGCTCCGGCACCAGCGGCGGAGGGGTGGGGCCGGAGCCCGGCAGTCCATCGACCAGAATCATGATATCATTATAATCATCGTCACCCACGGTGAACCCGTTGGCAGCATTCGTACCATACAACCCCGCCACATCGGTGCGGTCCTTGAACCCGATGAGATAGGCATTACTGCTGAACGTATGCTGTATCATCAGACCCGACACCGGATCCTGGATGTAGCGCACCATTCCCTGCAACTCCGGCAGTGCGTAGGTGATCATGTGGTTGTACCCATCGCTGTTCAGCGAAGCTTCCGAATAGAACGTTTTATTAACGCCATTAACGTGATCAGTCACGTTGAGATACCACCCCACGCTGCCACCCGCCGGCGCTACGAAATCCACTCCTTGAAAAGGAGCCAATCTCCCTCCGTTCCCCGTGAAGTCGGCCCCGGCGACCCCGCCCAGTAACTGCTTGGTCAACGTTACGGCGCCGGCAGCAGTCCTTTGATAGTAGCCAAGAGTGTCGATATTCATCGCCCCGCGGCCGATGACGTAGAAACTCATCAAGTCCCCGGTCTTAATTCTCAGCGAAGGACTGTCGGTAATCAACCTCGAAGCACCGGCCTGATACAGCACGGCACCGGTTACTTTATCCTTAACAGTTTTTGTAAACGTGTCAAGCCCCCAGTTGCTGGTGAAACCATACGCATTGTGGCTCAACAAATCCGCGGCGCCAAACAGGTCATACGCAAAACCGGTGGAATCGGAGATGAGCCCCGTGGAGTTGGGCGTGGGAATACCGTTGGGGATATTGCCGCCGTTACCGGCAATATCAGTACTAACCGTATTATAAACGTCATTGGTCATCGCATTACTGTAACCGTACAGGCCGGCGGTGGATGCAGTGGGATAGAAAGTAGCAAGAGCCGATCCGCTCGTTCCAAGCATCAAACCGATAACCAAAGCGGCTAGAGTTTTCCTATTCATAGTTCATACCTCTCGGAGTTAATATAGTACCCACTGTCCACATTGCAATATTTGTGCCGTAAATATTGGCGCCAACCACGGAAGTAACCTGTTGATATCACGTTACCCGGTTGCAGCCGACTGTAAAGTATTCCGACACATTTCCCAAGCGACTGTAAAGCATTCCGTCAATTTTCGCAATAACAATCAGCGAGGCAACAAAGCCTTCTCCCCGGATTCCGCCGGGAAAGGTCACCCCGTTCCCGACTCGCCATTTCCCCTGAACCACTCCCGGAGCCTGACAAGCCCCTCTTCCAGCGAAATCGTCGGCTGGTAGGCGAGATCCCGTCGGGCGGCGGCAAGGTCGAACCAGTGGGCGGTGGAAAGCTCCCGCGCCACAAAGCGGGTCATGGGGGGCTCACCGGGTAGCCGGAATATGCTCCAGAGCAGTTCGCAGAGAACTCCCGCCACGGAGGCGGTGCGCGGTGAGATCCTCCGGTTCACCGGGGGAAGGCCGGCGGCGGCGAGAATCCGGTCCACCATCTCCCAGAGAGGGATCGGCTCCCCGTTGGTGATAAAGTAGCACTTCCCCGCGACGATTGATCCAGGATAAAGCCGGTCGGCGGCAAGAAGGTGAGCCCGCGCAGCGTTATCCACATAGACCGTATCCACCAGGCAGGGACGATCTCCGATCCGCCGGAGCTTTCCCTCACGGGCCTTGGCCACGATCCGCGGAACCAGATGGTTGTCGCCGGGCCCCCAGATGAGGTGGGGGCGGAGCGAAACGGTGGCCAGGGATGGGTCGTTGGCAGCCAGCACCATCCGTTCGGCCCGGGCCTTGGTTTCGGGATAGTGGGCCTCGTAACGGGCCGGGTAGGGGAGCGTTTCGTCCCCCCCCTCCAGATCCCCGCCAGGGAAGACCACGCTGGGAGAGCTGGTGTGTACGAGCCGTCGGATGCCATGAGCCCGGCATACGCCCAAGACATTTTCCGTACCGGTCACATTGGCGCGAAAAAACTCTTCGTGCGCTCCCCAGATCCCGGCCTTGGCCGCCACATGGAAGATGACATCACACCCATCCGCAGCGCGGAAGAGCTCCTGCTGCCGGACCAGATCGCCCCGAAACTGGCGAACCCCCAGCGCGGCCAGTTCCGGATGCTCCCCCCGGGAGAAGCTTCGCACCTCATCCCCCCGCTCCCGGAGCTGACGTACGATAGCCCCTCCCAGGAAGCCGCCGCCGCCGGTGACCAGCGCCTTCACTTCACTTTCCCCGCAGCCCAGAGTGCCAGTTTTTCCCGGAAGATCTTGGCATTGTGTCGGATGTCCACGGGAAAGGCGGGATGAAAGAGAATATGATTGATCCCGCGGGTATGGGGATATCCACTCCCCAACTCCAGCAGCTCCCGGCGAATCCGTTTCTGCTCCCCCTTCCCCGTCCCGGCTTCCAGCTCCACGCAGAGCACCGGGCGCTCCGCGCCCTTCTTCCCGATCCCCACCAGAGCGGTGCGAAAAACCTCCGGGTGGGTATTGAAGACCCCTTCCACCGGAATGGTATAATAGGTTTCCGTGGGACTCTCCACCCGATGAGATTTGCGGCCGCAGAACCAGATCCGGCCGCTACTGTCCCTGTACCCCACATCCCCCATCCGGTGCCAGACTCCGCCGTCAGGGTCGGGAATCTTGGCCAACACATTCGCCTCGGGACGATTCAGGTAGGCGGGGCTTACCTGCGGTCCCAGCACGGCAACCTCCCCCACCTCAAGGGGAGGGAGTTCCAGTCCGTCATCCCACAGTTCAATGGGATCGTCGGTAACGGGGATGATAGCCAGCCAGGTACCCTCCACCGGCATCCCGACGCAGACTCCCAGACCCTTGTCAGTCATCCGCCCGGTCTCCCCCAGGATTTCCTTGCTCCCGATGGAGCATACGGGAAGGGCCTCGGTGGCGCCGTAGGGGGTGTAGATCTCGGCGTCTTCGGGGAGAAGTGCGGCGAACCGCTCCAGTACGGAAGCCGGCACCGGCGCCCCGGCGGATATGACCCGCTTGAGAGCGGGGAGCGTACGCCCCTGAGCCACCCCCTGTCGACCGACCTTGTTCAGGAGGGCCGGCGAGCCGAACATGGTGGTGGCGCCATACTCGGCGGCGGGTCCCAGAATAGCTGAAGGATCCACCGATCCCGGACGGGTGAAGTCCATCCGGGGGATCAGGGCGGTCATCCCCAGGGCCGGAGCGAAGAGGGCGAAGAGGGGAAAGGTAGGGAGGTCGATCTCCCCCGGCCGGATGTCGTACAGCTCCCGAAGGAGCTCCACCTGGGCCGCAAAGGTGCCATGGGTGTAGATCGCTCCCTTGGGGGGGCCGGTGCTCCCGCTGGTGAAGAGGATGGCGGCGGTATCGCCCCGCAGAGTGTCTGTCGGGGTAAAGGGAGGATCGTCACCTGCAGGCATGCGCAGCTTCGCCAGGGGCGTCCCGCCCCAGATCCCTCTCCCCCCCACCGTCACCAGGATCCGAATACTCCTGCGCCCCCACCCCAGAAGTCGCCGTGCCAGATGGGCCTTGGGAATGCCGACAAAGGCCTCCGGCTCGGCCTCGGCCAGACACCCCTTCATCCTGCTTCTCCCGATCCCCGGATCGATGAAAACCGGCACGGCCCCGACCTTGAACAGGGCGAAGGTGACGGAAAAAAGCTCCGGTGAGGGAGGAACCAGCAGCGCCACCCGCATGCCGCGACCGATGCCGATGCGGCCGAAGCCGTGGGCAATCCGGTCGCTTTCCCGGTCCAGTTGGCTGAAGCTCAGGGTCCGCTGCTCCTGAAGAAAGATGATGGCGGGGGTATCCGGCTGAAGCCCGGCCATTTCGCTAAGGGGGCGGGAGATGTTAACGATGTCGGTGTGGGGCATGGGGTATCCAGAAAGATGGAGTCTACGTTATTTCCGTACGATCCAGAAACGACGAAATCAGCGGTATCACCTCATCCCTGGCATCTTCCAGAATATAGTGCCCGCAATCGGGAAAACGATGAATCTCGCCCTGGGGAAAGCGTGTTTGCCATTGGGCCAGAAAATGGAGATCAAAGACAAAATCCAGCTCTCCCCCAGCAGATCAGCATGGGGAGGTTGCTGAACTGACTGATGCCGTCGGCGACGGAGGTCACCAGATCATACCCCCGATCCCCCGGTTTCAACGGAATATCCTGTACGAAGCGGAGTGTGGCGATGCGGTTACGCCAGGAATCGTAGGGGAGTTGGTACAGTGAGCGGAGTTCCGCATCCATGGGGTTGCGCTTGCACCCCACATACGATGCTCCCACGCTGAAGGCATTGAGACCTCGCACCAGGAGTGTGCCGATGAAGGTATCCCGGCAGATCCGCAAGCCCCAGGGAAACGACTTGCTTTTGGGGAGGTGGAACGCGCCGGTATTGAGGATCACCAGCCGTTTGATGACCTCCGGATGCCGAACGGCATAGGCCATGCCGATCATCCCCCCCCAGTCATGCAGCACCAGGGTGATATTCTCCCTGAGCCCCAACTCCTCCAAGAGTCGCTCCAGGTCGTCCACCCGCCGGGCCAGGGTATACTCGTACCGGTCGTCCCCCGGCTTGTCCGAGAGACCGCACCCCATGTGGTCGGGAACGATACAGCGGTAGCGATGGCATAGGGCCAGGACGAGATTGCGGTAGTAGAAGGACCAGGAGGGATTGCCGTGCAGCATCACCACGGTCGGTCCGTTCCCCTCGTCCAGATAGTGGTAACGAAGAGCCGGGCCTCCGGAAGGGCCTGTCAGCTCCAGGATCTTGCCGGAGAAAGGGTACTGTTTCTTCAGGTCAGGGAACATCTACCACTCCACCCCCAGCATGGTGCAGTTGAGCCCGCTCCCGATCCCCAGTAGGGCTACCCGATCGCCACGGATCAGCACCTCCCGCTCGTCCGCCAGGGCCATGGTGAGGGGCAGGGAGACACTCCCCATGTTCCCCAGAAATTCGTAGGTGGTGAAATCCTTTTCCGACGGGATTCCCAGGGCGGAGAGGATGGCCCCCTGATGGGCCGAACCGACCTGATGGCAGATCACCCGGTCCACCTCACCGGCGCTCCACCCCACCTCCGGCAGGAAGCTACTCCAGGTACGTCCCCCCAACTCCACCCCATAGGTCATCACCTTCACCGCGTCGGTGCGCATGGTCTGAATGACCCCGCCGGATCCGTCGGATGCCACCCCCCAGAGACAGAGTTCGTGATGTTCGGGAGCGGCCAGGTTCGCCCCCCCCAGGAGGCGATGCCCCCGGGAAGGGCCAAAGGAGCCGTCGGTGAGCAAAACCGCCACGGCCCCGGAGCCACCGGTAAGAGTCGCCAGGGAGGAGGTAAACTGCGCCATCTCCCGCCGGGCCAGCATTCGGGCAATGGTGATCTCGTTGATCTCCCGGGCGCTCTCGCAGGAGACCACCAGGCCGGCCCGCACCTGCCCCAGTTCGATCCGGTTGGCCACGTCCAGGATGCCGTTCAGCACCCCCAGACAGGCGTTGGAGATGTCGTAGATCGCGGTATTCCCCCCCACCCCCAGACCGGCCGCCACGCGACAGGCGGTGGCCGGTTCAAACTGCTCGCGGCAGACCCCGGTGTAGGTAAGGACACCGATATCCCGTGGGGAGATGCCGGCAGCAGTCAGGGCTTTTTCCCCGGCGGCGATGGCGCCCCGGGAAAGGGGGTATCCCGGTTCCCACCAGCGCCGCTCCCGGATTCCCGTGAGCGCCTGCACCTGCCCCGGCGCCACATGGAGCGCCCGGTAGAGTGGCTCCAAACGGGTCTCCAATTCGGAGGTGCTGACCACCACCGGCGCCAGCTCATACCCCAGGGCCGAGATCTGAACGTTGCGATATTTCATCGTTGGCCCTCCAGCTTCAGGGTGAAATCGTTCATCTGGTAGATCAGTTTCCCGTCAACGGAGAGGAAGCCGTCGGCGGTGAGAATTCGGTTCTGCTGGTCCACTTCCGTAATCCAGGCATCCACCGTGACCCGAAGGTTCGTCGGGACGATCTGCCCCCGATAAAGCCAGCGGTGCACCCTCTCCGGGACCGGCGAAACGAGAAGTTCTCCCTCGCTCCACCCCCACCGCTCCACGGCGGCAAACCTGACCAGCTGGAGAAACGATTCCAACCCCAGGGAGCCGGGAGTCACCGGATCCTGGTGGAAATGAGCCTTGAAAAACCATTCGTCCGGGTCTACCGCTTTGATCCCCCTCAGGTAGCCAAGCCCGGCAGGGCCGCCGTCGGGGACGAAGAGCTCAATCCGGTCGATCATCCGCAACTTCTTGTCCGGAAAAGGCGCCTCCGTGGGGAACGAGAGGTTTCGACTCCGCCCCAGCTCCGCCGGGGTGGGGGAGTACGGCTTGACATCACGGATACCCACCTGATTGGCCAGGGCTTCACGGGAGAAAAAGCCGAACATGGTCTCTCCTTCGTAGAGAACCCCTTCCCGGTCGGCCACCCTGAAGGTGAACTCCTGGATGATCATCCCGCCACTGGTAACCGCCTTTGTCAAGGTAGCGGTGGAGGTCAGAACGCCACTTTCCGGAGTCACCGGACGGCGCTGGACGGCGTTCCCCCCCAGATTGCGGAAGGAGAGGTCGCCGGGAGAGGTGAGGGCCGACCCCACATAGGCGGCAAGCCAGCCGCAGGGCTGAAGAGCAGCCTCCAGGAGAATGGCAAAGGGGAGACGCTGTTGCCGGTCAGCGGCGAAGTACCAGGCGTCGGCGGGGACCGTGTACTGGGCCTCGGCCAGGGCGCCGGCCTGCATCCGCCACGGCTCTCCGCCAACAGCAGTGACCCGGTCCATAAACTGAAAGGGGGGGCCGGGAAGACGGGCGATCTTCCTCCCTTCGTCGAAGATCCGGTACGGTTCGCCAAATCCCTGGGAGGGATTGCCGTTACTGTAGGCCAGAATCTGTTCCTTGGTGTAGAGCGCCGGTTTGAGTCCGGGAACCCCATCCCCCTCCTGGCCTCCCCCTTGAAGGGGGAGGAAGTTGGATTCAACGGGGGGAACGGGGTGAGGATGGGTCCCCCGGTTACTCCAGAGCGCCTGCAACGTCTCCCTGCTGCTCCCGATCAGGCGAACCGACATACTGGTGATCTCGACGATGGGTTTGCCGTCGGCATACATGAGGGCATCCACCACGGCGTAGGGTTCCGGCCGGTAGCCAAGCTCACGCACCGTTACTTCGTAGGTTACCACCCTGGTCGACTCCAGGACCTGCCCCCGGCAGCATAGACGGCTGGCAACCCCCGGCACCGGCTCCCATGCCGCTCCCACGCTCTCCGCTACCCACCCCCTGCGAAGGAGGAAGATTCGGAGGGTATGGAGACAGCACTCGTACATGAGGGTGCCGGGCATGACCCGGTCATCCACAAAATGACAGGTGATGAACCAGTCATCGGGATGGATATCCGCCTCGGCCCGGATGAAGCCGAGGCCGCAGCGCCCGCCGGCAGGGTCCAGCTCCGACACCCGGTGGACCAGCCGCATCCTCCCCCCGGGGATGGTAAGGGGATGTACCAGGGGTAGTCCGGCAAAGGGTTCGCCAAAACAACCGACCAGATCCCCGTTCCGGAGCCGGTCCAGCTCCCCGGCGTCGTATCGCTCCCGACCCATGGGGACCAGCTCTCGCCAGTCGTCAGGGAGAATCCCCGTCTGGGGGCGGATATCCAGGAGGGGCCGAACTATCCCCTTCCCCGCAGCCAGCTCACCAGCGGTGAAGAAACCGGCACAACCGTCCGTCATGGAAAGGAGCGGCTCTCCGTTCACCGTAGCCTCGAAGAAGAAGCGAAAGAGATGAGTACCCCCCTGGCGGAAGAACCGCTCTATCCGGATGTCATAGCTGATGCTCTCCCCCGGTCCGGGGAGCCCCCGATGAAAGGTGACCACCGCGTCCAGGAGTCGGTAAACCGCCATCCCCTTGGTGATGAAGTCGATCCCCAGGTACCCCGAAAGGAAGAGATCCGCCTGCCCCGCCTCTACGGCGATGCAGGTTGGAATCCGCCCCCCATCCAGATACCAGGCGCCGGGGTGAATGTCGTGCTCCGTTACCACCCGACCACTGGTCATGGAGCGTGCCTCCCCCTCCACCCTGACAATCCGGTCCACCAGCATGAGCGGCTCGTCGGGGAGCCGCACCCGGGTGGGAAAGGAGTCAGCCAGGGCAAACTCCGGCCCCAGCACCCGGGCCACCGAACCCCGGGCAAATTCCAGACAGAGCTCCCGGTGGAAGGCGACACGTCCCCTCTGGTCATCCTCTCCCTGGGGTAGAGGGTGACCGGAAGCCGGAGGGGAGTGTTCGCCCCCCAGCGCCGCCACCAAACACGCCTGCAGCGCCAGGGCTTCCGCCATGGCACAAGCGAGCCCCTGGGAAGCAGTCAGGTAGGCGGCGTGGGCCATGATCCGCGCATCCTGCGCCGCAGCAAAGCCGCTGAGAACCACCTCCAGGGACGACTCAGGATTGGTGGGGGAGGTGCGTACCGGAGGGTCCGGCAGGAGATACGGTGCGCCGCCGGGAATGATCCGTATCAGCTGTTTCGCTCCGGAGAGTACCGGCGCCGAACGTGCGACGTGTAGTAATGAGAAATCCAGGGGAACTCGCTCGCTGGCCAGCTGGGCCAGGAACCGGAGAACGGCCGACACCGGCTCCTGGCCGGAAGTAACCACCGGTCGAGCCAGATGGGGGCGTCCGGCCAGTATCCGGTTTATCATCCGGCTGCAGGAACCACTCGGACCCATTTCCAGAAAGAGACGCACACCGTCGTCATAGGCGGCATTGATCACCGCCGGGTAATCGATCCCCTCCAGAGCCTGGGCAAGAATGGCGTCGGCGGCACGTTCCCGGTCGGGGAGGTAGGCTCCCCCCCAGGCTCCGCTGTAGAAGGTGACCCCCACCGGCGGGGCCGTGGGAAAAAGATGGAGCGCCCGGTACGGTTCGGCCACCTCCCGCGCCACCGGGCAGTGGACCGTGGTAACGCCGGCAAGAGGGTAGAAGCGGCACCCCAGCGACTCCACCAGCGTACTGACGGAACCGGCATCACCTCCCACCACGCACTCATCCTGCGTGTTGATAATGAGGAGATAAACCCGGGGATAGCGCAGCAAGGCTTCACGGAGCCGGGGTGCGGGGGTATCCACCACGCCGATGCTCCAGAGTACCTGCTCCCCCTCCGGAAGAGCCCAAGCCCGACGGGCCGCCCGGCATTCGCCGGCCAACTCCCGGGTAAAGAGGGTGGATTCCTCCATCCGCTCCCGCATCACGTCCCGTTCCTCCCAGGCATGCAGAGCAAGGAGCCCTGCGGACTCTCCCAGGCTATAGCCGATAACTCCCTGGGGGGCGACGCCGAAACTCCTGACCAGGTCGCTGACCGCGCAGCCGACGGCGACCTGACCGAAGATGACAGCCCGGGAATCGGCGTCCAACAGACGTTGCGGGGCGCCGTTCCAGAAGAGTTCCGGCTGGAACTGACTTTTAAGGAATCGGTTTTCCCTGTCCTGCTGCCGGTAAATCTCCGGCCAGCGGGCGGAGAGCTCTGCTCCCATACCGGGGTAGTGATTACCCGAACCGGGGAAAACGAAGGCGACCTTTCCCTGACGGCCAAGGGGGGTCGTACGGTAGAAGAGCCGGTCACGCAGCGCCGGTGGTGATGCCGGCACCTCACCGACGGCAAGCGCCTCCTCCCCAAGATCAAGGAGTTCCGCCAGCTCTTCCAAACTCCGGGCAACCAGGGAAAGCGCCAACCCGGCCACCGGTTCCCCCTCTTTCCTGCCGTACCACCGGCGGGCCAGACATCCCAGATCGTGCTCTCCACCCTGTTCCCGGCGAAGTAGCTCCAGTTCCCGGGACAACTCGGCCGGCGACCCTCCGGTGAGTACGAAGAGCTGCTCCTCACCCCCCCCCATCGGCGCCAACCGCTCATCACCATTGCGAGGATGCTCCTGATCCCACCCTTCCAGGATCAGGTGGGCACAGTTCCCGTCAACGCCAAAGACGCTCACCCCCGCCCGGCGGGGACCTTCGGCCCGGTTGCGCAGCCAGTAACGGGGGGTGGCAGGGAGAAAGAGGGGGCCGGCGCCGGAAAGCCGGGGTAGTGGGGCCGCTGCGCCCCGGCAGGGAGGGATGAGCTCCTGGTACAGTGCCAGACACCCCCGCACCAGAGAGGCCAGCCCTGCAACGGCGCCGGTATGGCCGATCTCTCCGGCAAGAGCAGAGACGGCGCAGGAACGGAGAGGAGTATCTCCCGCACCAAAGAAGGAGCCCAGTGCCGTTGACTCCATCTCGTCCGATGCCGGGTGACCGGCGCCGTGGGCCTCAAGATAGGTGACCGTGGAGGGGGAGACCCCCGCTTCGGCGTAGGCCCGACCCAGGGCACGGACGTAGGTCGCTTCGTCCGGAACGATCGTATCTCCTCCGGCCACGCCGATCCCCCGGATGACCGCATAGATCCGGTCCCCGTCCCGCCGGGCGTCGGAGAGCCGCTTGAGAACCACCGCCGCCCCACCTTCACCAACAATACTCCCGTCGGCCTGAGTGGAGAACGGCAAAGAGCGCCCGCCGGGGGAAAAGGGGCGCCCGGCATGGTGACCCAGCACCGCCCGGAGGTCACCGGCAAAATCCACCCCCCCCACCAGCGCCCGGTCGATATCCCCCTTCCGGAGAAGGGAAACTGCCGTTGCCAGAGAGCGGATGCCGGAACACTCCTCGCTGGAGAGGGTGAAACTGGGTCCCCCCACCTTGAACTCCCGGGCGATGCGGCTGGCCACGACGCTCCCCAGCGCACCCATGGTCCGGTTGGCGGTGAGGGGAGGACCAGCGGCGTCACGAAGTCGGGCGGTCCAGTCGCTCAACTGAGAAGGGGTCAGGTGGAGTCCCAGCTCGGCGGCCCATTCCCCGGCTTCCCCCGCCAGGGACCAACGGTGGCTGAAATTTGTGCTGTTGAGATCCAGGGCGATGCCGATGAAGAGCCCGGTCCGGAGGTTCCCCTCCCGGCCCAAACCGGCATCGGCCATGGCGGCCGCCGCACTCTGCAGCATGAGGAGCTGCTGGGGAAGCATCTCTTCCAGCTCCCGGGGAGGGATGCGGAACTGTTCCGCCGCCACTGCCACCTCGTCCAGATAGAAACCGGCAAAGGGAGTCCCCTCTCCCCGGAACCGGGAACCCTGCTCCGCCCCCCACCAACGACGGGGAGGGGTGGCAAGATCCCCCTTCCTTCCACCCAGCACCCGTTCCTGAAACGCCCGGAGTGACTGCCAGGGACCGAAGCGGGCGTCCATCCCCACGACAGCGACCGGTTCGGGTGGCTCCGTAGGGGCGGTGGGCCTGCGCCGACTCTGGGGAGAACAACCGTCGATCCACTCCTCCACGAGGAGATGGGCGTTGATACCGCCAAAGCCGAAGGCACTGACGGCCGCCCGCCGGGGAATCCCCTCACCCCGACGAAGCCACGGCTCCGGCGATGTGAGTACCCGGAAGGGACTCTGCTCCAGCATCATCCCCGGTTGCGGAGCCGTGAAGCAGGCGGTGGGGGGAAGAGTTTCTCCCACCATGGCCAGCAATACCTTGGTGAGGGCTGCGGCGCCGGCGGCGGTGAGAAGATGGCCGATGTTGGATTTGACGGAGCCGAGGACACACCGTTCCCCCCCGGCCGAAGGATCTCCCCAAAGCTCCTTGAGACTGGCCACCTCCACCGCGTCTCCCACCGGGGTGCCGGTGGCGTGACACTCCACGAGATCCACATCCCGGGGCGTCCAGCCTGCCTGTTCGTAGGCGGCGCGCATGGCCCGAAGCTGTCCCTCGGAGAGGGGGGCGAGGAGACTCCCCCCCACGTCATTGGCCAGGCCGATCCCCCGAATGATCCCGTAGATCCGGTCCCCATGGGCCAGGGCGTCCCCCGTCCGCTTGAGGAGGAAGAGCCCGGCCCCCTCCCCCACCACCAGACCGTCGCCGGCAGTGTCAAAGGGGGAACAGATTCCCCGTTTGGAAAGGGCACGGAGCTGGGAAAAACCCATCTGGGTATAAAGGGGGTCTGGTCGGGAGAGGCCGCCACTGAGCATGGCGTCGGCCCGACCGGCAAGGAGTTCGTCCGCCGCCAGCTTGATGGCGTACAGGGAGGAGGCGCAGGCGGCATCCAGGGTGAAGGAGCCCCCCCCCAGCCCCAACGCCTGGGCCAGGATGCCGGCGGGGAGGCCGGCCACATAGCGGTTCAGGGGATTGGTGACGCCGTAATCCACCGAACGCCCCAGGAGCTTTTCGGCAAAGGTCCTCCCCACTGTCTGTCGTGCCAGAAGCGCCGCCCCCTCGCTGGGGAGAGCCAGGTTGCCGATGATTACCCCCACGCGGGAGAGATCCAGCGGTGCGGTGATCCCGTCAATAAAGGCTCGTTGCCCGGCATGAAGCAGCAGGTGGAAAAGCGGGTCCAGGCCGGCCAGAAGCTCCGGCTTCAGAGCCGATCCCGGGGGAGGAGTGAACGGAGGAAGATCATTCAGGAAGCAGCCGCGGCGGGAGTAGACGTGGTCCGGAAGAGCGATTTCGGGGGAATAGACCCCCTCCGCCGGGACGGACCAGCGACCGGCCGGAACATCCCGGACGGCGCTACGGCCGGAGCGAATATTCTCCCAGAAGAGGTCAAGCTCCGGAGCATCAGGGAAAATGCCGCCGATCCCCACCACCGCCACGGTTCCGGTGTACGGCATCTTCAGGCGGCTCCCAGCCGGGGGAGCTGATTATGGCGAAAGGCCCGCTGCAGAGAGGGGTCAATGACACACTCGTACCCGTTGAGGCGAGCCACCAGTTTTCCCGTCTGCCGGTCGAGGAACTCCATGTCGGCGGTGGCGCCATGTTCCCGTTCGGACGTCACCCGAATCACCACCTGAACCCCGTCCCGGGGGAAGGAATCGGTGAACTGACGATAGCGTGCGGCGAAAGTGGGGAGTGAACCGGCGGCGAACTGCTCAAGGCTCCAGAGGATCATCATCTGGAAAGCGCTGTCCATCACCAGAGGATCGGCAAGCCAGTCGCTCCTCAGCGGCCGGTTGATCCAGGCCGATGGCTTGGGCGCCCCCTTCACCAGGGCAGTGATCCCCTTGGGGGAACAGTTGAGCACCTGCTCTATCCCCTGCAGATCGGGACCATGAAACAACCGCTCCCGAACGTAGATTTCCCCCTGGAGAGAACCGCAACTCCCCGCCGGAAGGTCGCCGATGGAGCGAATCCCCTCGGGAAGCCGCGTTGCCAGGATGATCTCGGCACGGGCGTGGAGAAGAGAGTCGGCGCTTCGGAGCTCCACCGGCACCAGGTGGAACGATTCACGACGGGCCGCCCTTCCCGCCATGATCCGGAGAGTACAGGGAGTCTGCCGGTCAAAGACGACCCCCTTGCAGATACGGAGATCGTTGAACCCGTGAAAACGGAACCCCGGATTACCATGAAGCGCTCCATGGGCCAGCCACTCCACGATCACCGCCATGGGAACCACGGCCTTGCCGTCCATAACGTGGGAGCGGAGAAAAGGGTACTCCTCCAGGGTGAGGTTCAGCGCCAGCGCCTCGGTAAGCGGTTGCGAGGGGGGTGAATCGGGTCGGGCGGCGTTAACGTCGCCGTTTCCGGAGAGGGCCACCACCTCCACCGGCCCGTCTCCTGCTGCCAGCTCCCGCACCAGAAAATCTCCACCCTGGGCGAGGCCGATGAGACCGACCCCCTCCCCGGCAAAGAGCTTTTTCAGGGCCGGGGTAACCATCCCGCCGTCCCAGGGGCCCCAGTTGATGCTCACTGTCCGGCAGCCGGGGCGACGTCGTGCCTCGGTCTGGGCCAGCTTGTTGAGGACCTCGTTGGCCACGGCATAATCCGCCTGACCGGTACGGCCCAAACGGCCGGTGGTGGAGGCGAAGAGGGCAATGAAACGGAGGTCATCCCCCGCCGTTTCGGCCAGAAGGTTCCGGAGCCCGGAAACCTTGGTGCCGAAGACCGCCGCGAACTGGTCCCGGCTCTTGTCGATGATGAGGCGATCGGCCAGAACGCCGGCGCCATGCACGATACCGCGGATCGGGCCGTGATCCCGGCGAATCTCGGTCAGCAGGTCGGCCACCGCCCCGGCATCACGGATATCCAGAGAGCGGTAAAGCGCCTTCCCTCCCATCGCCTGGATACGGGCCAGGGTGGTGCAAAGCTCCCTTCCTGCCAGTACGGCCTGGTAGCGTGCCTCGATCTCCCGTGGCGAGAGTTTTTCCCCCGCATGGCCCAGGATGGCCCGCTTGATGGGTGACTCTTCGGTGAGGGACGCAAGCCACGCCGGTTCTTCCCCCGGTTCGGGACTTCTCCCCAGGAGGACCAGGAGCGGCCGGTACGCCGACGCCAGGGCCACCGACGCCGCAGCCGTTACCCCGCGACCACCTCCGGTGACGATGATCACCTCTCCGGGCTGAGCAGGAGCGGTTGCCGGGGGTGGGGATGGCGGAAGGGGAGCAAGCCGGAGAGCGATCCTTCCCCCGGGAGTCACTCCAACCTCCACCGGACCGGGGGTAAAGAGTTCCCCCGCCACCGCATCGGCCTCCATGATCCCCGAAGAGAACCCTCCCAGATCGATGGCCTTGCAGGAGACCTCCGGCCATTCACACGCAGCGGTCTTGGCCAGACCGGCCAACCCTCCGGAGAGGGGATCGACCAGGGATGGGCCCGAACCAAACCCGAAGGAACCATCCAGACGCGACACTGTGGCAAAGATCGCCCCCCCCCCGGCCGCAGCACGGCGAAGAGCCGGCGCGGCGCTCTTCAGGAGGAGGAAGGCATCTTCCAGAAACCCTTCGTCGGCGCGGGCATGGGGGGTTATGATGACGAGGCCGGAGATATCCGCAGCCGGGGCAGCCTCTTCCGCCGTCGTCAGATCCACCAGACGAACCGCCTGCCCCCGTCCCCTGATGAGCTTGGCCAGTTCCCCCGCAAAGGGGGAGCCATCTTCGGTGACCCAAAATTCACCGCTCCCGGCCGTTGCCAGCGTCAGAAGAGAGGGGTCGAGGGAAAAAGGAATGACTCCGCTCCGGTTGACGGTTCCGGCAGGGGAAGAATGAATCTCGGCCAGCGGAATTTCCGGAATATCCTGCCGGGGCGACGGCTGAGTCGCCCCGGCGCAGGCGGTACCGGCGCCAAGAAATGCAGCGATATCCCCCAAAGTCCGGAGGTTCCCCATCTGCTCCGGGCCGATGACCGGCGCCGCGGGAAGCCGCTCCTGGAGGGCCGAAAGGATCTCCACCCGTTTGATGGAGTCGATTCCCAGGTCCGAATCCAGCCCCATCTCCAGCTCCAGCATCTCCACCGGATAACCGGTCTTCTCGCTGACGGTGGCCAGGAGGACGTTGGTGACGCCGGGCAACAAATCGGACCGATGGGACGAATCGGACCGATGTTCGGCAGAGTCACCACCGGCGCCGACAGTGAGGAACGCGGCGATATCCGCCAGAGTCCGGAGGTTCCCCATCTGCTCCGGACCGATGACCGGCGCGGCGGGGAGACGCTCCTGGAGGGCCGACAGTATCTCCACCCGCTTGATGGAATCGATCCCCAGATCAGAATCCAGCCCCATCTCCAGCTCCAGCATTTCAACCGGGTAGCCGGTCTTCTCGCCCACGGTGGCCAGGAGGACGTCAGTCACGTTGGAGGTGACGGCAACAGGAACGGAGGGAACGGAGAGAGCGGTAGCAGGGGGAGTCACGGGAAGAGTAGCTGCCGGCAGCAGCGGAGAAGTGACCACCGGTGGCGCAACGAAGGGAGCCGTCACGGCAGAGGAAACAGGAGAGCCGCCATGGAGCAACCGGCTCTGCTGGTCCAGAAGGCTCTGGATGGTCCGGGCGGCCGCCTCCTGACCTTCCAGAAACCGGCGGTGAAGCTGGGCGGTATCCTCCTGCATCTTCTGCAGCACCGCCATGCTCTCCCGGGTAACCCGCAGGGATTCGGCCAAAAATGCGGGTTCAAGGTTCGGGGTTCGAGGTTCGAGGTTCGAGGCAAGGCTCGGGGTTCGAGGTTCAGGGTTCAAGGTTAGGCGATCCAGGTTTGAGGAACCGAGTCCCGAGTCACGAGTCACGACTCCCGGCCTTTTAGCTTTCGGCTTCACGTAGTTGGCGCCGCAGAGGGGAACCGTCATGACCGGTTTTTTGCCCGTTGCCGGAGGTGTCGGCCGGTAGTCGGCATCCCAGAGATCGAGTCGGACGGGGTGACCAATTACCGCCAACTGAGCCAGGAGGCGAGCCAGATCGGCGATCCCCGACCGTTTCCCCCCCGAAGCATCCAGGGCAAGGGCCAGATGGTTTCGCTCTCCCAGGATCGCCTTCACCAGACCGGTCAGCCGGGCGCCGGGTCCCACTTCCACGAAGGTGCTCATCCCGGAGGCGTAGAGCGCCTCGATCTCCGCCACGAACTCCACCGGCCGGGCCAGTTGTCCGGCGAGAAGAGCCTTGGCAGCACCTTCATCTTCCGGATAGGGCGCGGCAATGGAGTTGGCGTAGACCGGAATCCTCGCCAAGCTGAAGGTAATATCAGCCAGTGCCTCACGGAACGGTTCGGCTGCGTCGGCCACCAACGGGCTATGAAAGGCCGCGGCCACGGGGAGCCGCTTGCAGGCAAGCCTCCGGGCGGCAAGTAGGACGACGGCTCGCTCTATCTCGGCACTGCTCCCCGAAAGAACCGCCTGGGAGGGGGCGTTCCGGTTGGCGACCACCAGGTCCAGCCCCTCTTCCGCCAGCGCCTGCTCCACCAGAGCCAGGGGAGCCGGTACCGCCACCATCCCCCCCCGATCACCGGCGCCTGCCGCCATGAGACGGCCGCGCAGACGGGAAAGATGGTAAAATGACTCTCCATCCACCACACCGGCAGCACAGAGGGCGGTGAGCTCGCCGTAACTGTGCCCGGCAGCAGCCTCAGGGACAAGGCCAAAGGAATCCAGCAGCCGGAGAGCTCCCAAGCTCACTGCGCCGATGGCGGGCTGAGCCACGTCGGTGGCGCGGAGTTCCTCTTCCTGCAGCTCTTTCCCCTGGGAAGAAAACGGAGTGGGGGGGTAGATCCTGTCCGAGAGGCGGAGACCTTCAGGGATGCCGTAACCGGCGTCAGCCTCGGCCAGTGAGCTGAAAACCTGGGGAAAGGAGCAGGCAAGATCCCTGAGCATCCCCGTGTACTGTGCCCCCTGTCCGGGAAAGAGAAAGGCAAGCTTTCCGGATGGCTCACCGGCGGCGAAGAAAGCGCCATCGGGTGTCTGCCAGGACGATGAGCTGTTGCCCCGGAGAAGTTTTCGCGCATTCCCCGTCAGGGTCGCCAGATTTGTCCGCTCCCGTTCCACCACCAGGGCGAGACGACAGGGAGCGGCAGGATCGAACTCTCGCCGGGCCATCGCCGCCAGATCGCGAATACCGTTCCAGGGCAGTTCGGCGGAAAGCGCCGTCAGGGCCGATTCCAGCTCCCCGGTGGACGCACCGGAGAACGGGATGATCTGGATTGTCCCGTCCCAGTCGGCCGTTCCCTTCACCGGGCGGTACTCTTCCAGCACCGTGTGAAAGTTGGAACCACCGAAACCGAAGGCACTGACCGCGGCACGGCGCGGCATCCCTCCGGAAGGAAGCCAGGGACGCTTTTCCGTCGTCAGATAGAAGGGGGTCCCCTTCCCGGTGACCTCTCCCAGGGGGGTAGTGACCTTAATGGTGGGTGGAATGACCTTGTGGTGGAGGGCGAGGGCCGTCTTGATGAGTCCAGCGGCGCCGGCGGCCGCCTTGGTGTGGCCGATCTGGGACTTCACCGATCCCAGGGCGCACCAAGGGCTTTGAGCCACGCCGTAGACGTCGCGCAGGGCGTTGACCTCCACCGCATCCCCGACCCTGGTCCCGGTGCCATGGGCCTCCAGAAGTCCGATACTTTCCGGCGTCACTCCGGACCGCTGGTAGGCGTCCCGGAGCGCTTTCTTCTGCCCTCCGGGGCTGGGGGCATAGATGGCATCCCCCCTCCCGTCACTGGAGGAGCCGACCCCGCGAATGACCGCATAGATCCGATCCCCGTCCCGTTCCGCGTCGGCCAACCGCTTGACCACCACGATCCCCAATCCTTCTCCCAGAATCGTCCCGTCGGCGGCGGCATCGAACGGTTTCGCATCACCGGTGGGGGAGAGAGCGGGGGTCTTGCTGAAGCACATATACATGAAGATGTCGTTGAAGGTGTCGATACCACCGGTGACCACCATGTCGGCCTTCCCCGTGGCTAATTCCATCCCGGCCAGATGGAGAGCGCTGAAGGAGCTGGCGCAGGCCGCATCCACGACGCAATTGGTCCCCCCCAGATCGTACTGTTTGCTGATCCTCCCCGCCACGACGTTACCCAGGAGTCCGGGAAAGGAGTTCTCTTGCCACTCCACGTAGGAATCGGCAATCCGCTGTACCACGTCATCAGCCACGGCATCGGCAACCCCCGCCTCCTTCAGGGCGGCGCGCCAGCGAGGATGACCGAGACGGGCTCCCAGGGGAACCACCAGTTCCATGGCGCCGGTGACCCCCAGAATGACGCTGGCCCGGCTCCGGTCATACTCCCGCTCCGGGCCGTAGCCGGCATCCCGTAGCGCCTGCCCGGCAGCCACCAACCCCAGAAGCTGGGAGCTGTCGATGGCCTCCAGGATGTTGGGGGGAATATTGAACTCCAGGGGGTTGAAGGGGACCGGTGAGATGAAACCGCCGCGCCTGCCATAGGTCCGGTCGGGGGACTTCTGGTCCTGGTCGAAATATTCCTCAACCTTCCAGTGGGTCGCGGGGATATCGGTGATGGCGTCAATCCCCTCCCGGATGTTGGCCCAGTAGGTCGTGGGATCGGCGGCCCCGGGAAAGAGACAGCCGATACCGATAATGGCCAGCGGCACCGCCGGGGTTGTAACGGCGGGTCGGACGGGATCAGATGGTGCGGCGTGTGTGGTCACCCAAGATACTCCTTGATCTGTTCAATGGGGAGGGGTTCGGCACGGAGGAGTTCCGGCGGGAGGCCGACCCCCTGGCGCCGCAAAGAGGCGGCGCGGGCCAGCAGCGCGGCGCCGTAGAGGAGATTGAGCGCCACCGTCGACACCCTGCGCCGGGCCGGGCTCTCCAGGAATGAACCGGCGGCCCATTCGTTAAAGGCTCCCATGGCCGGACCGCACCAGATCTGATAATCCATCCGGCGGGACAGTTCACCGTCCTTGGCCCAGTGTGCCCCCTGCCCCAGATACCAGCGAAAGACCAGAGCCATCCGATGCCGGGGATCACGATCACCCCGCTCCACCTGACGCGGGTCGCGACGGGAAAAATAGGCGCGAGTCTCCTGCCAGATCTGTTCCAGGGGGACGAGAAAGAGACTCTTCTCCAGCTTCTCCCGTTCGGAGAGAGGGATCTCGTCCAGTCCGGCACAGTTTCGGTACAGTTCGTAGAGCTTGGCGGCGCGCATGGGAAACATGGTTCCCCGTTTCAGAACCTGAACCGTCACCCCCATCTCAAACATATCCGCAGCCGGGGCCATGGTCACGTCGGCCTGACGGGTCACGGCAAGCATCTCGCGCACCGCATCGGAAGTCCCCGATTCCACGCACCCCTGATGAACCGAACCGGCCATGATATAGGCGGCTCCCATGGCAAAGGCGGCGGCGGCGGATGCGGGAGTCCCGATACCACCGGCGAGCCCCACCCGGAGTTGAACGTCGTAGCCGTGGAGGGTCTGCATCCGCTGGGCAAGGGAGAGGATGGTGGGAAAGAGCGCCAGGGCCGGACGGTTGTCCGTATGGCCGCCGGAATCCGCCTCGGCGGTGACCTCCTGGGCCATGGGGATCAGGGTAGCCAGTTCCGCTTGCCCGGGGGTGATACTCCCCTCGGCCAGCAGCACCTTGAGAAATTTTTCCGGCGGGGGGGAGAAGAACCGTTCGGCCAGCTCCTCCCGGGAGACCTTGGCGACGATCCGGTTGGGGGCAACAATGACACCGTCACCGTTTTTATGGATGCCGTGGAGCCGGTAGCGGACCAGGGGGAGGGAAAGAGCGAGAAAGGCCGATGCCTCCACCAGCCGGACCCCTTTACGGATATAGAGATCCACCAGAGAGCTCTCCAGTTCCGGCTCGTGGGGGGAGTGGATCAGGTTGACACCATAGGGGAGCCCCGAAGTAACGAGTTTGTCCAGCGCCGCCGCCACGACTTCCAAGGGGAGACCGGCAGCGCCGAAGAAGCCGAGCATTCCCGCTTCCCCCAGTTCCCGGGCCATGGCCACGGAGCTAATCCCCTTGGCCATGGAGCCCCCCAGATAGGGATACCGGATCCCCAACTCGGCGCAAAAACCGGGATCACCCAGCTGTTCCGGCAGGCAGGGTGCGGCATACCCCAGCAGGGGGTGGGCGTCAGCCGGCGTAACTTCCCCGCAAAGCTGTGCGTATCCACCCGACACAGGGACAGCGCTCCCGTTCTTCCGGATCACAAAGAGCGGCTCGCGAATCCGGCGCAGGGAATCTACCATCCCCCGCTTCTGCGATGAATCATCTGGAGAGGTAGGCCGCCACCAGCCATGGGCGCCCCCCTGAAGTTCAAACGGTGTCAAACGATCCTCCGGGCAATGTGAAGATGATGAATCTTGTATCTTTAACCGAAATCGCAAAATAACGCAACCGGCTTGTGCCGGTGGGGTGCAATTGAAACTGTTTGTCCGGAAGCGGACATACCGTCTCTTGCCGTCATCTGGTTTATTACCCGTTGTTTTTTTACCCTTGCCATCCGGTTCCAGCCCGTTTAGCATGGTTCGGCAGCAAGAACCCTTTATGCTATGTTACGGGAGCATCCCCATGACGTTCAAACGAATCCTGCTGATCACCCTCATGCTGCCGGCCGTCGCGGGGGGCGTCATCGGCCTCGCCTTTGTGTCCCTCCCCCCGGTGGAACCGCTGAAGAAACGCTCCTGCAACATGACCATCCAGGTGAAGGATTGGCAGGGAAATTACCACCCCTTTGTCGTGGGGCCCCAAAACCCCTCCTGGACCGGAGGGAAGAGCATTCCGGCGGAGATGAAGTGGTCGGTGATCCTGGCGGAGGACGCAAGTTTCTACAAACATGACGGGATCGACGTGAAGGCGATCAAGAAGGCAATCCAGTACGACCTGGAAAAACAGTCCATGGCCCGAGGGGCCTCCACCATCACCCAGCAGACCGCCAAGAACCTCTTTCTCTCCCGGGAAAAGACGATCACCCGCAAGATCCGGGAGGTCATCCTGGCCAAGCGGATGGAGCAGGAGTTGACCAAGGGGCGAATCCTGGAACTTTATCTCAACGTGGTGGAGTTGGGCCCCATGGTCTACGGCATCGGCCAGGGCTCTCGCTACTACTTCGGCAAACCCGCCAACCTCCTCACTCCCCGGGAGAGCACCTTTCTGGCGGCCATGCTCCCCGGCCCACGGGTGGCGTACAACCCCTACCGGAATGTGGACAAGGTGATGAAACGGTCGGACCAGATCCTGTTGCTCCTCCGGAAACGGGGGGTGCTGTCCGAGGATGAGTACCAGCGGGCGCTGGCGGAGATCCCCAACATCGCCGGACTCCAGCGGAAGGTGGATGCAAGCATCAAGAAGGAAGAGGCATTCCCCAATCGGAGCAGCGCCGTCATTCCGGCGCTCCCCGCGGTCAGGAGGTACGAAGAACCTGCACCCCGGGAAGAACCGGGCGAGGCAGTGAGGGGAGCGGAACCGAAAGAGGGGGAAGTGCGGCTGGAAGTGGACCAGAAATAGCGAGCGGTAACGGTAGAAACGATTGTCTCCCGGCAAAACGGAGCTATAAAAAGGCTCCGTTTTATTTAACTCCGTAGTATGCGCCTACCCTACCTGAGGATAAACCTGTCAAGGGTCAAAACGCCTTTCCTGACGGTTATGACTCCGCGTAACGTCGTAGAACCGGTTGTCGGATTAAGAGAGAGATCATAACCGCCTCTCATGGTGAGAGAGACATCTTTATCAAGAGTATAGTCCTCCGACAGCATACTCCCCCGGGCATCGGCTTCGACTATTTCTCCATCATGAAGCGACCCATACAAATCTTTGAACGTATCATATAATTGGCCTTTAGCCGGAAGATAGTACAACGCTGACACCTGCTGCGATTTTTCAAATAAAGTTGACCAATCGCTTTCCATTGTATGGCTTATGTCTTTCACACGATAATAATAGGTCTTGCCAGGAGTCAGTTCTGCAAAAACCCACTGTAGCTGCGTCGTCCAACCGGAACTGATTGGGAATTGGAACTGGGGATTATCAGCACATTCGGCGTTATACCCAAGGACTCTCTGCTGTACCATAATCGTTCGTTCATAGTAGTTATTGGATTCGTCGGACTCATGCACCGCGTTGTCGGAATCAAGCCGGATCTTCAGAGTGTGAGTCCCCGCAGATAACGGCCCGAATGCCTGGTCAACAGATAAATGCGCTTCGTTGTCCGGCTGCGTTTCCAGGCTGGACCACTCCCAGCGGTCTCCGCCGGTATCCATCACCTTGAAATCTAATTTGTACCCGGATGCGGTGGTGCTCCCCTGGTTCAATAGTGACCAATTGAAATACAATGTCTGATCGTCGTAATACGGCCCCGTCTCCCCGTGCGCATCGGTACCGTTTTGTCGAGATGTACCCACCGGAATTTTATCGTTCCAGTTGGGCAACCGATTGACCATCAGATCGGCGGTGGAACGAGAAACGGTAATCGTCCGTTCATAGTAGTTATTAGTTTCGTCGGACTCACTCACCATGTTGCCGGAATCAATCCAGATTTTAAGCGTATGACTTCCCGCGGCCAACGGCCCGAACGCCTGGTCAACGGATAAATGCGCTTCTTTGCCCGGTTGCGTTTCAAGACTCGATATATCCCAACTCCCTCCGCCGGTTCCGGTAACTTCAATATGCACGTTGTAGCCGGTGGCGACGGTGGTCCCCTGGTTCAACGACGACCAGTTGAAATACAGGGTACCATTATCATAATATGGTCCGACGTCACGGTGCGGATCGACACCGTTCAATTGAGACCTGCTCACCGGAATCTTGTCGTTCCAGCTGGACAGAGAAGAAACCGTCAAATCGGGTAGCGGGGCTGTTTCTTTGGAAATAACGATGTCGTCAACATAGGCTCCTGTGTACGCCGGCCCTGAAGTTGAATCATCACTGGTAAAATAAAATGCAATCCACACCTCTGATTTACCTCTCAAATCTCCCAGCATATACACGTTTGACAAATCAAATGCATATGACTGCCAACTGTTCCAATTTCCACTTACGGCGCTTCCGTAATAATTATAATTATCCACCGAGGCAAACCATGCAAAATAATCTTTATTCAGTTCAGACAAGTTTTTAAACCAAAAATTGACACTGGCGCTGGTAGCTCCCGACAAACTAAAGGGACCATATACCATCCAGGAATCCATATTATTGCCATATCCATTTGCAGGATTGAGACTGCTCCCCCCGCACCAACCGCTTTTTGAGCCGGTATGTTTATCAACGCCGGTTGAGCCCCATGTCGGGTTCATAGACAGGCCCCAACTAACGCCGGGAAACGCCCCCTCGAATGTTTCACTCAAGACAGTTGTCGACGCTTGTGACGCAGAGAATCCTTGATCCCTCTTCATTGGAACCAGGGGAACAACTCCTTCTCCTGAAGTATGCGTTGCAGACAGGGGGATTATCCGGTTGTCTGAATCCGTCACAGAACTTCCCGCCTTCGTGACCGACACCGGTTGCTGCAGATTATGACCAATCACTTTCCGTCCGGTTTCGTCGCTGGATTTGCCTGATAGCCCATACTCGCTCGGTACCATTTCCGTGTTGGTATCGTTGCTGCTCTGGATTGTGTCACTGCGCACGACCTTTGACTCTGCAGAGGAAGACGCCACCCTGCTGAGGGAAATGACCTGTGTCGGGAGACCCGGCGCCATCAAGGAGGGTGTGACCCTGCTCCAGTAGACCGTGTTTTCTGATCCGGGGGTGAGAGGCGGTTCAGAAGCAAGGACCGGGGACGGCAAACCGATTATCGTTAATGCCACCCTGCTATCGTGTTTGACCGCCCCGCCGGAACTGGCGCCGGTGACGGTTACGATGTGATCGGTCTCGGTCGAGGCCGTCGAATTAACCGAAAAAGTCAGCGTCGAACTGCCGGAACCGGGAGCAACGATGGTTGTCGGGCTGAAAACGGCTGTCACCTTCGGAGGCAGCCCCGTTGCGGACAGGGTAATGTCATTAGTGAATCCGTTGGATACGGTCGTGGTGACCGTCGTACTCCCCACGCCCCCCTTGGCAACCGCTACCGACGTCGGTGATGCCGCGATGGTGTAATCCGCCGATGGTGAGCTCGTAAAACTGATGCTCATGGTCTGAAACTGGTAATTGAAAAAATCCGAGGAACCCGGAAAGTGCAACATACAACCATAATTCATGTTCATTTTCATCCTGAAAAGTCCTGTGGGACGCCCCGTAGTTGTCCCCCAGCTATTAAGCACCGTCCAATACTGGTTATCCGGATTGGGATCGTCATCATTGTAGCCGACGACCACTAAGGCGTGTCCCCCACCACTGTTGATATCGTAGGTGTGACCGCAATAGTTGTCCGGATTCCAAAGAACCGGTTCGGCCGATCCCTTCCAGAAATTTTGGAAGGCACTCCAGTCCGCACTGTTTGCCAAGTGCATCCCGAAATTCACCCCCTTGTTCTGGTTAAGCACATTTTTGATATTCGCAATCGCCTGCGCCTGGCTGATTGACTCTGCGGTAGCGATGGTTTGAGCGGTAATGCTGGAGAAAGGATAATGGGGAACGGTACTTATGGTTCCGCATTCTCTCGTGCTTTTGGTCTGAGCGGAAGATACCGTGCCATCGACAAAAAATGCATTACTATTTGACCAGGGAAGCGCGTGACCTTGCCCCCCGTACCAGGTTGCGAACGAAGTCAAATTTCCCCCATTACAGGCGAACGCGTCGGTCTTGCATGAATCGAGGTACTGTATGGAGAGCCGATCATCCACACTGTTCTGAACGCTATGAGCGATTTCCATCAGACCGGTTCCTGCCCAGACCCAGCAGTTCCCGCAATAACCTTGATCCCGCTCGGGCCCCAGATAAGGAACATTACTCAGGAGATCCAGTGAGGTTGATACACCCTGCTCCCGCATTACAGAGAGCCTGTAGCTAACATTTGCGTCGAGTACGGCCTTGGGCGCATTCTCATAATCCGCTATCCATCGAAGCAGCGTATCACGGTCGGGATGCATTACCGATTTAGTATCATCCACGGCTACCGGATCCTCCGACCATGCCTGGCCGCACAACGAGACGGTTATAACGAAGGTCACCAGGAGAGCACATGACAGGATCATGCCTGACCGCTTCCGATGTACAACCGTAATTTCCGTCCCCATTCCCCACCGATCTCTCCGGGATTCCATAAGGATCTCCTTTCCCTAATTTCGGCCCCAGCTAATAGCATAGATTGAATTATTTTCTGATAATTTTAACCAATATAGGTAACGTTATTTCAAAAAACGGCAAAGTCAATATTTTTTACCGTACCGCACGCGAAGACGCGGAGAAAGCTAGCACCCTGTCCGGCTTGAGTCTTCGCATATTCGGTACACAAAAAATTGTCATTCCCGAGGGTGTAATCGGGAATCCAGCTGTTGAAAACCATGGGTCCCCGATGGAAGATTTCGGGGACGACAGGCTTTTTAAAAATATGTGGCAGTGTGCTCAATAGTTACCCTGATCCGAATCTTTAAGCAGGACGGGGTCCTAGCTATGGGATAAAATTCACTATGCTAACAAGTCGGCGCCACCGACCCGGTCACGGCGGGTATCCCTGCCCAAGGGTTGAAGTACTGCTGCGAAGTCTCCAACCGGTGCAACAGCTTAATTACCAGTCGCTGTTGGCGCAATTCAATCAGCTCCAGCAGGGGGTAGCGTCCAGCATGACCAAGTGTGCCGGTGACGGCAATCTGGATCTCCTTGTGGATGGCAAGGACCTGGCCGGCTGGCAGGAATTCAGTAAAAAGGGGGGCAAGTCCAGCTGGTATGACCTGAATTACGATGGTCTCACCGACTCCCGTGATTGGGACATCATCCTGAAGAATTTCTGGAGACGGTGCAAATAGGGAAGGTATCCGGGAGAGATCCCGCCCGGCAGGCACATTTTAAGAAGATACAACCGATGGCCGGGTGGTTCCACACCTGGCCATCGTCACACCCGCCGCACGACAAAAAAGAGCTCCGAGGTTTTCAAAACCGTGGAGCTCTTTTTATTCTGAATACAGCTTTTTACCACGGAGGCACGGAGGAAATCACTGAAAAAATCTGGTTCTTGGTTTTAACCCAAAAGGTTTGACCAATTCAGCATTCATATCAATGCAACCACACGAAACGGTGCAAGATTATCCTCCGTGTCTCCGTGCCTCCGTGGTGGACTGCTTTTTTAATAATTTCCTTCTGTTCTCTGTGACTCTGTGGTGGCCTGCTTTCCGCATCATTTTACCCCGTCCAGCTTCGTCCGGATCTGTCCCTTCGCCTGCTCCGAGAGCTCCGACGCCGCCAAGGCCCGCCGGAGTAGCCCCGGCGCCTCAGCACGCTTTCCCTGTTGCAGGTAAATGTCGGCCAGGAGCAGCCAAGTATCCCGGTATCCGGGATGACGGCTGATCAGACTCTCCAGCGTGGCTGCCGCCCCGGTGATGTCGCCGGAGTTGCGCTGAAAATAGGCGTACGTGGAGGCGTACCTGGGCTCATGAGGCTTGAGGTCGGCGGCCTGGCGGCACCAGGGGAGTGCTGTGGCGACGTTGTCCCGGGCGGTGATGACACAGAGATTATAGGCGGCTTCCGCCATCTCCGGTTCGATCTTCAGCGCCTGCGTGAGGAATGACTCCGCGGCCGGGAGATCCCCCAGTTGGGCCTTGAGCAGTCCCAGGTCGTACAGTACGGCGGCGCTCTGAGGGGCGATCTTCAGTGCGGCGTTCAGCCGCCCCTCGGCAAGGGATACTTCGCCCCGTTGGGCATGGGCCAGGGCCGCATTAACCAGGACCAGGGTCGCCTGCGGTTCCCGTTTTAAACCGAGGTAGTAGTTCCCTAGGTTATAGTGGGCGTCCCAAATATCGGGACGCGCCACCAGTTCGGCCAGATATTCATCGGTGGCCTTCCTGATCTCACCTCCCCCCTTTCCCTGGGGCGATGTTTGCGGAAATTGCGCCAGGATTGCGGCGGCGCGTACCCGGACAAGGCGGTAGTCGTCACCGGCGGCAGCGACAATATCCTGCAACAGCTCCGGATTTTCTCCCCTCCCGAGCCATTCCACGGCCGCGGCTCTCACCAGTGGCGACGGATTGGTGAGACACGCACGGGTAGCGGCAACAACCGCAGGGTCGCTGTTGTTGGCCAGTAGCCGGATGAGAGAAGTTGTGAAGATTTCATTACTCAGCGGGTCGCGGATGTACGCCAGCATCTCCGGCAGCCTGCTCCAGTCGCTCCGGCGCGCCATCCGGATCAGCCCGGCCCGCTTGAGAATCGGGGCCTGATACTCTTTCGCATACCACTGCCGCACCTGACCGTCGGCCCAGGCGGCATCCTTACCCCGGTGGCAGAGGTTACAGGCATTGGGCGAGCCATAGGCAATCGTCGTCGCCGGGGTCGGCGGGGTCATGGAGTGATCGGTGCGCTGCATCCGGGCGAAGTCGGTTTTCGGCATATGGCAGGCAATGCAGCTGCCGGCAACCCCTTCCACCGAGTGATGGCTGTGAGCAGCCGGATTCTTCACCCGCTCTTCGTGGCAGGGGAGACAAGCACGGTTCGCCTCTTCCGGCTTGCTGAACCGGTAGCGACCGCTGGAGGTATGGCAGGTAACACAGTGGAGCTTCCCCCCCTTGATACAGGGGCTCAACCGCCAGGAACTCTGGGTGTAATTTTCACCCAGGTCCCGACCGTCGGGATAGAAGTCAGGGTCCTCCAGCGTCACCAGGTCAAAGTGATCGAAGAACCGCTCCGGCGTCCGGTATCCCGCCGTAAGGGGCTTGGCCTTGGAGTGGCAGGAGTTGCAGGCATCGTTGTGCTGAGCCGGGGTGAAGGACTTGGTCCGGACCAACTGCAGAGCTGCGTCGTTGGCTGGCCGCCCCCCCACGGGGAGAGCACGCATGGCGCGGTTGTGCGCCCCTGAAGGGCCATGGCAGCTTTCACAGTTGATCCCCGGCTCTTTCCAGGACGTGGCATAGCTGTCGCTCTTCAGGTCGTAGTTGGAGCTGAGTTGGCTGACATGGCAACCATGGCAGGAAGAGTTGAAGGTGTAGAGCCACTCCTGCCACCCCACGGGCTCTTCGCCTCCCTGCTGACCAGGAAAGTGGCGCAGACCGGAAAGGGCGGTATCGAACCATTCTTTCTTCCGGACGTCGTAGGCCACCGGCAGCGTCTGGAGCCGCCCCTTTTCCAACGGGGTGAGGAAGTAGTAGACGTTCTTGCCACCCAGGGCGTACGTTATCTCATACTTCCGCTGTTTGCCATCAGGGTCGGTCACCCGGACGACGCCCGCGGCGCCATCAGCCCGATACCGCAGCTTGCCGATGACCAGGTCATCCTTCTGGGGGGTCAGCTTGACCCTTGAGAAGGTCTCGGTGAAAGGCTGCATGGCCAGACCGTGAAGAGAGGTGGACCAGAGTTCATAAAACCTGCCATGGCATTCCTGACAGCTTTTGGAGCCGGCATAGCCGCCACCCCCGCTCCCCTTGGCCGTTTCTTCACCGTACGCCGCGCCCTGCAGGGTCAACAGCAGGAATATAACGAGCCGTACCACCATGGGGGCTACCTCCATTTCGTTGTATCGACCCTCTTCACGAACAGGGTACGAAGAGCAGTAACGCCCGGTAACAAGGAACGAAGGAACTACACGACCAGCATCGCCGCCACCTGCTCCTCGCCGTAGTCGTTCCCCACGACGATCTCCTTCTCCACGCCATCGCTGACCACCAAAATCCGGCACGGCATCCCCGCTTCGGCCCGGGTGTAACGCAGAAGAATTCCGGCGGCGCTCCCCAGCTGGTCGTCGTCCGCCTCCCCCACCACGACCCCCATGGGGCTCCCCCCGTCCAGCCAGCGAAGATAGGTCATGCCGGGGCGGGCGGCCTCCTCCAGCAGTCGGTTATTCTCCTCGTTGCGCCCCACGATGAGCTTCACGGTGGGACTCAGCCGGAAGTGACGCCCCAGCCGGAGGAGCTTGAAATCCAGGGGGTCAAGCAGCTGATTATGGGTGAAGAGGTCACGGATCTTCCCCTGAAAAGAGAGTTCGGTGAGGAGGCATCCCCCCGCCGGGGAGGGGTAATCCTTCATTCCCAGCTCATTTGCCAGACGCATCTGCACCTTGCGGGAACGGCCGGTGATGCCGAAGAGTTTTTCCCGGTCCACCCACCCTTCCTGTTCAGGGATCGTGGGGGGAAGAAAGCGGGCCGACAAAGGGCGGAGCAGCAGTCCGATGAGGCCGCTCTCTCGCTCCACCACCCGGAGGGTATCCTTACGCTGGCTCATGGGACGCTGCCCCAGGACCTCGCCGCTGACCACGAAATCAGCGCCGTATTCCGGCATCAGCCCCTTGGCCACCCGAAACATCCAGGCATGGCAATCCACACAAGGGTTCACCGCCTTGCCGTAGCCATGATTGGGGTCGCGGAGCATATTCAGGTACTCCTCCCCCAGATGGTGGACGATCAACGGGACCCCCAGTGCGTCGGCGGCCTTCCGGGCGTTGTACTTACCCGTTGCCGCATCTCCCGAACCGAAGAAGGGGGACGTAAAATGAAGGGCGGTGACACCGATCCCCTGGTTCTGCATGAGCCGTGCCGAGAGTTGGGAATCTAGCCCCCCGGAAAAGAGAACAATGGCTGCGTGTGCGATGGGTTCCTCCTGCGCAAAATGCGCCTGTTTGATGATCAGCATGCTACCACACACCGGAGACGGCTGTAAAGGAGGGGGACGGGGGATGACAGCGCTCCGATTACAGGTTTCTTTTGACGAATCTGTCCACACGTGATTTACTGTTATAGTCAGTTCGACGGCATCCGGAGCTGGAGGAGGGACATATGAGCCAATTGGTCACACAGGGATCGCTGGGGGCTATTCTCTACGACTCCCGGATCATAACGGAAGAAGATATCCGGCGCGCCCTGGCCGAGCAGGAACGCCAGGGTTGCCGATTCGGCGAGGCGCTGGTCAGGTTGGGAATCGTCACGGCCGAGGATATCAACTGGGCACTCTCCCGTCACCTGGATATCCCGTATATCCGGCTGAGTCGGGATAGCATGGCCCCCGACGCCGCAACACTTCTGCCGGAGGGACTCGCCCGTCGCCACTGCGCCGTCCCGGTGATCCGGATCGAGAATGAGCTCCGCATTGCCATTGTCGACCCGCTGAACCATGAGGCCCTCAGGGAAATAGCAGCACTCTGCGACTGCAGTGTCACACTCTCCATCGCCGACGAAGCAGAGATCCGAAAGATGCAGGAGTACCTTTACGCACCGGAGCAGAATCATCCCTCCCGCCGGTCACGGCTCAGGTGCAGGAGAACCCGCTTTTTCACCTGACATGACGAAAACCCGAAAAACATTCCGGAGTCGTATCCATGGCACACATCGACGCACTGTTCAAGATGATGCGGGAGCAGGGGGCCTCCGACCTGCACCTCTCCACAGGCGCTCCTCCCATCTTCCGCCTCCGAGGTGAACTGGAACCGCTGGAGTTCAAGTCACTCTCCCATGAAGAGCTCAAGGAGATCATCTATGAGATCCTGAGCGAAAAGCAGATTCAGGAGTTCGAAGAACGGCACGACCTGGACTTTGCCTATTCGGTCCCCGACCTCGCCCGATTCCGGGGAAACATCCTTCTGCAGCACAAGGGGATCGCTGCGGTCTTCCGGATCATCCCCAGCAGGATTCTCTCCGTGGCGGAACTGGGACTCCCCGAAGGTGTTACGAAATTCACCCAGCTCAAGAAGGGGCTGATCCTGGTAACCGGTCCCACCGGCTCGGGTAAATCCACCACCCTGGCGGCCATGATCGACCATATCAACAACACCCGGAAGGACCATATCCTCACCCTGGAAGACCCCCTGGAGTTCATCCACGAAAACAAGCTGTCGCTCTTCAACCAGCGACAGATCGGCGAACATACGAACAGTTTCACCGCAGCCCTCCGCGCCGCCCTCCGGGAGGACCCGGATGTCATCCTCGTGGGGGAGATGCGCGACCTGGAGACCATCAGCCTGGCCATGACCGCCGCCGAGACCGGTCATCTGGTCTTCGGCACCCTCCACACCAACTCGGCCGCCAAGACCATTGACCGGATCATCGACGCCTTCCCCCGGGATGGCCAGGCCCAGATACGGACCATGCTGGCCGAGTCGCTGAAGGGGGTCATCTGTCAGCAACTCCTCAAGACAGCCGACGGCAAAGGGCGAGTTGCGGCCCTGGAGATCCTGGTGGGGACCCCGGCCATTGCCAACCTGATCCGGGAGGGAAAGACCTTCCAGATCCCCTCCATCATCCAGACCGCCCGGAGGGACGGCATGCAGCTCATGGACCAGCACCTGCTGGATCTCCTCAAGACCAAACAGATAACCCCCGAGGAGGCCCATCGCTGCTCCGCCGACAAGAAGCAGTTTGAACAGTTTCTCCCCCTGGCGGCACGCCCGGCGGTATCATGAAACAGTTTCCACTGTCCACCAGACACTGAATGCATCACGGCGGACTCCACGAAGACGACATAGCCGGCAAGGCCTATGACCGGCGGCTCATGCGCCGGTTCGCAGAGTACCTGCGCCCGCACCTCCGGACCATTGTCTACGTCCTCCTTCTGCTTCCCCCCATCGCCGGAGCCAAGCTTCTCCAGCCGTACATCGTCAAGATCGCCATCGACAGCCACATCGTCACCGGCGACCTGACCGGCCTCCCGATGCTGGCGCTCCTCTTCCTGGCCCTGATCCTGGGAGAATCGCTTTTCACCTATGCCGAACTCTACCTCCTCCAGCAGGTCGGCCAGCAGGTGATGTACCGGATCAGGGAGGAGCTCTTCGCCCACCTCCAGAAGCTCTCACTATCCTTCTTTGACCGGACCCCGTCGGGGGGAGTGGTTACCCGCCTCACCAGCGACGTGGAGGTTCTGGGGGAGATGTTCGCCGCCGGAATCATCACGGTTGTGGGAGACCTCCTCGTCCTGGCCGGGATCGTCGGCATCATGCTCTGGATGAACCCGAAGCTCTCCCTGGTGACCTTCTCGGTGCTCCCCATCCTCCTCTTCGTCGTATTCCGCTTCCGCCGGCTCATGCGGGACGCTTTTCGCCAGGTCCGCTCGCGACTGTCCCTCCTCAACTCCTTTCTGGCCGAGAGTATCGGTGGGATGGCCATCATCCAGCTTTTCAACCGACAGGAAGGTGAACGGAAACGCTTCACCGCACTGAATGCCGCTTACCGGGACGCCAACCGTCCGGTCATCACCTGGGACGCTTCACTGTACGCCCTGGTAGAGACTCTCTCCTCGGTGGCAGTGGGGCTCATCATCTGGTACGGGGGGGGAGAAATCGTCCGGGGCCACCTCTCCTTCGGCGCCCTCGTGGCCTTCATCCAGTACAGCGAAAAGTTCTTCGGTCCCATCCGCGACCTCTCCTCCAAATATTCCACCATGCAGGGGGCCATGGCCGCCCTGGAGCGAATCTTCACCCTCCTGGATTCCGAGGAGTATCTGCCGGATGGTTCGACTCCGCTCACCAACCGGCCTGTGGCTCATATCGCCAACCAGGGGATGAACACGGTCGAAGGGCGGTCCCTGAGCGGAGTCGAAGGGCCTTTCGTGGAGTTCCGGGATGTCTGGTTTGCCTACCGGGACGACGAGTACGTCCTGAAGGGGGTGTCGCTGACCCTGCACCGCGGAGAAAAACTCGCCATCGTCGGCGAGACTGGCGGCGGCAAGACCACGGTGACCCGGCTCCTCCCCCGACTGTACGACATCCGGCGTGGCAGCATCGCCATAGACGGTGTCCCGATCCGGGAGATCCCGTTACGCCAGCTCCGCTCCCGCATCGGTGTCGTCCTCCAGGAGCCGTTTCTCTTCACCGGGACGATCGCCTCCAACATAACTCTGGGAGACCCGCGAGCCATTGCCAGGATGGAGGAAGCCGCCAGAACCGTGGGAGCGGACCGGTTCATCAACCGTCTCCCCGGAGGGTTCGACGAAGAGGTCCGGGAACGGGGGAACAACTTCTCCGCCGGGGAGCGGCAACTCATCTCCTTCGCCCGAGCCGTGGCCTTCGATCCGGAGATCCTCATCCTGGACGAGGCGACCTCCAGCGTGGACTCGGCCAGCGAGCGACTCATCCAGGAGGGGCTCCGGGGGCTCCTGGCCGGACGGACCTCCCTGGTGGTGGCCCATCGTCTCTCCACGGTCCGCGATGCCGACCGGATTATGGTCATTCACCATGGTGAGAGCAGGGAAGAGGGAAACCATGAGGAGCTGATGGCTGCCCAGGGGCTCTACTACCGGCTTCACCAGTTGCAGTTCAGGGAATAGCAGCAGCGGGTAGTTCAAGTAAGTAGTCAAGGGAGTAAACGGTATGACCTTCTACAGTCTCATCCGGATAACGACGCCGGCCCTCTCCCTGGACAGAATCATGTATAACAAGATCTCCCAACTCACCATCGCCAGGGCGGACGTGGTGATCAAGCCCAAGGTGAATTTTGTGGGGTCAGCGGATTTTTCCCAGCGGAACGAGGCGATACTGGAGGGAGAACGGGCAGCCATGGCGGCGATGCCCAGAAGCAACGAGGTACTGGGTCGATACTACCCGAATTTTCATAAAAGGAGACAACAACAATGAATACCCTGGACGCAATCAAGAGTAGAAGAAGTGTGCGCAAGTTCTCGGACAGAGCCGTGGAACCGGAAAAGCTCCAGGCGGTGCTGGAGGCAGCCCAACAGGCCCCCTCATGGGCGAATATGCAGTGCTGGCGGTTTGTGGTGGTGACCGACCCGGCAGTAAGGGCGCGGATCAGCGACCTCTCCTACGTGGAGACGTATTTCGCCACCCGCGGCTACAGTAGCAATCCCGCCCAGAAGGCTCTGGCCGAGGCGCCGGTGGTGATCGTCGCCTGCGCCGACCCCACCGAATCGGGATCTCTGCGAGGGCAGCAGTACTATCTGGCGGACATGGGAATCGCTACGCAAAACCTGATGTTGGCGGCCCATGAGGTGGGACTGGGAAGCGTCTTCGTGGGAGTATTCAACGAAGAGGAGCTGGGAGAACTCCTGGAGATACCACCGGACATCCGGATCGTCGGTCTTTTCCCGCTGGGGTACCCCCGGGGAGAGCTGAAGGGGGGGCCGCCACGGAAGTCACTGGAGCAGATCGTCCATTACGAAAAATGGAAAAGTTGAACCTAAAAAAAGCAGCTGCACGCGGAGACGCGGAGAAAGCTAAGCAAAACAAGGCAATTGCGCAATATTCTTTCACCTGACCGGTGCAGGCGCCACATGTTGTAACATCCTGAATTTCTCCGCGATCTCCGCGTGATCGAAAGCCGTTTTTAGGTCGAAAGGCAACAGTGATGGTCATTCGTAATTCGCAATTCGTTAGTAATAATTATTTTATAGTGGGCACGGCCGGACACATCGACCATGGCAAAACCAGCCTCGTGAAGGCCCTCACCGGTATCGATACCGACCGGCTCAAGGAGGAGAAGGCCCGGGGAATTACCATCGAGCTGGGCTTTGCCCACCTGGAGCTCCCCGACGGCGTCAGGCTGGGGATAGTGGACGTGCCGGGACACGAACGGTTCGTCCGGACCATGGTGGCGGGAGCCGGAGGAATCGACCTGCTCCTTCTCGTCGTCGCCGCCGACGAGGGGATCATGCCCCAGACCCGCGAACACCTGGATATCTGCACCCTCCTGGGGATCAAGCGTGGGATCGTGATCCTGACCAAGGTGGATCTGGTGGATGGAGAGTGGCTGGAACTTGTCACCAGGGAACTCCGGGAGTACCTTGCCGGAAGTTTTCTGGAAGGGGCCCCCATCATCCCCCTCTCCAGCCGCACCGGAGAAGGGCTCTCCATCCTGCGGGAAGAACTGGGGCGCCTTGCCTCTGAACTCCCCCGGCGGAAGCAGGGGGGACCGTTTCGACTCCCCGTGGACCGACTCTTTACGGTGCCGGGGTTCGGCACCGTAGTCACCGGCACCTTGCGGTCAGGTCTGATCAGAGTGGGAGATCCGGTGGAGCTCCTCCCCTCAGGAAAAACGTGCAGGGTTCGCGGCATCCAGCTCCATGGCCAACACGCCGAGGAGGGGAGCGCCGGCCAGCGGATGGCGGTGAACCTCCAGGGGATAGATCACCACGAGATCCGTTGCGGGGAGAGTCTGGCCCCCCCCGCAACTTTCCGCACCACCCGCACCGTGGATATCCGCCTGGAGCTCCTCCCTACAGCCCGGAATCTCAAGCATCGAAGCACGGTTCGTCTTCACAGCGGCACGTCCGAGAGCTCGGCACAGGTGATCCTGCCAGACCGGGAGTTCCTCCTCCCGGGGGATTCTGCCCTGGTACAGCTTCGGTTGCCAGCTCCCCTCCTCCTCCTCCCCGGTGAACCCTTCGTCCTTCGTTGCCACTCCCCCGCCACAACCATCGGAGGGGGACGGGTGTTGGACCCAGCCCCACCCAGGAGGCGCCGCAGGAGCAGCGAGGCGCTGGAACTCCTGACGGCTCTGGATGGTGGTGACTCTCAGACCAAGATTCTTTGCCTGGTACGAGGTAGTCAGTTAAGCGGAATCTTGCAAACGGAGATTGGTTGGCGGAGCGGCTGCAACGCCACGGAGCTGGAGTCAGCTCTGGGAAGAGCTCTCCCACGGGGAGAGCTGGTACAGGCGCTGAAAGAGCCCCGGATGTTTCTCAGCCGCGAGGCCTTCACCACCCTGGAGGAGGGGTTGATGCTGGCCCTGACTTCCTTCCTGAAAGAGAACCCCCTCCGGGATGGCATGGGAAAAGAGGAGCTGAAGGGATCACTCCCCCAGCGGAGCAATCCCCGGTTTTTCGGAGCGCTCCTGGCGGCGTTGGCAAAGGAAGGGAGGCTCATCCTCCAGCGAGAGTTGGTGAAACCGGCGTCGTTCGCCCCAGATCCCCCGCCGGGCAGGGACGACGGATGTGCCGCGCTGGACGCTGAACTGCGCCTGGGGGGAATGGAGCCCCCCACGTTGCAGGAGTTGAGCAGACGACTGAATACCCCGGAAAAGCTCCTGCGGGAACAACTAGCCCTCCTCGCCAGGGAGGGGCGCGCCATCCGGGTCGCCAGCGACCTGCACTATGCCCCGGAACCGCTGACCATACTCCGCAACCAGCTCTCCCTTTTCATCAGAGAGGAGGGTGAGATCACCCCAGCCGGATTTCGCAACCTGACCGGCCTCTCCCGCAAGTTCATGATCCCGCTCCTGGAATATTTTGACAGCATCAAGGTCACCATCAGGGTCGGAGATCTCCGACGGCTCCGACGGCCGTGAGGAGGTAAACGAAAAGGATGTCATCCCTTCATTCTCTCATCATCATCAGTGACAGTGACTCCCCGTCGACGCTGGAAAATCTCCTTGCCGGATGCCGCCGCCCCCTGGAGTTAAGCGCCACCACCATAACCCGACGGGAAGGATTGAACCGCCTGGGGTCGGACTCCCCTCCTCAAGTGGTTATCCTGGTGGTACAGTCAATCGCACAGGGGATCAGGGATGTTTCCGCCATTCTCGCCGTCAACCCCCAGGCAATGATTGTGGCTACGGCAGAAGAGAAGCATCCCGAGTGGGTACCGACCCTGATCAGGGCAGGAGTGGACGAATACGTGACGACCCCCATCACCACCGACGGAGTTGAAGAACTGCTGGAACGAGCGGCCCTGATGTTCGTACAGAGACAGGGTGGAGGGGGGTGGGGAAAGGTAATTACCGTCTACAACCCCTCGGGGGGGATCGGCGCCACTACCATTGCCGTGAACCTGGCGGCGGCTCTGGCCGTCGGAGGGGAAATTGCCGCACTGGTCGACCTCAATCCTTTCAGCAGCGACGTCTCCGCATTTCTGGATCTCAACCCGGCATACACCCTGAGCACCCTCCGGAGTACGGAAAGACGGATGAATGCAGGCCGTCTCATGGATGCCATGACCCGACACGCTTCAGGGGTGCAAGTCCTCTGCGGACCGGAAGAGACCGGGGCCATTGTGGAGATAACCCAGGAACAGATGCGTGACCTTCTCACTACGATGAGAAGCCGGTTCGGCGTAACGGTCATCGATGCCGGCGGTGCGCTGTCGGAACGCAACCTGGAGACCTTCGACGGCTCCGACGTCATTATTTACCCGCTCCTCCTGACCCTGCCCGTCCTCCGCAACGCTAGGCGCTACCTGAGGGGACTGCATCGCCAAGGGTTCGGTCCCGACAAGGTCAAGGTAGTGGTCAACCGGCATCTTCCCGAGGAGGAGATGCCAATCGCCCAAGCCGAGGAGTTTTTGGGGGCACCACTCCTTCAGACTATTCCCAATTCCTATCCGGAAGTCAAGGAATCCATCTACCGGGGTTCCCCCATAGTTATCGGATACCCCCGCTCCCCCGTAGCCAGGGCCCTCGTCCTGTTGGCAGAGCGGATCATGACGGAACTGAACTCCTAACCTGACCTTTCCTCGTCAAAAACGGAACAGATCTCACCTACTTTTTCCGCAAGCTCGGATAAGGAAAAATTTTTACAGGTGACAGCCCTGTTGACCGGAACACCGTTGAGCCAGGTAATCTTCACCTTGAACCCCGCACTCCTCATGCAAACCTCCAGCCGGTTACGTGCCATGGCTTTTGACTCCCTGGCGTCAGGTTTCCCCTCGCAAAGAAGCCACCGGTCACTCCGTTTGATGATATGAAATTTCTTCGACCATAACCTGTTTTTGCCCCATAACGACGTCCCCTGCCGGACCAGGAGACTTGTCACCATGGGCGACAGTGTCCCGAATTTCTCCATCCGTATCTTGTCGGATTTACCCCTGAACAGGGCCTTCACCATTCGATTGGTCCCCACGGCGGCAACATAAGCGACCACGCTGCAAACGACAACAAGGAGGAGAGTCCTGGCCATATCCAGGGGAGACGCACTCCCCGGAGAGGGGAGTTTTACCCTCTGCACGATGGTGGCTTCCCCCCTCTGAAATTCATCCGGATGACGATTGTAGTACCCCTTCCCCGCAATCTTCAGCGCCTTCAACTGCAGAGCGGGATACTGGATGATGTCCGAAGCAAAATCATCCATCCGGAGAGCATTGGTCAGATTCAGCAACTGGTACACATCGTTCAGAACCGACGTTTCCACCGACTGGGGTGAAGTCCGCTTGTAACCGGGAGTGGCGAGAGCTCTTTCGGCATCTTCGGCTATGGCGGGAATAACTCCTTTGGTGAAGCGGGAACGTTCCGGATCGGCTCTGTCCATGACAACCGTTACCGAACTCGACCGGCCAACGAGCTGAATAGTCCCCCGTTCAAAGTCATAGGTGACCGTGATCGTCCCCTGCTCACTGACGCTCTTCACCTTCAATTCGCCGTTGAACGTGGCCACGAAACTCTTTTGAAAGGCTACCGTACCCGTTTTACCGTCATAGGTTGAGCCGGGGTACAGTTCGGTCAGCTTCCGGAGAAACTGAGCCCGCTGTTTGGCGGGATCGTCGGGGTGCTCCCTGACCGCCACTCCATGGAGTTTGGCCAGCTGCGAAGCAAGTTCCACCCCCTTTTGTTCAAAGGAATGAAAAGCCGCCATCGTCCGGTGGAAGCCGTCAATTTTCCCCGCACCGAGCTTTTCCTCCCCGGTAGCCGTCGCCGTTGAGGGGGTGGACGCATCCACCGGAGAAGCCACCCGGAGAAGGAGAAAAATCGCCGCTGACAAAAGAATCATCACGCTACGGCAGGGTAGGTGCACCATCTCGGTTCGCTCCTATGACTGTCTTGTTGATGCTACGGAAAGAGCGCCAGGCCTTCCAGCCCCATGTTTTCGGGGAACCCGTTCATGATGTTCATGTTCTGCACCGCCTGCCCCGCCGCCCCCTTCATCAGGTTGTCGATGGCGGAAACGATAATCACCCGACCGGTGCGGCGATCCACGGTGAGGCCGATATCACAGCAGTTGGAACCCTTGACGTGGGCCGTGGAGGGAAACGCCCCCTCCGGAAGAACCCGGACGAACTCCTCACCCTCGTAGAACTCCCGGTACAGCGCCAGCAGTTCCGTCGTGGAGACGCTCCCCTTGAGATCGGCATAGACAGTGGAGAGGATTCCCCGGTCCATGGGTACCAGGTGCGGCGTGAAGGAGATCGTGATCGATCGACCCGCCAGGAGCGACAGTTCCTGTTCAATCTCCGGAAGGTGCCGGTGGACCCCTCCCACGGCATAGGCCTTGAAACCGTCATTCACCTCGCAGTACAGGTTGTCAATCTTGGCCCCCCGTCCTGCTCCGCTGACCCCCGACTTGGCGTCGATGATGATCCGTTCCGGATGGATGATCCCCTGCTTCAGGAGCGGCGCCACCCCCAGAATCGAACAGGTAGGATAACAACCGGGGTTCCCGACAAGATCCGCCCCGATGATTTTTTCCCGACGGATCTCCGGCAGACCGTAGACCGCCCGGCTCAACAGCTCCGGGTTCAGGTGAGGTTCGTACCAGGCCTCATACTGTGCAGTATCCTGGAACCGGTAGTCGGCGGAGAGGTCCACTACCCGCTTCCCCAACCGGATGAAGCTGGGAACCACCTCCATGGCCGCTTTGTGGGGGAGCGCCGTAAAGATGAACTCCGCCCGGTCGGCGATCCTCACCGGCTCCAGGTTTTCCAGGATCTGTAGATAGCGATTGCGAAGGGTGGGGAAAACCTCCGCCACCGACTTTCCGGCGCTCTGTTCCGAGGTGACGCAGGTAACCTCCACCCGGGGGTGGGAATGAAGGAGGCGGAGAAGCTCCACCCCGGTGTACCCGCTGGCACCGACTACGGCAACTTGCAGCATGACGCACTCCTGTAAATCAGGTTAAGGTTAAGGTTCAGGTCAGGTTTCTCAACCTTAACCTCAGCCTCAACCTGTTTCTTCCCGGATTGTACTGTAGATAACGAACAAAAAAAAGGGAAAACCCTTTTCGGATTTTCCCCTTTCTTCGATTCCCTGACGTGAAGCCTAACGTTTGGAGAACTGGAAGCTTCTCCGGGCGGCAGCCTTGCCGTATTTCTTACGTTCCTTCACGCGGGAATCGCGGGTGATGAACCCGGCCTTCTTGAGGGTCCCCCGCAGGGACTCTTCGCAATCCAGAAGCGCCTTGGTGATGCCATGCTTGATGGCGCCGGCCTGCCCCATGTCGCCCCCACCCGCAACGGTTACCATGACGTCGAACTTGTCGAGATTCTCGGTGAGTTCCAACGGCTGTTTGACAACCATCTTGGAGGTTTCCCGGCCGAAATACTCGTCCAGGCTCTTCTTGTTGACGGTGATTGTACCGGTGCCGGGAGTTATCCAGACGCGGGCGATGGAGGATTTTCGTTTGCCGGTTCCGTAATACTGAACTGCTGCCATATTCTATCTCCTGAACGTAATGTGCGTACTAGACGTCGAGCTGTTTCGGCTGCTGGGCCTGATGGGGATGCGTCGGCCCCGCATACACCTTGAGCTTGCTGATCATATGGCGGGCAAGCTTGTTTTTGGGAAGCATCCCCTTGACGGCCTTCCGGATTACCTGCTCCACATCCTTTTCGATGAGTTTGCCGGCGGTGATGGACTTGAGTCCCCCGGGAAATTCGGAATGCCGGTAGTACATCTTGTCGGTGAGTTTTTTGCCGGTGAGGGCAATTTTCTCAGCGTTGAGCACGATCACAAAATCTCCGGTATCCACGCTGGGGGTAAAGACCGGTTTGTTTTTGCCGCGCAGGACGTTGGCGATCTGGGTGGCTACCCGGCCGAGAACCTTGTTCTCGACATCCACCACGTACCAGTCACGGGAAACTTCATTCTTTTTGGCAACTTGCGTTTTCATTACACCCTCACAACCAGATTGATGAACGGATAGCGGTTTCCGAAAGTGATAAAAGTAGGATAAAATAGCACGAAAGTCAAGGGAAAAAAACCGGGCTCCTCTTGAAGGGATTTGACACGGCGGGTAATTATGGTTACTATTGTCCGCCACGCATGAACAAAGACCACATTCCAGTCAAGGACAGGCCATGTACCAGGAAGAGCTCAAACGGGAAGTTCGGGAACTGCTCCGCTCGCGCAACGCGGTGCTGCTGGCCCACAACTATATGCGGGACGAGATTCAGGAGATAGCCGACATCACCGGCGATTCCCTGGCCCTCTCCCAGGAGGCCGCCGCCACCGCCGCGGAGGTGATCGTCTTCTGCGGGGTCCATTTCATGGCCGAATCCGCCTCCATCCTCGCCCCGGAGAAGGTCGTGCTCCTCCCCCGCCTGGACGCCGGTTGTCCCATGGCGGACATGGTGTCCGTGGAGGGACTACGGGAGCTGAAGGGCCGCCATCCGGGGGTTCCGGTGGTTACCTACGTCAACTCCTCCGCTGCCGTCAAGGCGGAGAGCGACATCTGCTGCACCTCGGCCAATGCTCTCCGGGTGGTGGAATCTCTCCCCGACGACGAGATCATCTTCGTTCCCGACCGGAACCTGGGACGGTACGTGGCCCGCTTCTCCTCCAAGACCTTCCACTTCTGGGAGGGGTTCTGCCCCACCCACGAGCGGATGACGACGGAGGGGATACTCCGGCTCAAAGGAGAACACCCCGATGCCCTCTTCGTCTGTCACCCCGAGTGCGCCCCCGGGATCGTGGAACTGGCCGACCATGTCTGCTCCACCACCGGCATGTACGACTGGTGCCGCCAAAGCTCCGCCCGGCAGTTCATCATCGGCACCGAGGCAGGAATATTGTACCGTCTCCGCCAGGAGAACCCGGAAAAAGAGTTCATCCTCGCCTCCCCGGCCCTCTTCTGCCCCAACATGAAACTGACCTCCCTGGAAGACATTGTCCATGCCCTGCAGAGTATGTCCCCCACCGTCAAGGTCCCCGAAGAGATCCGGAGCCCCGCCCGCCGGGCGCTGGAGCGGATGCTGGCGGTGCCCAGGGACTGACGGCAGGTTTGCCGTTAACCGTTTGCCGTTAACCGTTTGCCGTTTGCCGTTCACCGTTCACCGTTTGCCGTTCACCGTTTACCGTTTACCGAGGTTTACATGATTCGTCCCTTTCAGGGTGTTCATCCTAAAATCGACCCCACGGCCTTCGTGGCGGAGACCGCCGTGGTGGTCGGCGATGTCTCCATGGGACCAGAGAGCAGTATCTGGTACAACTGCGTGGCCCGGGGTGACGTTAACTTCATCACCATCGGCGCCCGAAGCAATATCCAGGACCTCTCCATGCTCCATGTCACTCACAGAAAAGATGCCGACGACCCCGGCGCCCCCCTGATCATCGGCGACGACGTCACGGTGGGACACAGCGTCACCCTTCATGGCTGCACAATCGGGAACGGGGTCTTCGTGGGGATGCAGGCGATGATCATGGATAAGGCGGTGATCGGACAGGGGGCGCTGGTGGGCGCCCGGGCCCTGGTCACCGAGGGGACGATCGTCCCGCCCCACACCCTCTGGATCGGCTCCCCGGCCAGGTACAAGCGGGACCTTACCCCGGACGAACGTGCCTGGCTCCAGCGCTCCGCAGGGAACTACGTCCGATATGCCGCAGAGTATCTACACGACCGCTCGTAATCCGCCAATCCAGCTTGCCCTACGGAACCAGGATTAATCGTCCGGCCCAAAAAAGTCAGCGGTTATTCCGCACCAGTTCGACGCTGATTCCGGCGACCTCCGCCGCCTCCTCCGGACTCATTCCCTTCTCAATCAAGCAGCGGGCAACCTCCAACTTCCCCTCCTGTTTGCCGGCCTGCAAACCAGCTTCCATCCCCGCCTGCATTCCTTCTTCCCTACCCTCCAAACGGCCAAGCCCATAGTTGGATTCTATCAGGCTGGCTTGATAGCTCAACTCATACTGATAGCGTTCATATGCCAAGCGCCGATATCTTCACCGAGCAGTTCACTCAGAAACCCTTCCAGGATCTCGAAGTTGGCCTTGCTTCGCAGCAGTCGCTTCATGGCCCAATCAAAGGTGATCAGCTTGCGTTTGGGTTCCGTTTTCATAGCGTCTCCTCCAATCGGGGCATGGCCCTCCGGAGAGTTTGATTAACTGTTCATAAGCTACTTCGATTCACCGTATCGTGTCAAGAGATTCGTCCCCGTCCTACCCCACACCCTCCGGATCGGCGCCCCCGCAAAATACAAGCGCGACCTCACCCCGGACGAATGTGCCTGGCTCCAGCGCTCCGCCGGCAACTACGTCCGGTACGCCGCAGAGTATCGCCAGGAATTCAGGACACGTATCGGTGTACAGGCGACACAAACCAATATCGACCGCAAGGAAGCAACCACGACGATTGCCGAACGACTGGCAGGCCAGATTGCGGCATACTTCAGGTAAGAGTGCCTTTTATTCAAATTCATCCCCATGGAGCCGGGATGTTTTTCCCGACCCTATCAGCGACCAAGGTTCACCGCCCTACAACAGTGATAAATTTTATCTTTATTTACTCGGTTGTTTGCGCTATCGTCAGCTACCTTCTCGCATCCTCATCACAACTCTCTTCATTCTTTGGACCGCGATATGCTTGATTCCCCTCCTGAGTCCAGGCTGGATAACTACCGGCGCCTCATCTCCCGGGTGGACGACCTCTGTCGGGGGATTGAGACGGAGTTCAGCTCCGTCATTGCCTGCACCGACGGCTGTGACGGCTGCTGCCGCCACCTTTCCCTCTTCCCCGTGGAGGCTGCGGCCCTGGCAACGGCCCTCCAGGAACTCCCGCTGCGGGAGAGGGAGCGGATCCGGGAACGGGCCCGCGACTATCCTCCCGACCACCCCTGCCCCCTGCTGGAGGGGCACCGCTGCACCCTGTACGGGGCACGCCCCCTGATCTGCCGGACCCACGGCCTGCCGCTCCTGATAAATACCAACGGCGTCCACCAGGTGGACTACTGTCCGCTCAATTTTCAAGGGATCTCCTCCCTCCCCGGGGGGGCCGTCATAAACCTGGACCAGCTCAATGAAATCCTCGTGACGGTAAACCTCCAGTTCGTCGCCACGGCGAACTCCGCCTCACCCTGGCCGGAACGTCTCACCATTGCCCAGGCGCTGGCTACGGAGAACCCTGCCCTCTGATTTTTATCCGGTAAACGATACCTCTGTCGCCGAATCGGTTGACTCCACGTCCAGAGTCCGGCTATAATCTTCGCCTATTGTTTTTAACCATCAGCACCATTCACTGTAAAGGAGGAATCATGAAACAACTGTCACATCTGAGAGGACTGCTGCTCCTCGTCCCCGGGCTGCTGCTTGCCGCATCGGCAGCCTTCGCCGCGACCCCCACAACCCCAGTTGCAACAAAAGCAACCCTCAGCAGCACCGACTGCGCCAAGTGCCACACTGCTCAACCGGCGGACATCGCCGCGGCAGGGGGAAAGCACAAAACCGAGATTGGTTGCACCGATTGCCACACCGGGCATCGCCCCACGTCGGCAAAAAATATTCCCAACTGTAACGACTGTCACACGGGCAAGGCCCATTTCCAGACACCGGGTTGTCTGAACTGCCACAAGAATCCGCACACTCCGCTCACCATAACCTTTACCGGCAGCCTCACCGATCCCTGCCTCTCCTGTCACACCCCGCAGATCACCCAACTTCGAGAGAATAAAAGCAAACATACGCTGCTGGCCTGCACCATCTGCCACCGCGTCCACCGGCAGATCCCTCTCTGCGTGCAGTGCCATAAACCCCACTCACCGGAGATGACCGCGGCTGACTGCAAACAGTGCCACAAGCCTCATATGCCCAAGGTCGTCACCTATGCCGCCACCATCTCCAACAAGGCATGCGCCGCCTGCCACGTGAAGGCGTTCACCCTGCTTGCCGCCAGCAAGGCAAAGCATGGCAAACTTGCCTGCGCCTTCTGTCACAAGGAAAAACATAAGACCGTGCCCAAGTGTCAGGATTGTCACGGCACGCCTCATCCGGCCGGCATGATGGCCAAATTCGCCAAGTGCGGCGACTGCCACGGCATTGCCCACGACATCAACAACTGGACGGATAAAGCCCCGGCGGCAGCTCCCCCCAAAGAGGAGCCCGTCAAGAAGGAAACCCCCAAGAAAGAGGCTCCCAAAAAGGGTCACAAACAGTAACCGACCGTAACAACATCAGCAATAAACTGATAAGGGGGGCTGTCCATAGGACAGCCCCCCTTATCAGTTTCCCCCTCACCCTGTCCCTCCCCCACCAGGGGGGAGGGGACGTTTTCGCGGGACATTCCTTACTCCGGAGTAGTCACTACCGCTTTCAGTAATTACGACACAACCTGATTCCTACTCTTTATCGGAAGCAGTACCCCACCGATAATCCCAGGTACTCGCCAACGGACGCCGGTTGGTAGTATTTGTACTGTCCGGCAATGATGGAGGGGGAGACGCCGTATCGCTTCTCCTCGTAGGTAAGCGCAATCCTCAACCGCTGAAAGCGGAGCCCCGCCTCGGCAAAGGGGGACACTATCCCCCGGGGCTCCAGGGTGGAGGTCCCGTAACCGGTATCAAACGTAGTACCGGTGTAAAGGGAGTATTGAGCCCCCCCCTCCAGAAAGAGTTTCCCCCCTGCGACAATGCCGATATCCGACCATCTACCCCCCAAACGGGTGCCCAAATCGTTCCAGTACTCAGTTGTTCCGGAGACCGGAACCCGGTTGCCGTTACTATCCACCGTGGAGGCATCGTTGAGGCTTCGCACCCAGAAGCGGTAGGTGAAACCGGCAAAGGGGCCCAGGGTAGAGCCGTACAGGGGAAGTCCCCACCCGGCATCAAACCCCAGGCGGGTGCCGAAATAATCCACGTCGGTGGAAACCGGCAGGTTGGTCAGGTTCTGCTCTCCGTCGTAGCGCACCACCCCGCCAAAGAGCTCCAGAACTCCCGACAGGGTGAGGTCCCCCCCCTCTCCCTGGACCGGAACCGCCCTAATGCCGCTCCGGAGACCGTAGAGGGGTCCGCTTTCCTTCACCAGTCGCCCACCGGAGGAATTACTCTCCTTCCAGGTGAAAGAGGTGAAGGTCGGCGCCACGTAGAATTCCGTAATCTTCCCCTCACCGGCGGCAACGTTCGGAAGCATCGACAACAGCAGGAGGCTCAATGCTGCAATACCGGCTCTCTGGTTCATGAAGAAAGTTCCTTATTCACCGGCGCCTTCTTCCGGAACAGCGTCACGGCTACTTTTACGCGCGGGACGTCTCCGCGGTGACGCTGCGGACTCTTCACCGGTCGCAGGTTCCCCCTCCACCGGAGGGCTCTTGCGCGGACTCCGTTTCGGTTTCGGTGGCGTGGGGACACTCCCTTCTCCTTCAGGCCCGGCCACCACGGAGGAGTCATCGCTCCCTCCGGAGAGCTTCGCTGCCGCCGGTTTGCGGGGAGAACGGGGACGCTTGGGGGGAACTTCGGCGGGAAGTTCCCCGGCGGCAACTCCCGCCTCCGGGGGGAGTTCCTCCAGGGAGTCGGTTTCAGGAGCAGCGGTTACTACCTTTTTGGTCCGCGCCTGGCGAGGCTTCCTCGTCAAAGGCGGTGCGCTCTCTTCCGAAACAGCGGTCACCGCCGGGGGAATCATCTCCTCCGGCGCCTCGGGAAGGGGTTCCGACGACGGCTCTCCGGCGGATACACCCTCTTCACCCCCCTCTTCTCCACCTTCGACACGACGCTTTGCCCCTCCACGCCGTCTCCGGCGGCGCTTCCTCTTTGCCTCTTCCACGGGCCCGCCACCCTCCGTCCCCTCTTCATCCACGGGGGTTTCACCATTCTCGGTAGCGACACCAACCCCGTCATCATCCGTTACCGTCTCCGTGGATACGGTTTCCGGTATCGCGTCAGGTGTCATTTCCGCGGCTCCCGTAGCGCCGTTCTTCCCCCGCTTCCGACGCCGCTTCCGCTTCTTGGCTCCGTTACCGGCCGGAGAATCGGCGGAGGTCTCCCCCTCTACCTGCTCACCGTCGGCGTCATCGCCGGAATCTTCGCCCACCGGTTCGTCATCTTCCTCCGACTCCCCGGCGGCTTCCACTGCTTCCCCGCTCTCCCCCTCCAGAGGTTTCTTCTTGCCACGCCGACGTTTCCGCTTCTTACCCGCCTCCGTGGACTCTTCCGTTACCGTAGACTCCTCCGATGTCTCGGTGAGCTCCACCACCTCCTCGCTGCCCTCTTCATCGATGTATTCCTCCTCGAGAGGAAATACGGGAGCGGTCACCAGCGCCGTCTGGGCTACATCTCCCTGACCCTCGGATGACGGCTTCTCCCGCTTGAGCAGCTCCAGTTCGATCTGATTCATGAGGAACGACGGTTTCCCCTTGAGGGTTACCTCGATATCGTAATCCGCCTCGATGCGGGCAAGGTCCTTCTTCTTCCGGTTCAGCAGATAATAGGCCACCTCCAGCGGGAGCCCCCCCCGAACCTCGCCGATGGTCCCCTTGGCGGCGGCGCCGTGGACCTTCCGGAGGAAGGAAACGGCCATGGCCTCCACCGACTTGATCCGCCCCCTCCCCTCGCAGTGGGGACACTCCAGATAGACCGCCTCGTTGGCAGTCTGCCTGATCCTCTGGCGGGACATCTCCAACAGGCCGAACTGGGAGATTTTCCCCACGGTCACCCGGGCCTTGTCGCTCTTCAGGGCGTGCTTGAGGGTCTTCTCCACGTCGGCGTTATGTTTCCGGTCGCGCATGTCGATGAAATCGATGACGATGAGCCCCCCCAGATCCCGGAGCCGAAGCTGCCGGGCAGCCTCTTCCGCCGCCTCCATGTTGGTCTTGTAGGCAGTATCTTCCACCCCCCTCTCGCCAGTGCTTTTTCCCGAGTTGACGTCAATGGAAACCAGCGCCTCGGCCGGTTCGATGACCAGCGAACCGCCGGACTTGAGCAGAACCTTCTTCTCGTAGATCTGGTCGATCTGTTCTTCCAACTGGTAACGGGAGAAGATGGGGCGTTTTTCCTGGTGAAGCTTCACCCGTCCCGCCATGCGGGGCATGACCTCCTTGAAAAAGGTCTTGGCCTGTTCGAAGACCTCCACGCTATCCACGAGAACCTCGTCGATTTCGGCGGTGAAGTAGTCCCGGATAGTCCGGATGATGAGGTCCGACTCCTGATAGATGAGAGCCGGCCCCTTGACCCTGGCGGCGGCCTCCCTGATGGACTCGTTGAGTTTGAGGAGGTAGTTGAAATCCTTGGCCAGCTCCGCCTGCTTCTTCCCCAGGGCCTCGGTCCGGATGATATAACCGATCCCCTCGGGAATGTGCAGCTCCGCAGCCATCTCCTTGAGTTTCTTCCGCTCTCCCTCGGCCTCTACCTTGCGGGATACCCCCGCGGAGTCGCTCCCCGGCATGAGGACCATGTACCGCCCGGGAAGGGAAAGGTAGGAGGTAACGGCGGCTCCCTTCATATCCCGCTCCCCCTTTTCCACCTGAACGAGGAGTTCCTGTCCCCGGCGGAGGACCTCCTGGATCCGGGGACGCCGGTTCCGCCCCTCGACGGGAACATCATCCCGCCACTGCCAGAACTCGGGGTGCAACTCTCCCATCTGAAGGAAGCCGAGCTTTTTCAGTCCGATGTCGATGAAGGCGGCCTGCAGTCCCGGTTCCACCCGGACCACCACCCCCTTGTAGACATTGCCGCGGGTCTGTTCGCGGCCGGCAATCTCGATGCCCAGGTCCATGAGGCGACCATCTTCCACGATGGCAACCCGCGCTTCCTCGGCGTGCAGCGCATTGATCAGCATTTTCTTCGGCATAAGTACTCAATCCTTTCAACCCGATACGGGGCAATCTGTAGGAGTGACAACAGCGCGTCCGTCGCGGGAGCAAAAATATTCGCTCACCTTCGGACCACGTCGCCACAAGCGGCGGCACAGGAAATTCCGCGCCGCGGTTTTCAGCTTTATGGTCAACCCCGGCGTGATGTTTCAGTCATCCGCCAGGGCAGTCATCTAAAATTGGCAAAGTATAACATAATTTTTTCGGCGGCACCACGGAAAACACTACCCGTCGCTCTCCGATTGCATCAGGGTGAAATCCGCCACCGCCTACCCCTTCCCTGTCAGCTTCTTCCACCCCACACCGGACTTCTCCATGATCCCCTGGAAGGTCTTTTCGTAAAATCGCCGCACCGGAATCCGGTTGACGAGAATCTCCCCGTCCTGGCGCTCCATCCGAACCCGATCACCCGGGTTCAGCCCGGAGAGTTCGCCGCAATGCTCGCCACTGACGCCGAAGAGGAACCGGTACTGCAGGCCGGCGACCTTGCAGGCGACGATGAGAATGGAGAGCTGCGGCGATCCGTCACGATGGTGGTACTGTGTCGTGCCGGTGACGTAGGAAGCGTCCACCGCTCCCGACGCCAGGAGCGCCTCAACGGTGACCTCCTTGGGTTTGATCCTTCCCAGGGGGGGGAGCCCCCACGGCTTGAACCGCTCATGGGGCCGGCGATCGTAGTGCTCCACTTCTTCCAGGAGAATGACCACGTTGTTGTTGATGGGGCCTCCGATGGAGTGGGAGAGCCCAGCCTTGAAACCCTTCTCGCGGATAAGCCGGTGGTTCTCCACCACCTGGATCATCCCCGTCGCCCCCAGGGGGTGACCTCGTCCCTTGAGCCCGCCGGTGAGGTTGGTGGGAAAGGCTCCGTTCTCACCGGTGAGGTCGTCCCGCAGCAACCCGTCCAACAAGTGGCGTGAGGGGAGGACCCCCAGATCCACCAGATTGATGGGGCCAAAACCGTTGAAGGGATCATGCATATTCACGTGAAGCCGACCGGCCAGGGTGCGGATATCCTTGAGCCCGGCCATACCGTAGGCCCTGGCCGCGGCGTTCACCGTGGCGGGAAAGGAGTGGAAGTAGTTCCGGTCGGCAATGGTCGGGATGTCCGTGGCGCTCCCCACACCGGCCACCATGATATCCTGGGGACGTGAAGTGAGGATGACCGCCGCCGCGCCATCGGACATGGGACAGAAGTCGTGGTAGCGCAACGGCCACCAGTAACGGTAGTTCTTGCCACTGACGATCTGGCGATAGTACGACGCCACCGGAATTTCCTGTTGCAGATGGGCATCGGGGTTACGCGCGGCAAACCTCTGGGCCCGCTGGGTCAACGAGGCGGAAAAAGCGGTCCACTCCTCCTCGGAAAGCCGCAGCCGCCGCATGAGCGCCCCGGCCACCAGCGCACCGCAGGCGGGCATGGAGAGGCCGAACTCCGCCTCGTCCCGGTCGATGACCCCGGCCACGATCCTGGTGGCGGCGGCGGTGTCCACATCGCTCATTTTCTGTATACCCATGGCCAGAACATGGTCACAGGCTCCGGAAGCGACCTTCAGATAGGCGTCTTCGAAGGCGGTGGCCCCCGACGACGAGGCGGTGTCCAGGAGCACCGACGAAGCCCCGGAGATTCCCAGCCTCCCGGCGATCTTGGCGGCGATGTTATCCACCCCGGAGAAGGCGAAGGGATTCTGGCTCCCCACGATGACGGATTCGATTTCCTGTCGCCGCACCGGGCTGCCGGAGAAGATCTCTCCCGCCCGCTCCGCCAGCTCGAGAAATGACAGTTTTTCCTTGTCCTTACCGGTATAGCGCCCCACCGGGAGCATCCATGACGCAGCGACGTAGACCCTGCGAGGTTCAAAATGGTCCATGGCCA
>CAIUUR010000272.1 GCA_903902345.1 uncultured Geobacteraceae bacterium | reverse complement strand
CTATGAGAAACTGAAGCAAAACCCTCAGCTCTGGATGGGACTCCCGGCCTATTCCGTCCTCTGGCTGGAGAACATGGTGGGGAGCATCTTCGGGATCAAAGCCCACCTGATCATGGCCAAGGAGCTTCCTGCCCGCGTCCCGCTCTACGTCCTGATGGCTCTGGCGCTCCTGGGCTTTACACTCTGCTGGCGACAGCGGAAATCGGGGTGGCTCCCCCTCCACCTGGCGACCATCGGCACCCTGTATGCGGGCTACTTCCTGTATGAGGTGAACTACGACAGTTACCTCAACTACGGCGCCCCCGGGCTGACCCTCTACGGGCGATACCTTTTCCCGGTGCTGGGCCCCCTTGCCGTCCTGTTCTGCCGTTACCTGCTGCAGCTCTTCCGTAACGATGTCCTGAGAGGTGCAGCGGCCCTGACGACGGCTCTCCTCCTCATCGCCTACGACTTCCCCTGGTTCCTGCTGCACGCCACACCGGAGTGGTATACGTGGCTGCCGCAGTGACTGACCCCCATGAGCCATTAAATCGATCTCTCACAAAGGCACGAAGGCACAAAGAAGGCATGAGGCTTAGCGCTGCCAGGTTAGTTTTTTCAGTTTCCCGCCCACAGGCGGGAGGGGGCGTTTAATACAAGAAACTAACAAAATAATACCGCATGATTTTTGTTTTTTCGTTTGGTTTTCTTCGTGCCTTTGTGCCTTCGTGTGAGGTAATTTTGTGTTGAACAAGCTATTTGGCTCCCCCCTGGAGGATCTGCTGAAAACGTGGCGTCTCCCCCTGGCCCTCCTCCTCATCGGAGTCGTGACGGTGGCCGTCTACTGGCTGATGCTGGGTAACGGCTTCATCGATTACGATGACGACGCCTACGTAACGGCCAACCAGATGGTCCGGCAGGGGCTCACCGTCAACGGCGTCATCTGGTCCCTGGGTGCGTTCCACGCGGGGAACTGGCACCCCCTCACCTGGCTGTCCCATATGCTGGATATGGAACTCTTCGGCCTTAATCCCCGGGGACACCACGGGGTCAGCCTGCTCCTCCATCTGGCCAATACGCTTCTCCTCTGCGGCATCCTCCATCGTGCCACCGGCTTCCTGGGGAGAAGCTGCTTCGTGGCGCTCCTCTTCGCGGTTCATCCGCTTCATGTGGAATCGGTGGCCTGGATCGCCGAACGGAAGGACCTCCTCTCCACCCTGTTCTGGCTCCTGACTATGGGCGCCTACGCCCATTATTCCCGGAAACGCTGCCTCAGCCGGTACCTTGCCGTTTTCCTCCTCCTTGCGCTGGGACTCATGGCCAAGCAGATGCTGGTGACCCTTCCCCTGGTACTCCTCCTGTTGGACTACTGGCCGCTGAACCGCACCGCCGCCGGCCAGGAGGAGGGCGCGACGAAACAGATCCCGCTAAAACTCCTCCTGGCCGAGAAGATTCCGTTTCTCCTCCTGTCGGCGGCGGCGGCGCTGATTACCCTCCGCGCCCAGGAGTCCGCCGGAGCACTTGCCCATGGCGGGGGGGAATCCATCCTCCTGTATGCCGGGAACGCCCTCATTTCCTACGTGAGATACCTGGGGGAGATGGTCTGGCCATCAGGCCTGGCCATCTTCTACCCCTTTGAACCGACTGCGGTTACCCCTCTGCGGGTCACCGGAGCGGTGGCAATCCTGGCGGCGACCACCACCTTCGTCCTCCTGCGGAGGAAAAGCCGCCCCTATCTTCTTGTGGGGTGGTTCTGGTACCTCCTCACCCTCCTGCCGGTGATCGGCTTCGTAAAGGTGGGGTCCCAAGCCATGGCCGACCGGTACACCTATATTCCGTTCATCGGGCTCTTCCTTATTGTGGCATGGGGTGGGGGGGAACTTTCGGGAAGATTGCGTCATGGAATTCGAGTGGCGGCGGGGATGGCAGTCGTCACGATTACCTCCCTCTCCCTGGTCACCATCACCCAGATCCGCTACTGGCAAAACAGTTACGATCTCTACACCCATGCCCTGGAGGTGGTGGAGAGAAACTGGCTGGCCCACAATAACCTGGCGATCCTGCTGGCCCAGCAGTACCGTTACGATGACGCCATACGGCATTTTCAGGAATCACTCCGGATCTATCCGGAGCAGGCCGACGGATTCCGGAATCTGGGAAACGTCTACCAGGCGGCAGGACGGTCGCAGGAGGCCATTGAAGCCTTTCTCGACGGGGTGAGGATCAATCCCAACGATGTTGAGGGGCATTTCCGCCTGGGGTACGCCTACCTCCTGGGGGGCAACGGCGATCTCGCCTACCGGGAGTATCTCGCTCTACGCCCACTGAATGAATCCTCCGCACAGGCGCTGCTGGACTCAATCAGATTGAGCGGGAAGCGTTGAGGGGGGAGAGAAACCGTGACCGAGCAAAATAGCGGCGAGAAATTCCACCCCGAGCCCAATCTTCCTCCCGGAGGCACACTGTGGGGGAAAACCCGATTTTTCGTCCGTTTGCTTCTGGACCTGCAGGTCTCCTCGGTACTCCGGCAGCTCCGTCCCTGGCTGGCAAAGCGGACCGGGTTACTGCTGGAGGTGGGGTGCGGGGCGCAGCCTTACCGCCACCTGGTTCCGGCAGGGTGCCGCTATTCCGGGCTGGAGTGGGAGGGTGCGGAGGCCGCGTTCAGCTACCGGGCGCCGGATACCTTCACCTATGACGGAGGGCGGTTCCCCTTCGAGGACGGCTCCTACGACGCCCTGTTCCACACCGAGGTGTTGGAGCATATCTACGACTACAGGCTCTTTCTTGCCGAATGCCACCGGGTGCTGGCCCCTTCGGGAGAGCTCTTCTTCACCGTCCCTTTCCAGGCCCGCTACCACTACATCCCCCACGATTATTTTCGCTATACCCCCGCTGCCCTGGAACGGCTCCTGACTGAAGCCGGTTTTTACCGGATCCGGATCACCCCCCGGGGAAACGACATCACCGTCGCGGCCTACAAGAACATCTCGGTACTCTACCGCTGGCTCCGGTCCGGGCCGGGAGGGATGGTCGCCGGCATCCTGCTGTCCCCTCTCGCCCTTCCGTTTCTCCTGGTGGGATGGCTCTCACTCCGGATTCCCATGGGATCACCCGACGACTGCCTCGGCTATGCGGTGACCGCGGAAACAGGAACAAAGGAGAAAGGGTGAACTACCTGAAAAAGCATCCCGAGTACCTCTGGCTGGCGGCCATTCTGACCCTCTCCACACTCCTCAGACTCGCCTTCCTCCACGAACCCTTCGAAATGGACGAGGGGCAGTATGCCGGCATCGCCCAGGAGATCCTCCGGGGGGGGCTCCCCTACCGCGACGCCATCGAAATCAAGCCTCCCGGCGCGTTCTACCTTTACGCCCTGGCCATAACCACCTTCGGTGCAACCACCGAGGCCATCAGGATCTTTACCGCCCTCTACGCCGGCATGACGCTCCTCGCCGTCTACGCCGTGACCCGCGCCCTTTCCGGCGTACGGGGAGCTCTCTGGGGGGCGCTTATCTTCGGCGTCTACTCCACCTTTCCGCTTCTTCAGGGTAGCGGCTGCAATACCGAGGTCTTCCTCCTCCTGCCCCTGACCGCCGGAGCCTGGTTCTTTATCACTGCGGCGGACCAAGGAAAACGGTCATATCTACACGGCGCCGGTCTCTGCGCCGGGATTGCTCTCCTGATCAAACCGGTAGCCCTTCCCCTGGTGGCGCTCCAACTGCTGCTGATCCTCTTTCTCCCCCCCGCAACCGGACGGATAAAGAGTGCAGCTCTCAACCTGGCCGCATTTATCCTCCCGCTGGGACTCTGCGCCCTGGCGACCTTCTCCTACTTCTTCCTGAAGGGTGGGCTGGACGACCTCCTCTACTGGACGTTTGAGTTCCCGCGTCACTACCGTGAGTCGGGGGCGGGCGGTCTGACGCCGGCAAAGGCCCTGAACTATCTGGCATCGTCACTGCTGGTCCCCGCCCTGCTGGGACTCCCGTCGGCACTCTGGCTCGGGGTTACCAGGCGCACTATGGCAGGAATCTTTCCCCTGGCGCTGCTCCTGGCAGCCTCCCTGGCAGTGACCCTTCCCGGCAAATATTTTCCCCATTATTTCATCACCCTCCTTCCCTTCCTGGCAATCCCCGGAGGGGTCGGACTGGGGCGCATCCTTGAGATGACAGGAGTTCCCCGTATCCTGGCGCTGCTGATACTCCTTGCAGCCGTCGCACTCTCGGTGGAGAAAAACTACAAGTTTTATGTCGTTTATTCGCCGGAAACCGTCTCCCTAAGGAAGTATGGCGTCCCCCTCTTCGTGGAATCCGCCGCAGTGGCGCGCTATCTCCGGGAGCATACCCGTCCGGATGAATATATCTTTCAGTGGGGGATGGCGCCGGAGCTCTATTTTCTGGCAGACCGGCGTTTTCCCAACCCTTTTCTGGGGAGCCTGGTACCCGGTTGGTCCAGGAATCCTGACCGAGCTGCGGAGACGCTATTACAAAGTCTCAACCAAAAAAGGCCTGCCTATCTGGTCGTCCAGCCGGAATGCGCGGATTTCAGGGGGGAGAAAGAGGTCTCGTCGTACCTTCAGACCAACTGTAGTGAGGAGACGAGGATCGGCTATGCCATTCTTTTTCGTTGCAGATAGGGTGGTTCACCGCATTGCACCCGGACCGTGCACCGTCGCCTGTCCGGCTACCACTCCCTCCAGGGCGGAAAGGGCGGGAGCGTAGGCCGGATCGATCTGCAACGCCTGCCAGAAGACATTCTCCGCCGGAGTGAGGAGCCCCTTCGCCAGATACCCCCTCCCTTCGTTGCAGAGCTGGACAACCTTTTTTTTCATCATCCCCTCCGTATCGTGAAACAGCGCCTCCGATCGTTCTCTCCAGAAGCGTGCCTGTTCAGCGTTCCCGTTCCGCTGGTAGAGGGTGATGAGCATGAGATACGGCTCCGGATTGCCGGGCTCCAGCCGCACCGCTCTCAGCAACGCTTCCTCCCCCTTGTCCAGCATCCCCGCCCTCCAGAAGACCGAGCCGCTCCCGATGAGAAATCCGGCGGGGACCTCCGGCTTATCCAGTGCCGTGGCCAGATTCTCCAGGGCACGGGGCAGCTCCCCTTTCCGGTAGTAATACATCCCCAGATTCTGGAAACCGTCGAACTTTGCCGGGACATCCAGGGTCATCCGGCTGTAGAGCGAGACCTCATTCTTCCAGATACCGTTGCGCTCCAGATCGATTGCGGCATAGAACAGGCAGAGAAGCGCAACCGCCAGGATGACGCCCCTCCCCCCAAGTTTGAGCAGAAGCGTCGCCAGGAGGACTGAAAAGCCCATGAGGGAAAAATAGGCGTAGCGGTCGGCCATGAGGGAGGCCGATTCCAGGGGGATGATATTAACCACGGGGGTGAGAAACAGCAGGAAGCAGCAGGCTGCGGGAAGGAGCGCCTCCTCTCTCCGGTGTATCCGGACCACCGCTGCCAGGCTAATGATGACGAGAGTGCAAAGGATGGCCGACAAAACGTCGGGATGGATGTCATACATGACCTGCAGGCGCCAGGGGGAGATCATGTTCAGAAGATATCTCACCACCAGGTACGGGGCGGCGGTGGAGTCGGACAGATTCACCTTACCCAAAAAATTCGCCCTGGGGAGAACGGAGGAGCGCAGCAGGAGATAAACGCCCGCCGACAGCAGGAAGGGGAGATACCTGCCGGGACGAATCTTTTCCGAAGGCGTACGGCGATCATGCCAGAAAAAGAGAAGCGGAAGGAGGAGGGCGAACTCCTTGGAGTAGATCGCCACCGTAAAAGAACAGAGCGCAAGAAACCGTCTATTCCTCAGGTAGCAGAGGAGCGATAGGAGGGAAAAACTGGCGCAGAGGAGGGTGTTCCGGCCTCCGGCAAGGAAATTAACGGTTTCATTGGCCAGGGGGTGAAGGGCAAACAACAGGGCGGCGACAAAGGCCAACTCCTCCCGGCGAAAGAGCTCCGCCACCACCCGCTGTAGGAGAAGGACCGCCACGAGGTGGAGGAGGAGGTTGGTGCCATGGAAACCGGCAGGATCTCCCCCCCAGAGAGCCCGATCCAGAGCAAAGGAGAGATAAGTCACCGGTCGATAGTAACCGGTGGAACCGACGATGCTGTCTTCGGCAAGGAACATCCGGGGAATGTTCCCCAACTTTTCCAGCAGCGGGTTCTCCACAATGACGTAGAGATCGTCCCAGACGAAACCATGACTCAGGGCGCCGCCATAGAGTGCGACGACCAGCAGGATAAGAAGGGATGACCGGAGCAGGAAGTTTTTTTGCCTAGCGGGCATACGTGATCTCATCCTGAAATGGCATCTGTGAGAGATTATCCTATAGTCAACAATTCATCACGCGGAGATCGCGGAGAAATTCAAGACGTTGGGACAGATGAAGAGTGCACCAATCAGGTAAAGGTGATGCTTCTGTTATTGTCTTGTTTTGCCCGGTTTTCTCCGCGTCTCCGCGTGCAAATGCATTTTTCAGGATTATTCTTCATCTACCTGTGTCTCTGTGGTGAACCGCTTTTTCAGGGTCATCTGCCGCGGGAAGCCGCTTCCAGCTCCCTGAACG
>CAIUUR010000271.1 GCA_903902345.1 uncultured Geobacteraceae bacterium | reverse complement strand
GTAGCGGAGATTTGGCCCGCTATGGCCCGGACGGAAACATCGAGTTTCTCGGTCGGATGGACCATCAGTTGAAGATCAGGGGCTTTCGCATCGAACCGGGAGAGATTGAGGCGGCGCTGATCGCCTATCCGGGGGTCAGGGAGGCCGTGGTGATCGCCCGCAGCGACGGCGACGGTGAGAAACGTCTGGTTGCCTACGTCGTCCCCGGCGAGGAACAGCTCACTCCCGGAGAACTGCGCGCACATCTGAGCCGTACGCTTCCCGACTACATGCTCCCTGCCGCCAGTATCGTACTCCCAGCGTTGCCGCTTACTCCCAGCGGGAAGGTTGACCGCAAGGCCCTCCCCCCCCCGGAGTCATTGGACGCCGGATCTGCTCTTGAGGGTGATCCCCGGAACCTCCTGGAGCAGCAGTTGCTCCGGATCTGGCAAAGAGCTCTGGGGCGCTCCGACTTCGGCATTCATGCCAATTTCTTCGCCATGGGTGGTCATTCCCTCATAGCCGCCCGTCTCGCCGGAGAGATTGAACAGCTTCTGGGGCATAAGGTACCCATTGCCTCCTTCTTTCACGCCCAGAGTGTCGCCTCTCTGGCATCACTGCTGGGCAACCACGAAGATACTCCCCCCTGGAGCTCCCTGGTGCCGCTGCAACCGGAAGGAGAAAAAGCTCCCCTGTTCGTCGTTCATGGCTGGGGGGGGGATGTCTACACGTATGTCCATCTGGCCCGTGCCCTGGCGCCTCATCGTCCGGTCTATGGCCTCCAGGCGGTGGGGCTGGATGGCAAGACCGGTCGTCATGGTTCCATCGAGGCCATGGCTGACCACTACTCCGCCCAGATTCGTTCCCTGCAACCTTCGGGTCCGTATCATCTCGTTGGTTACAGCATGGGGGGATGGATCGCCTATGCCGTCGCCCAGCGGCTTCTCCTCCAGGGTGGCGCCATGGGACTGCTGGCACTCCTGGATACTCATGCCTCCGCCAACGTCCACCAATGGCTCAACTGTGACGAGTGGCTTCGGCTGGCCGGTCATCTGGCGGAGCGGATTCCCGCTCATGTGGGGAAGCTTTTCCGCGGACCGGAAGGGGGGCGAATTGCTCACCTGAAAAAGTGTCTCCGTTCCCAGCGACAGTACCTCCGGACCATCCTGAAAAAAAGTGAGCCGGTTCCTCCTCCCGGAGAAGTGGTAACCACAGAATCGCATCCTTCGGGATCGTTGTACTCCCCCGGGAAGTCGGATCACTTCCATGCCGTGCACCGGCAGTACCGCCCCCCCCGGCTGAATCTTGACATTCAGCTTCTCACCACGGAGAAGACCAAAAAAAGGACCTTTCTCTTCTGGCGCTACTACGCCCGTCGCGGTGTGACCATTCACCGTCTCTTCCAGGAACATGATGATTTCTATCAACCTCATAACGGTCAGGCTCTTGCTGCGGTTCTCCGGAAGCTGCTCCATGAGAGCGAGAATCCCGGAGAGGAATCATGACTCCCCGATGCTGGCACACCGGTCACTGTGGCGCCGATGGGGGATGGCTGGACCCTTTGCCGCCGGCTCCCCCCGCCACCTGGTTGATTCATCGCCGGTTGGCCTCCCAGGTTACCGGCGACCTCCTCCCCCTCCTTTCCCCCGAGGAAGAGGTCAGGTTCTTCCGATTCCGGCGGCAGGAGGATCGGGAGCGTTTCCTCCTGGGGCGCGGGGTGCTCCGTATGTTGCTGGCTCCTCTCCTAGGAGTTGCTCCCTCCGCGGTGAGGATTGTCACCTCTCCCCACGGCAAACCCTGTCTGGATCCCGCCTGCAGTGACTCTCCCCTGCAGTTCAATGTGGCCCATTCAGGTGATCTGATCCTGTTGGGCTTTCACCCCTGCCGTCCCGTGGGGGTTGATCTGGAACTGCAGGGTGAACTGGAGTGGCAGCCCATCGCCCGACGCTACTTCCCCCGGAGTGTGGACGATATCCTTGCTTCCCTGGCCCAGGCCGATCAGCTTCCGGAGTTCTATCGCCACTGGTGTCGTCTGGAGGCCGCTCTCAAGGCGCAGGGGACCGGTTTTGCCGCCGACTCCCTGGTAACGGAGGGAGCCGTTATCTACGACCTCCTCCTCCCCCCCCATTACAGTGGAAGCGTCGCGGTGCTATGAACATGGACCATCTGGTCGATACCCTGCATCTCATCCTCGTTCTTGCCGCCGCCATCGTGGCGCTGCTGTCGGCGGGTCATGCGCTCCTGAAAAAGAGCGATCCCCGGTCGGCGCTGGTCTGGGTGGTCATCTGTCTGACCCTCCCCATCGTCGGGGCGATTTTTTACTGGAGTCTGGGGGCCAACCGGATACACCGGCGGACCCTCAAGTGGCGTCTGAGCGGACGCCGCCTGGGGAGCGGCGAGATTGCCCCCCGGATGGGGAGTGCTGCTGCCCGGGAGCTCCCCAGGGGTGCGAGGCACCTGAAGACCCTCAGGAATCTCTCCGATCGGGTGGCCCATGGGCTGCTTCTGGAGGGAAATCGACTTTCCCTCCTGCGCAACGGTGAGGAGGCATACCCTGCCATGCTGGCGGCCATCGCCTCCGCCCGGGAATCGGTACACCTGAGCAGCTATATTTACGACCATGACGAGAGCGGGGGAGCGTTTGCTGCAGCACTGCGGGGTGCCGCCAGTCGCGGCGTTGCCGTTCGGGTGATCATCGACAGTCTGGGAGAAAAGTATTCCCTTCCCAGCGGCATGGAGCTACTCAAGGGGTCCGGGGTTCAGGTGGGGCGATTCCTGCCGCTGGTGAGGGGGATCTACGTCAATCTGCGTAATCACCGGAAGCTGCTGGTCATCGACGGCCGGGTCGCCTTTACGGGGGGGATGAACATCAGCGACCGGCATCTTGTGGGTAGCGCCACCAGGCCGGTGGTGGATCTCCATTTCAGCGTGGCGGGACCGGTGGTGGCCGATCTGCAGAAGAGTTTTCTTGAGGACTGGTATTTCACCACCGGGGAGTTTCGCGACGATCCCGCCTGTTTCCCGGAGCTTTCAGCGGTGGGGAATTCTCTCGTGCGGGGGATTGCCGACGGTCCCGACCGGGAGTACCGGAAGTTGCAGTGGATCATCATCGG
>CAIUUR010000270.1 GCA_903902345.1 uncultured Geobacteraceae bacterium | reverse complement strand
TTCCGCGGTCTCTCCTCCCATTTTCTGCGCCAGATCTTTTATGCTGGTTTTGCTCATCTAGTCATACCTCACCGTCGAAGAAGTTCCTGTATATCTCAAGCTCCCGTTGAATCGGCGCAATGAAACCGCCTGGTTCCACGGCAACAACACCCCGGTGCTCTTTTCCGATGAGCGTACCGAGACTATCCTTATCGAACAACGCCACCAGCTCCACACCGGCATGACCGGCCATGGCGGCGAACTTTTTCCTGCTCTCTTCCGAAAGATCCGTGGCGATGAACAGCACCCCCACCTTGCCGCCTCTCAGTCTCCCCGCCACGGCGTCACTACCGGAGAAGACTTCGCCGGCCTTGGCGGCAAGGGACAGGTATCCCCGGAGTCGCTCCGTGACCATCGCCCGAATTCCGGAGCTTATCAACTCCAGATCAATTCCCGGGATCGGACTCTTGAATGTAGCGGGAAACCGCTTTTTCTTGATCGCCAATCCAAGACAGGCGCGGCACGGACAGATATATGCCCCTCTTCCCGGCAACTTCGCCTTCAAATCCGGGGTCAGACAACCGTCCGGACTCAGGACAAAGCGGAGAAGAGTTCCCTTATCCTTGGTGGCGCCGCATCCGAGGCAGCTCCGTTGCGGCTTATTCCCCGTCATTGGTCTCCGAAACCGTCACGATGACATCCGAGGCTGTCGCCTCATCGGTGAGGTCGCTACTGATTTCGGAGGGCTCGGAATCGGCGCTGATGCCTTCTCCACCCACCTCCGGTTCTCCGACTGCGTCCTCTTCGGTGGCAGCACCGTTAAAAGTCGAGTATTCCAGCAATTCAGCCGCTGCAGCCTTTGATTCGCTCTTGATGTCCAGCTTCCAGCCGGTAAGCTTGGCGGCAAGACGGACGTTCTGGCCGCGCTTCCCGATGGCAAGGGAGAGCTGGTCGTCGGCCACGATGACCTCCATGGCCGAAATTTCCTCTTCAATGTAGACCTTGGTCACCTGGGCCGGTTGCAGGGAACTGCAGGCAAAGCGAACAATGTCTTCGGACCAGGGGATGATGTCAATCTTCTCCCCCCGCAACTCCGAGACCACGTTCTGAACTCGTGAACCGCGCATCCCGACACAGGCGCCCACCGGATCCACATCGTGATCATGGGAATAGACGGCAATTTTGGAACGGCTACCCGCTTCGCGAACCACCCCTTTGATCTCCACGATCCCCTCGGCAATCTCCGGTACTTCGGATTCGAACAACTTGGAGATGAGGTGTGGATGAGCACGGGAGAGCATGATCTGCGGCCCCTTGGTGGTCATACGGATGTCCATGATGAGCGCCCTGATCCGGTCTCCGGTACGGTAGACCTCCCGTGGCGCCTGTTGATCCACGGGGAGCACTGCCTCGGCCCTTCCCAGATCCACAACCAGATCGCCCCGCTCAAAACGCCGGACCACTCCGTTGATCAGTTCCCCCATCCGGTCCTTGTATTCGTTGAAGATCGTTTCCCTTTCGGCCTCGCGAACTTTCTGGATGATCACCTGCTTGGCGGTCTGAGCCGCAATACGACTGAAACCGGTGGCGTCCATTTTGAGTCCGAGAGAATCGCCGATTTCCACATCGGGATCGATTTCGCGAGCCTCCTCCAGCTCTATTTCCTTGTACGAGTCCTCCACTTCCTCCACAACGGTGACAAACTCGAACAGCTCGACTTCGCCGGCATCGTCATTGTAGTGGACCTCCAGTTCGCGGGTATTGCGGAACTTTTTATTGGCAGCCGTCAGCACCGCCTGCTCCAGCGCCTCCAGAACGATCTGCCTGTCAATCCCTTTTTCCTTGACGATCTGGTCGATCGTATGCTTGAGGTTTAGGCTTGCTTCCACGTCACGATCTCCTTGCACAAAATTTCGTTCATTCAAACTCAAGATTGGCCTTGGCGATTCCGGTCAGCGGAAGGGAGGCTGTCTGCCCCTCCTTCAACTTCATCCGGACGACGCCATCCTCCAATCCAAGGAGTTCACCCAGGAAAGTCTTCCGCATATTACCCTTGTCATCGGGGGTGGGTAGTCGCGTCCTGATCTTCGCCAATCGGCCGATATAGCGGTGGTAATCGGCCTCTTTTTTCAACGGTCGATTAAGTCCCGGAGAGGAGACCTCCAGCAGATAACGGCCGGGAACGACATCCTCCACATCAAGAATCAGCGACAATTCCCGACTGACATCGGCGCAGTCATCCAGGTTAACCCCGCCCGGTTTGTCAACGTAAAGACAGAGGACTTCCGATCGCCCCTCGCGCCGGGACTCGATCTCCACGAGTTCCATGCCCAGTGAGGCAATGAGTTTCTCGGCGATCTCCGCTACCCGCTGTTCCGATGTCATTCCAGCCATAACCGTCTGCCCCAAAATAAAAAAAGTGAGCTAACTGCGCTCACCTTCCCAATACTACAGAAAGAATGACATAGTGTTTACCATGGCGCCAGTCAAAAAGCAAGCGGTTTTTCATAACTGTTTAAATTCCCGGCTCCCTTCGGGAGATCATCGTCCGAGCCTGGGCAATGCACTCCCGCACCGCGACAATCCAACCGGCGGAAAAACGTCCGCTATCGCCAGCCCACTGCTGGACAGTCGTCACCGCTCCGGTAATCCCCCCCGCTTCGTCACAGACCGCCGACACAATGAGCCGTCCCATCCCCTGCAGCAGACCGTCCATCTCTCCCTGGGAGGCAACGACAAATTCCGCGACAATCCCGGCAGAGAGTTGCGCGGGGATTTGCCGGAGTCTCTCCCCCTTGAGCCACCTGCTCGCCGCCAACAGACGATCATATTCCAGGTGGCGGTGAGGACGTGCGGCAACCAGTACACCATGCAAAGCCGTCAATTGGTGCTCCAGGGTTACACGCGGCATCCCCCGACTGGACAATACCCCCCCCAGCCAGGCCACCTGAGCAACTACCTCTGATTCCGGCAGATGCACCAGGGATGCAAGCCAGGCCGCGTCACTCTCGGCAAACCGCTTTCCCCGTTCACCATAGCGGGCATCGAAATAGGGGTACGACAACCGGCAGGTATGCGCCGCCATGAGTGCGGCCCTGATCTCCATGCCGTCGTCGGGGATGGCATGGCTCCCCGCTTCCGGATTGATGCTCGTGGCAGAGAAACTCATCTCCCCCGGAGGAGGAAGCGGATATAAGGCTGCATGAATTTCATGGAGAAAGTTGAAGGCTTCCCGTGCCGCAGCGGTGACCTCTCCCGGATCAGCTCCTGCCGCCACGGCTCCATTCACCAGCAGGGTGATCCCCCCCCAGTACTCGTCGGTGCGATCGCCGTAACCGGCATAGAAGGCGCCCCCCAGGGCTCCGGTAACACCATAGTTTCTCCGGATGTCGGGAAGGTGGACCCTATTACCGAGAACGGTACCCTGGAGGACATAGAGGTAACCCAGGAGTCCCCCCGAGCTTTCCAGCGACAGGAGGCGAATCCTGGAAGCCATGGCGACGGAGCTTCGCCGGACTCCGGCAATCTCGGGGATCAGTTCTCTGCCAAAACAGCCCAGGTCCCGGAGCAGATAGTTGAAACGGCTTTCTTCAAGCCCCAGGGATGTCTTAAGGTCCGGGTCGTTCAGCTCGTTGATGGCGCTCTCGAAGGCGCCGAAGATCGTGGCGAATGCCCGAAGCTGATTCACATATGCCGCCAGCGGCAACGACCCATCGGCCAGTGACGTGATGAAGGGAAGCTTCACCAGAGCGATGTGCAGATGATGGGTTTCCCGCTTCAGATGTTCCATCAGGTTCGAAGTCATCCCCGTTGTCATGGCCCATCTCCTGTCCCGTGTCGAAGTGAATTCCCCGGGCTGCTTTCTCCGGAAAACCGGCAGAGATACTCTTCCAGGTGATAAAGGGATGCCAGATACGTGACCCGGGGAACGATGGCGAGCAACTCATTTTCCAGATGCCGGAAGGCCTGCCCCCCCACGACAATGGGCAGCTCGGGGTAGGTCCCCCGAACCACCGCCAGAGAAGCGAGGAGCGAATGGAGGTTCGAGGAAAAGCTCAAGGAGATAGCCAGCAGATCCGGAGAGCTCTCCTCCAACAGGGAGAGGAGATCGGATTGGGCGGTATTGGCCCCCAGGTAATGAACCCGCCACCGATTGAGTTCAAAAATATCGGCCACCATCTTGGCCCCCACGTGGTGATATTCGTCGGCAATACAGGCCACCACCACCGTGCCGTCGCACGGCTTGGCGAACGAGATCCGGGGATAGGCCAGAGCCAGGAGGTACTCGGTAACATGGGTGGCGCCATGTTGGCGCACCACCGAAATCCGGTTACGCTCCCAGAGCTCTCCCACCTCATACAAGGAGCGTTGCAGCAACTCCAGATAAAGAGTGCTGAGGGGAATTCCCTCCTCAAGGAGTTTCGAAACGATCCGGCCGCAACCGTTCCGATTCCCCGCCAGGAGCTGGACGAGATACCCGTCATAGATCAGCCCGATCCGGTCACGCCAGAATTCATCTCCCGCCAACTTGCTGTTATCCACGACAGACCTCACGGCGTCTACTCTTGAAAGCGCGGGAGCTTGATGGTGAAGGTCGTCCCGACCCCCACCTCACTCTCCACCAGGATTTCACCGGAATGCTTCTTGATAATTTCGTAGGAGATGCTTAAACCGAGACCGGTCCCCTTCCCCACATCCTTGGTGGTAAAGAACGGCTCGAAGAGCCGGCGCCGAATCTCCTCCGGGATTCCCCCCCCGTTGTCCGCCACCGCAACATAGACAAACCGCTCGTCGTTCCGGCTTCTCAGCACGATCTCGCCATACTTCGGCGGAATGATCGCCTGAGCGGCATTGACCAGCAGATTCAGAAAAACCTGATTCAGTTCGCCGGGATTACCGAGAATCTCCGGGAGGGTCGCGCATTCATTCCGGACAGCCGCCACATATTTCAATTCGTTGGCACAGATGGTAAGGGCGCTGGCCAGGCAGGCGCTCAGCTCCACCACCGAGTGCTCCGGCGTGTCCATACGGGAAAAATTTCTCAGATCCTGGACGATCCTCGTCACCCGGGCTGCGCCATCCAGCGACTCGGCCACCAGATCCACGCCATCGGACAGGATCTCCTCTATCCCCTGGAGTCCCCTGCTCTCCCGAAACATCGTCAGCAATCGGGGTGATAGCTCCCCCTCCTGCTCCTGCAGGGTCTGGTCGTGCCGGATCATCCGGTCAAAATAGCGACTGAGGATCTGCAGATTGCCGTTGATGAACGCCATGGGGTTGTTGATCTCATGGGCCACGCCGGCCGCCAGCTGCCCCAGGGAGGCCATCTTTTCATTCTGCAGGATAATCTGGTCCTTTTGCCGGCTTTTTTTGACCTCCTGGGTCACCCGCTCTTCCAGTTCAACATTCAGAATCTCAAGTTGCTTCTGTTGAAACAGCAGCAACTCCTGAACCTTATGCCGCTCTACAACTTCCTGCCTGAGGTATTCCGTCTGCGTTCGGAGAGCCTCCTCGTTCAGCTTCCGTTGGGTGACGTCATGAATGATGGAAAAGAGGAGCTCCCTGTCGTGAAGGATAATGGGCGCCGTATGGACCTCCACGGTGCGAACCGTCCCGTCGGCCAGACAGTGGTGGGAGACGAAATGATGGTTCGGTTGCGGCAAAACCTCCTCCCTCCCCGCGGGGAGAAGATCCGGGGCAAGACGCTGTATCTCCGCACTATTCATCGCCAAAAACTCTTGCCGGGAAAAACCGTAGAATTGCGTGGCTGCAATATTTACGTCCAGAATACTCCCCTGCGTGGGATCAATGAGAAGCATGATGTCGCAGTGCCGTTGGAACAGGAGTCGGAAACGCTCCTCACTGGCGGTCAGCGCCTCTTCGACCAGAGTGCGCACCTCAATCTCCTCTTTCAGAAGAGTAACCTTTTCCCCCAACTGCTCGTTCAGGTGAACGACCTCCTGCTCCACACCCTTGATCCGGGTAATATCGATAAAGGTTACGACCACCCCCTCCACCTGGCCGTTCTCGGTGCGAAACGGCATGATCCGGTTCAAAAGGTATCGACCGTCGCGAGTCCTCTCTTCCTTCTCCAGCGGTTCGCCCGACAGGAGGACCCGCTGGATGTCAGCCAGCATCTCATCCTGGTGGGAAAGGTGATAGGCGATATGATCGATGGGACGACCGATATCCTGGGGAAGGAGCTTGAAGAACGAGGTGATGGCCGGATTGAATTTGCGGATCCGAAGCTGCCGGTCCAGGAAGATCGTCCCGGCGTCGGTGCTGGCCAGGAGATTATCATGGTCGGTATTGAGCTGCTTCAACTCCAGATTTTTCCGTTCGAATTCGGAATTAACCGAATAGAGTTCCTCGTTCACCGAGTGGAGCTCTTCGTTGGTGCTCTGCAGCTCCTCATTGGATGCCAGCAGCTCCTCGTTGGTGGCCTGCAGCTCTTCGTTGCTGGTCTGCAACTCTTCCACGGTGGTCTGGAGATTCTCCCGGGTGGAGTGGAGTTCCGCCTCCAGGTCGTTGATATGCTGCCGGTAGCCTGCGCTGATATCGAAACCGACCGACTCCGACGACTCATGGGGCGGATCCGGTGGCAGGGACGGCTCCGCCGGACGGACCCGTTGGAAGTAGATGTGGTAGTGGGTGGTACGGCTCTTGTCATCGGGGAGCGGATCCACGGTGAGATCCAGGAGAAACTCGTCCTGCTCCCGGGTCACGCGGACATTGCGGGTCGTAACGGTCTGACGGGCGGAAACAGACCTCTGAAGCGCCGTGGTGAGGGCGATATGCAGGTTATCCTCGGCCAGACGGAGGATATCGCTCTCGGCGCGCCCTTGGGGAGGCTTCAGGTAGTCGGCCACATTGCCGAAGTAGTGAAGAATGGAGCGGTTTTCATCCACCAGCACGCCGGGAGGGAGATGCCGGCGGAGCAGGGTGTCGTAATCGGCCAGCACCTGGCGATCCAGGTTGACCGTTCGCGCCGAGGTGAGGGGAAGCACCGCCAGGGGGACCTGCCGGTCATTGCGAGGGTGCATACTCTCCAGATTGAGGGCCAGCTTCAGGTCGCGGATCTTTCGGAACAGCTTGTGCTGGTTGGCGATGACCTCGAACTCGACGCCGAAAGCCCCCAACCCCTCGCTGCTCCCCAAAAAGAGGACCCCATCCTTCTTGAGGGCAAAATGGAACAGGGAGATGACCTTCTCCTGAACCTCCGGCTGAAAATAGATCAGCAGGTTCCGGCAGCAGACCAGATCCAGACGGGTGAAGGGGGGATCGTTGAGGAGGTTGTGGGGGGCGAAAACCACCGTCTTGCGCAGTTCGGTGGACACCCGGTAGAGATCGAGCCCCTCCTTCTTGAAAAACCGTTCCAGACGTTCCGGGCTGACGTTGGTCAGCCGCTCCCGGTCATAGAGCCCCTGAGAGGCGATCTCCAGGGAGCTCTTATGCACGTCGGTGGCAAAGACGGTGACCTTGCCATGGAAATTGCTTCGCTCGGCCTGTTCCGCCAGGAGGATCGCCAGGGAGTAGGCCTCCTCCCCGGTGGCGCAGGCCGCCGACCAGGCCCGCAGGTCCTCTCCCCGGTGCAGATTGAGGAACAGGCGGGGGATCACCTCCTGCTCCAGAAACTCGAAGGCCTGCCGGTCCCGGAAAAACTCGGTCACTCCGATGAGAAGGTCCTTGTAGAGCAACTCCAGCTCATCCCGGTCTCCGGAGAGGATGGCGGCATAGTCGGAAACCTGGGGAATCTGCCGGAACTCCATCCGCCGCCGGATACGGCGTCCCACGGTGGCCCCCTTGTACTTGGAGAAATCGAGATTGTAGCTCCGCCTGAGGAGAGCAAAAATCTGGGCGAACTCCCCCTCGTCCTCGAACACCTCCAGTTCGTGATTCATCCTGTTCCGCACCGCCAGGGGGCTGACGCTGTACTCTTTGAGGATGCGGGGGATCCGGTCCGGGGCCAGGATAAAGTCGCAGAGCCCGGTGGCGATGGCGTTACGGGGCATACCGTCGAACTGGGCCGATTCGGGGGATTGGACGATGACCATCCCTCCCTGTTTATGGATGGAGACGATCCCGCGGGAGCCGTCGGAGCCGGTTCCCGAGAGGATGATCCCCACGGCCCGTTCCCCCACGTCATCGGCCAGGGAGTGGAAGAAAATGTCTATGGGAAGCTCCAGATGCTGGCTCACCACCTTGTCGGTGAGGTAGAGCTTCTCACCCTTGACCGTCATCCGGGTCTTGGGGGGAATCAGATAGATGTGGTTGGCTTCCAGCCCGATCCCGGTGGTCACCCGGTGGATCGGCATGGTGGTGTGGCGGGCCAGGAGATCATCCATGAGGCTCTTGAAATCGGGAGAAAGGTGCTGAATCACGACAAAGGCCATGCCGCTGTCGGGGTGCATGTTGTCGAAAAACTGCTCCAAGGCATTGAGACCGCCGGCGGAGGCGCCGATGCCGACCACATAGGAAGGTCGTTCCAACTCCCGGATAACACCGGGTTCCTGCTCATCCATGATAGCCTCCAGGCAGACTTTCCTCCATTATACGATTCTTCGCCCCCTTATACCAGCAGATCCGCTGCACTGTCTGCAGGAAAAGTTTGACGTTCCGATAAAAACCGGAGTTCCCCCAGGGCGTCGGCCAAACAAAGGAAGAGTGGGTCGACGAGATCCAGCCGGTTATCCTTCAGGGTGACTTCCAGATCCTTGACGATCCGGTAAACCGTGGAGAGCGCCAAGTTGCCGGCCACCCCTTTCAATGCGTGGGCCACCTGCGTCGCACCGATGATGTTCCCCCCGTTCACGGCCTCCCTCATCCGGACGGCGTCATCCCCGTGGGTCCGCACCAGTTCGCACAGTAGTTCCCGGTAGAACTCCTCATCGCCGTTGCAGTTGGCGATCCCCCGGGCGATGTCAACGGCGGGGAACAGCTCCGGCAGGAGCGCATCCCCCGGACCCGGCAACGGCATCTCCGGTTTCGACAGAAGAACGGGGCCACCCTCCGCCACCGTGGAACGTCCGGCCCAGTGAAGGATCAGAGCGACCATCTCTTCCAGATCCACCGGCTTGGGCAGGAAAGCATTGACTCCGGCGTCCAGTGCCCGCTGCCGCTCTTCCCGCAGGACACCGGCGCTCACGGCGATGACGGGGAGCTCCGTCAGTCCGAGTTCGCCTCGGATGGCGCAGGTAGCCGAAAGTCCGTCCATGACCGGCATCTGGACATCCATGAGAACGGCGTCAAATCTTCGGGGTTGTTCCTCCAGACACTGAAGAGCCTCCCGACCATTCTTCGCCAGGGTGGCGTGAGCAGCTTCCTGCTCCAGCGCCCTTGCGAGGAGCTTCAGGTTGATACTGTTGTCATCCACCGTCAGAATATGCAGACCCGCCAGGCGCCCCCCCTCCCGGCGGGGAGCACACAACGGGGAAGCCGTCACCGCCACGGGAACAAGAGTCCGCCCGAAGGGAAGCTCGAACCAGAAGGTGCTCCCCACCCCTGCCACGCTCTCGACACCGATGCTCCCCTCCATCAACTCCACCAGCCGCTTGCTGATGGAAAGTCCCAACCCGGTACCGCCGAAACGCCGGGAAATACCACCGTCCCCCTGACTGAAAGGTTGAAACAGACGGGCAATCGTCTCCGGAGCCATGCCGATCCCGCTGTCAAGGATCTCGAAGCGGAGCCTTATCACCCCATCGCACTCCCCCACCGGCCTGATGCGGATCAGGATCTCCCCCCGCTCCGTAAATTTGACGGCGTTTCCCATGAGATTGAGGAGAATCTGTTCCAGACGGAGGGGATCACCGGTCACTCCGTCGGGCGCCCCGTAGGGCGGCTCCAGCCGCAGGGTGAGCCCCTTGCCGCGGGCGATTGTCCCCTGCATACTCGCCAGATTTTCCAGCAGAGGAACCAGCGCAAAGGGCCTTGCCTCAATCGTCAGCCGACCGGCCTCCAGTTTGGAGAGGTCGAGAATGTCGTTGATAATCCCCAGCAGGGTAACACCGGACGCCCGGATCTGACGCACCATGCCCTGCTGGTCGGAGGTGAGCGGTTCCTTCTCCAGCAATTGGGCCAGACCGAGGACCGCGTTCATGGGGGTCCGGATTTCATGACTCATATTGGCCAGAAAATCACTCTTGGCCTGATTCGCGATCTCCGCTTCCTGCTTGGCCATGCGCAGCTCCTGCTCCGCCTGTTTGCGTGCGGTGATCTCCTCGTGGACGACGACCGTGTAGCGCTCTCCCTCCACGACGAACCTGCTGGCCTTTCCCTGGAACCATCGTTCACTGGTGAAGGCGATGCAGGGGTACTCCAGGGAAAAATCGGCCCGGAGACCGCTCATGACAGCCCGTATCCCCCGGGCGAACTCCAGGGCGTCGGCCTCCCCCTCCCCGCCGGCCCGGTCGCAGATCTCCAGGTAGTTGACCCCCTCGCCAAAACTCCCTGCTTTCGCATTGTTGGCCAAGGCAAACTGTTTCCAGGCGCGGTTGGTCACGGTGATCATCCCGGCTTCGTCAAGGACACAGATCTGTGCATTCTGGGCATCAATGGTTGCTCGGGCAAAGATCTCCTGGGTGCGCAGGGCATCCTCGGTTCTGCGGCGAACCTCGATCTCCTCCCGCAGCTGGGAGAGCTTCTGCTCCAACTGCAGATTCAGGCGGGAGACCTCCTGCTCCACCCCCTTGATCAGGGTGATATCGGTAAAGGTGATGACCACCCCCTCCACCCGGCCGTTCTCGGTGCAAAACGGCATGATCCGGTTCAGGAGATACCTGCCGTCGCGGGTGCTCTCCTCCTTTTCCAGGGTAGTCCCACCCTCCAGGACCCGCCGGATGTCGGCCAGCATCTCGTCCTGCCGGGCAAGGTGGTAGGCGATGTGATCGATGGGGCGGCCGATATCCTGGGGAAGAAGCTTGAAGAAGGAGGTGATGGCCGGATTGAACTTGCGAATCCGGAGCTGCCGATCCAGGAAGATCGTCCCGGCATCGGTACTGGCCAGGAGATTATCGTAGTCGGTATTAAGCTGCTTCAGCTCCTGATTCTTCCGCTCGAACTCGGAGTTCACCGAATAGAGTTCCTCGTTCACCGAATGGAGCTCTTCGTTGGTGCTCTGCAGCTCTTCGTTGGAGGCCAGAAGCTCCTCGTTGGTGGCCTGGAGCTCCTCGTTGCTGCTCTGCAGCTCCTCCACGGTGGAGTCGAGATTCTCACCGGTGGAGTGGAGTTGCGCTTCCAGGTCGCAGATATGCTGCCGGTAGTGGGCGCCGGCATCGAAGCCGACCGCGTCGGCTCCCTCCTGTTGCTCCGCCGACGGCGGTGAGAGCTCAACGGGACGGACCCGCTCAAAACGGATGTGGTAGTGCGTGGAGCGGCTCTTTTCGTCGTGGAGTGGGTCCACGGTCAGGTTGAGGAGGAGCCCCTCGCCCCTCCGGCTGACCCGAATGTCGGATATCGTGACCGACTGCCGGGTGGAACCGCTCCTCTGGAGCGCCGTGGTCAGGGCGCTCTGAAGAGTATCTTCGGTCAGACGGAGGATATCACGCTCGGCCCGCCCTTCGGGATGCTTCAGGTATTCGGCGACATTGCCGAAGTAATGGAGTATATTCCGGTTTTCATCGACCAGTACGCCGGGGGGGAGGTACCGGCGCAACAGGATGTCGTAATCGACCAGCGTCCGACGTTCCAGGCTGACCATCCGCGTTGAGGGTAGAGGCGGCGGCGAGACGGGAAGATGCACACCATTACGGGGCGGCAGAGCCTTCAGGTTTATGGAAGGCTTCACGTCCCGGAGCTTGCGGAAGAGTTTGTACTCGCCGGCCATGACCTCGAACTCCCCGCTGAAGGCCCCCACCCCCTCGCTGCTCCCCAGGAAAAGTACCCCCTCCTTCTTCAGGGCGAAATGAAACAGGGAGACAACCTTCTCCTGCACCGCCGGCTGGAAATAGATCAGCAGGTTGCGGCAACAGACCAGATCCAGGCGGGTGAAGGGGGGATCGCTGAGGAGATTGTGGGGGGCGAAGAGCACCAGCTTGCGCAGTTCGGTGGTGACCCGATAGAGGTCGTGCCCCTCCTTCTTGAAGAATTTTCCCAACCGCTCCGGGCTGACGTTGGCCAACTGCTCACCGTCGTAATATCCCTGGGAAGCGGCCTCCAACGAACACTTGTGCACATCGGTGGCAAAGATGGTTATTTTACCGGAATAACCGCACCGTTCAGCCTGTTCCAGCAACAGGATGGCCAGGGAGTAGGCCTCCTCCCCGGTGGCGCAGGCCGCCGACCAGACACGCAACTCCTCCTCCCGCTGCAGAGTGAGGAAAAGCCGGGGGATCACCTCCTGTTCCAGAAACCGGAAGGCCTGCCGGTCCCGGAAAAACTCGGTCACCCCGATGAGGAGATCCTTGTAGAGCAGCTCCAGCTCATCCGGGTCGCCGGAGAGGATGGCGGCATAGGCGGTCAGTTCGGGAACCTGCCGGAACTCCATCCGCCGCCGGATGCGACGCCCCACGGTGCTCCTTCTGTACGGGGAAAAATCGAGACCGTAGCTCCGCCTCAGGAGGACGAAGAGCTGGGCGAACTCCCCCTCATCCTCGAAGAGTTCCCGGTGATCGTCTCTCCTGTTCCGCACCGCCAGGGGGCTGATGCCGTACTCCCTGAGGATGCGGGGGATCCGGTCCGGGGCCAGGGTGAAGTCGCAGAGGCCGGTGGCGATGGCGCTGCGAGGCATGCCGTCGAACTGGGCCGATTCGGGGGACTGGACGATGACCATTCCCCCCTGCTTGTGAATGGAGACGATCCCGCGGGAACCGTCGGAGCCGGTCCCCGAGAGGATGACCCCCACGGCCCGCTCCCCTGCGTCATCGGCCAAGGAGTGGAAGAAGATATCGATGGGAAGCTCCGGAAGCTGGCTCACCACCTTGTCGGTGAGGTAGAGCTTCTCATCCTTGACCGTCATCCGGCTCTTGGGAGGAATCAGATAAATGTGGTTGGCCTCCAGCTCTATCCCGCTGGTCACCTGGTGGATCGGCATGGCGGTGTGGCGGGAAAGGAGATCATCCATGAGGCTCTTGAAATCGGGGGAGAGGTGCTGGATCACGACAAAGGCCATACCGCTGTCGGGGTGTATGCTGCCGAAGAACTGCTCCAAAGCATTGAGACCGCCGGCGGAGGCCCCGATGCCGACGACATGAGAAGGGCGACCCACTTCATGCTCGGGGTGCGGCCTCACGAAACCACACCGGACTTACCCTGAAGCGCACGCCACCACTGGTGGGCGGTCTTCGTGGCGCTGTCGGCATCGGCGGCGAAACCGTCGGCGCCGATCCGTTTCCAGACCAGCGGGGAACGACTAAAGGCATTGCCTCCCACCATAATCTTGATGTCCCGTATCTCCGGATCTTCCCTGATAGCGTCAATGAGCTGCTGAACCTTGACAAGATTGGCTTCAATGGCGACGGAGAGAGCCAACATGAACGGTTTGTTCTGCTTGATCGTTTCAAGGAGAACCCAACTGGGAACATTGGCCCCCAGGCAGGTGACATCCCACCCTTCCATCCCCAAAAAATCGGCCACCATCTGAGCGCCAACCTCGTGATATTCATTGGCGGCGGAGGAGACCACCACCTTCCCCAGGGTCACATTCAGGGTAGCAAAGCGCGAATGCTGCACCGTGGCGATTCGTCGCACCAGATTGGTGACCAGGTGCTCATCGGCGATGGAGATCTGTCCCGATTGCCAGAGGAGACCCACGCGATAGAGAACCGGCCAGATGACCTTGAGGTTGAAGGTCTTGAGGTCATCCACGTTCTGAATCACCTTGCTGCTGAAGTTCAAGCACTGCTGATAATCTCCCATGAGCAACAGGACGAGAAAGAGCTGCTGCTGCTCTTCAAAATTCTCCCGGTGAGGAAAAAAGGGTTCCTCCCCGGTGGCGGCGGATTCCAGAATCGTTTCCCGTAACTCAGCCAGCCGGCCGTAGAACTCCAGAAGCTCGTCCCGGTGGCCGGGATGGCCAAGAGATTCTTGAATGGCGCTCCGCCAGGCCTTTATCTCCCCGAGAAAGAAATCACCAGACAGTCCCTGTTCCAGGCAGGTCCCCTGCTGTCGGAGGGTGGTCCAGGCGATGAGATACGGGTCGTTGATCTTGATCATATTGGTCATGATTTTGAGATGCTGCTGATGCCGGTTGCGAAGCGTCTCCGGGGTGATTCCCGCGGTCATCCCGTCGAGATCGTGACCGTGCGGGAGTGCGTTAATAACTTGAGTGACAAGCGTGTTCGCGGCGAAGGCGTAGGCTGATGCCGCCTCGGGGGAAACGACGGGCATAGCGGAAATACCGGCGAGAACGGTATCGATTGTTTTCATGCTGCTCCCCTTTGAACTGTCCGACACGGGATCATCTCCTCCACGACATCTACCCGGGGAAAGGCAAGGGTGAAGGTCGTGCCGACTCCCACCTCGCTGGCGACCCGAATCACCCCGCCATGGGCCTGCACAATTTGATGGGCCACGCTGAGCCCCAGTCCGGCCCCCTGGCCCACATCCCTGGTCGTGAAGAACGGTTCGAAGATCCTCCCCCGGCACTGCTCCGGAATACCGCACCCCGTGTCACCCACGGACGCATAGACGTTATCGTCATCACTCCAGCATTTCAGGGTGATCTCCCCCGGCTGCTTGGTGGCCTGCCCGGCGTTGATGAGCACATTGAGCAGCGCCTGATTAAGGTCTCCCGCGTAACAGAGGATTCCCGGCGCCGGTTCGTACTCCTGCCGGATGGTGACATGCTGCAGTTCACTGAGGCAGACATTCAGGCAACTCTCCAGGCACTCGGAAAGGGAAACCATCTCCTTTACCGGGGTATCCACCCGTGAAAAATTCCTGAGATCCCGTACGATTTTTGTGATCCGCTCGGCGCCGGACAACGACTCCGTCAAAATTTCGATGCTGTCTTCCAGGATGTAATCGATGTCCAGACATTTTCTCTCCGCCGCACTCCGCTCCATCTCCGCCGGGGGCAACAGCCTGGCGTGTTCCTGCTGCAGGGTGTCGAATTCGGTCAACTTTCCGAAGTTTTTCAAAAGAACCCCGAGATTGCCGCAGATGAACCCCAGGGGATTATTTATCTCATGGGCCACGCCGGCGGCCAGTTGGCCGACTGACGCCAATTTATCGTTGACCATGAGCGCCTGATCTTTCAGGCGATTTTTGCTCACTTCATGCACAACCCGCGCCTTCAGCTCCCGATTCAGGCTCTCCAGCTGTTCCCTGGCCACCAGATGAGCCGCCACCTCCCGGTCCAGCAGAACAGTTCGCTCCCCAAGAAGACGCTCCATCCGTCTGCGCGCCAGATGGTTCCGGATCCGGGCGTACACGATGGGAAAATTTATGGGCTTGGTCACGTAGTCGATGGCCCCCAGCTCCAACCCCCGGGTCTCGTCCTCCGCATGATTCAGCGCGGTGACGAAGATGACCGGGATTTCGCTGGTCCTCGGATCACCCTTGAGCACTCGGCAGACCTCGTAGCCATCCATGAACGGCATCATCACGTCCAGGAGGATCAGATCCGGCTGCTCCGCCAGCGCCAGTTCCAACCCTTCACCCCCGCTGAGGGAACAGAGCACCTCGTACTCCTCGCTCATCAAGTCGCCGAGAATCTCCAGATTGGCCGGCGAGTCATCAACGATGAGTATCTTCTGTGGACTTTGTGTCATATCAGGTTCCTTTTTTCACTGTGGCGCCGCCCAGTGAGGCTACCAGATTCTCCACCAGGCTCCGGGCGCGCCGGAAATCAAACTTTTCCAGAGAAAGCTCGATCCGCCGCGACTCCGCTTCCAGCCCGGTTCCCTGCAACAGGTCGTGCAAGGAGGGGAGCAGTGTCTTTGCCTGTATGCTGTTTTTCTTCAGTAGTACCCGTAGACGCTCCAGGAGCGCTGCAACCGCCGCCGAATCCGGCGGTTGATCTCCAGCCATCGAGTAGGCTCCCCCGCCCTCCCCTGCGTCGCCGTCACCGGCAGGAGTATCCATCACTCCTCCCTGCTCCGACATTTCCCGGGTCACGTTCCCCTTGCTTGACGGCTTTGACGCATCGAAACGTTCCGGAGATACCGCATTCCGGAGATCGACCGGATTTCCAGCCATAACCTGCGTCGTGAAGGTAAAGCAACTCCCCTCACCCGGCTTGCTGACGGCCTGAATGTCTCCCTTCATGAGGTGAACCAGTCGTCGGCAGATGCTCAGCCCCAGACCGGTACCGCCATAGGTACGGGTGGTGGAGCCGTCCCCCTGAATGAACGGCTCGAAGATTCCGGCGAGTTGCTCGGGAGTCATGCCAATTCCGCTATCCCGAACGGTGAACTCAATAACGAACTCTTCACCGGTGCCGGGGAGAAGACGCAGTTCCAGAGAGACCTCGCCGTTTTCGGTGAACTTGATGGCGTTCCCCACCAAATTGACCAGAACCTGCTTGAGCCGAAAGCTGTCTCCTACCAGACAGGGAGGGATGGCCGGGTCGACCGTGACGGTGAGCCTGATCCCTCTTTCTTCGGCATTACCCTCCATGAGGTCAACAAGCTGCTGCATCAGCGGAAAAAGGAGGAACGTAATCTCCACCACATTGAGTTTCCCCGCCTCAATCTTGGAGAAATCAAGGAGATCGGAGAGCAGCTGCTGCAACCCTTTGGCTGCGGTGGTCATTTTTGTCAGGTAATCCTCCCTTTTGGAAGAACTTTCGGTCCTGAGGGCAAGGTTTCCCAGGCCGATGACGGCGTTCATGGGTGTCCGGATCTCATGACTCATGTTGGCCAGAAACTCGCTTTTGGCTCGGTTAGCCGCCTCGGCCTCCACGGTTCTTTGCGCCAGAGCCCTGTTCACCTGCTCCAGTTGCACCTGCGCCTGTTTGAGCTCCGTGACGTCCGAGACCAGGACGAAGAAACCTCGCACCTCATTCCCCTCCAGGGAGGGGATGTAGTGGGCCCACACATGACTAATGCTTCCGTCGACCTTAACCAGGGTCCGCTGGAAACTCTGCCGTTCACCCCGCAGCGCTGCAGTGATAAAAGGCTTATTCAGCAGGTAAATCTCTTCCCCCAGCAGGTCATGGATCGGGAGATTCCTCATCTCCTCCGGACTCCGGCCGAACCACTCCCGGTAGGCGATATTGGCGAAGCCGCAACGGAGATCGCTGGTCCAGTACCCCACCATACCGGGGATAAAGTCGGTGAGCACCCGCATGAACTTTTCACTGGCGGCAAGGGCCGCCTCTGCCTGCTTGCGCGGGGTGATATCCATGTGGGTCCCCGACGCCAGGAGGGGTCGACCGTCGGCATCCCGTGAGACGACTCTGCCGCGGTCAAGCACCCAGACCCACCCTCCCTCCTTGTGCCGCATCCGGTACTCGCACTCAAATCTCTCCAGTTCCCCATGAAGATGCCGGTCAAAGAGCTCAAGGACGTGGGGTAGGTCCTCCGGATGAGTGTGCTTCTTCAGGGTATTCAACTTGTTCGGCTCCAGCTCCTCCAGCCTGTAGCCGATCATCTCGGCCCACCGCTCGTTGAACTTCGCAGCACCGCTCTGCAGATTCCACTCCCACGTTCCCAGGTGGGCCCCGGCGATGATGTCGAACAGGCTCTGTTCGCTGGCGGCCAGCGCCTGCTCCGTTTTTTTTCGTTTGGAAATATCCGCGTGGGTCCCCGACGCCAGGAGCGGCCTCCCGTCTGCGTCCCGGGAGACGATCTTCCCCCGGTCATGGATCCAGACCCAATGCCCCACCTTGTGGCGCATCCGGAACTCGCATTCGTAACTCCTGGACTCCCCGTTAATATGCCGCTCAAAACAGTCAAGGACTCGTTTGAAATCATCGGGATGGGTATGCTCCCGCAGGGTATGGAGCCCCGTCGGCCCCAGCTCCTCCAGAGTGTAACCAATCATCTCCGCCCACCGCTGGTTGAGCACTCCGGCGCCATTCTGGAGGTTCAACTCCCAGGTTCCGAGGTTTGCACCGAAGATGATGCCGGAAAGGCTCTCCTGCCCCGTCCGCAACAGCTCCGCCTGCTCGTGCAGGACGGCTTCCTCCCGCTTCCGCCGGGTGATGTCCCGAATGATCCCCACTGCCTGCCATCTCCCTCTCAGCTGATAACCGGAGATGGAAACCTCGGCGGGAAACTCCCCGCCGTTCTTGTGTCGCGCACGGTATTCGTAAGTCTTGTCGATGAGTGGCCCCGTGCCGGTCCGGTCGAACTGCTCCAGCCCCCGCAGATAGGAATCGCCTTGATCCCGCGGGACAATGAGTGGATGCAGGTGGTGTCCCATTACCTCGTCGTTGGAAAAACCGAATATATGCTCCGCAGCATGGTTCCAGTAGGTGACCCTCCCCCCTCCGTCCAGCATGACGATGCCATCCATGGCCATGGCGCTGAAGGTGCGGAACTTCTGTTCGCTGTCTCGCAGCTCTTCTTCCGCCCGGAGTCGACCGGTGATGTCCGAAAAGAAGCCCATCAGGCATGGCCGTCCCTGGAGGGAAATCCGGCCGGAACCCACGTTGGCGAAGAAGATGGCGCCGTCCCGCCGCAGGCAAGGGATGTCGGTCAATCCGGTTTTTTCACCGGAAACCAGCTCGCGGAATTCGCTCATGACCGCCGGGAGCAGAGCGGCGGGATGCATCCCCGCCACGCCGAGGCGGAGGAACTCCTCCTCGGAGTACCCGAACATGGCGCAGGCGGCGGGATTAACCATGACCTGCAACAGCGTTTCGGTGTCCACCACGACGATCCCCTCGGTGGCGGCGTCAAAGATGGCGCGGAACCGCCGATTCTGGTCGAGCAACGCCTCCAGTTCCGCCACCTGGCGGGTATCGGTGACATCCCGGGCTATGCCCAGGACACCCACGAGACGTCCCGAGCCGTCGCGCAAAGGGCTCTTCACCGTCTCAAGGAGTGCGCGATGGCCGTCGTCGGGGAAGGTAACCCATTCGTCATTCTTCGTGGGACGATCGGTGGCCAGGGCCTCCCGATCCTTCATCCGGAAGAATTCCGCCAGCTCCGCGTCGACAAAATCGTAATCGCTCCTGCCGACGATCTCCTTCAGCGACGCCCCGAAAAAACGTTCGAAGGCCGGATTGCAGTATAGGTAGGTACCGTCGGGGTCCTTGAGCCATACCAGATCGGGAATAGTCCCGACCAGGGTTTTAAAGAGGCTCCGTTCCCGCTCCATGCTCTCCTCGACTGCCGCGCGTCGGGCCTCACTCTCGGCAAACTCCAAGGCATACTCCACATCGGCGCAGATCTCCGCCAGCAGCGTCACCTCATCATCGGAGAAAAAATCAGTTGTTGCTGCGGAGAGAACAAGGCTGCCGCTTTCTCCAGAGGGGAGCTGCACGGGAAATCCGGCAACGGCGGCGGAGCCGAGATCCGGGGGATGACTACGCCATGGGCCGTGGGAGGACGAAGAGATCTTCATACCCTCCGGAATATCGCCGTAGGTCGCCTCGGGGATCCCCCCTCCCGCAGCGGAAAAGCCAAAACAGGCGAACCGGAACTCCCCCACCTCCACCAGAATCCGACAGAGCTCCCGAACCAGCTCCTGCCGCCCCAATCTGCGGGTCATGGCGCGGTTGACGTCGCACCGGACCGCGTAGAGACGTTTGATATGTCTCAGGTGGTGTCCCTCATCGGCCATGGAGTCAGCGGAGAGCTTTACCGGTTCATGCTGCACGAAAATCCCTCCTCTGTTTTTGATCCTGGGTATATTTTTTGTCGCACATACCGTAGACCGAGTACTACCTCTGCCCGGACACTAAATAGTTACCCCGGTGAAATCCGAATGGAGTATTTTGCTTTTATAGCAGCAGTTGCATGAAGTTGTCTGTAGGGAAAGTTTGACTTATTAAAAAAAAGAGGGAGAGGGAGAGATTCAGTCGGTGGTGGTAATCCCATGATTGAGGGCAAATTTGACAAGGGTGGGAATGTTGTTGATACGAAGTTTCAGCATCAGCCTGCTCCGGTAGGTTTCCACACTCTTGGTGGAGAGTCCGATGAGGCGGGAGATCTCCAGACTCGTCTTCCCCTCCACAACGTGCTGAAGAATCTCCCGCTCACGCCGGCTCAGGGTATCCAGCGGGCTCTTCGGGGGCAAATCGTCACCGGCCAGGAGGTATTCCTGGGGGACCTCCACCCCGGTGCCGAAGTAGCTCTTGCCGGTGGAGACGCAACGAATCGCCGTGACGACCTCGTTGCCTGCCGACTCCTTGAGAAGATACCCCTGGGCGCCGGCCCGGAGCGCCTGAAAGAGATGTTCCTGCGTGTGGTGCATGGAGAGGATAACGACCTTGATGGCCGGCGCCCGTTGGCGGATCAACCGTGTCGCCTCAATGCCGTTGAGCTTCGGCATGGCGATATCCATGACGATGACGTCCGGTTCCAGCTCCTCCAGACAGGCAAGGGCATCCCGACCGTCCGAAGCTTCACCCGCCACGACCATGTCGGCCTCTGATCCGATAATCATCCGGAGGCCGTCCCGGATCACGGCATGATCATCCACCAGAAGTATTTTTATCCGCATCTATCGCTCCAGGGGAAGTTCAACAGTAACAGTGACCCCTTCACCCGGCTCCGATGCCAGCTGAAACCGGCCGCCAAATGCTTCGGCACGTTCCCGCATGAGCGTCAATCCCATGGTCGATTTTTTCCTTGGGAACGAAGTCGTCGAAGGCGCGAATCCCCGACCGTCATCGGTGATGACGAGCTGGACCAGACCGTTTCGGCAACGGAGAGAGATGGTGGCGTGTCGCGCCGCGGCATGCTTGACGCTGTTGGTGAGAGCTTCCTGAGAGATCCGGAAGAGAGCCGTTTCCCGGTCAGGGGTGAGCCGGGGAAACGGTTCGTCAACCCGGAGCTCGACCCTGAAGCCGGTCCGTTTACCCATCAGCTCGGCCTGCCAGCGAAGCGCCGCCGGCAACCCGTAATCATCCAGAACCGGCGGCCTGAGCTCGGCCATCACCCCTCTGACGGTGCGGGTGATATTCTCGATGAGTACCCCTGAATCCTCGAACCGGTCCCCCAGTTTCTCCAGCTCTTCCGGCGGCAGGTTCTGCCTGATGAGAGCAAGGATTATCCCCAGATCCGTCAGTTCGGGGCCGATCTCGTCATGGAGTACCATGGCGAGTTTTTTCCTCGCCTCCTCTTCAGCCTCCACCAGTCTCCGGGAATAACGACGCAGGGCGTCCTCCGCCAGTTTGACTGCGGTGATATCCTCGTGAGTCACCACCACCCGGAACAACCCCTCCACGGTGAATCTGGTGGCTATTACCATGAACCACCGCTCCTCAGTGGGGGAGTGACAGGCATACTCCATCCGGAACGTCGTACGAACGCCACGCATCACACCGCGCAGACCGGCGGCGAATTGCGCCGCCTCCGCCGCCGCCACACCATGACCCAGGGTAGAGAGAGTCAGATAGTTGCCGCCGACGAACCCGTCATTGGGGACAAAGGGGTTCTCCCGGAAAAATCCGCGCCACGCCTCATTCACGGTAATGATGGTTCCGTCTTCTTCCAGGACGCAGATGGCGGCGGTGAGAGAGTCAATGGTCGTCCGGGCGAACTGCTCCGCCAGCCGGATTCTCAATTCCGCCTGCTTCCGTTCGGTGATATCGCGGCCGACCCCCTGAACCTCCAGAAGGCGCTCCTCACCGTCAAAAAAACCCCGGTTGACGAACTGCACCCACCGGACCTCTCCCGTGGCGGAAATGTTCCGAATTTCGATGGTCACCACCGGACAGGCGGGGGAGAGTATCCGCAACCGTTCACGAATGAACGGCAGATCCTCCGGCAGGGCCGCGGGATGCCAGGTCTGTCCCACCAGCTCTTCCCTCCGTTTATTAAAATAACGACAGAAGGCGTCATTGACGAAGGTGATGGTGTCATCGGCCGCAAACCGGGAAATAAGCTCCGTCTGCTGTTCCACCAGCAACCGATAACGTTGTTCGCTCTGCCGGAGTTCCGCCAGTTCCCGGCGAAGGGCGGCGACAGTATCCTCCTCCGGGGGAGAGACCTCGACTCCTTCAGGGACGACCCTCACCTCCGCCCCCGGATGCACAAGCCATCCACCCCCGTCGACACGCGGCAGCCGGAAAAACCCCACCGTTTCAGCCGAAACAGTACAAAGATCGCCCCCAAAGAGAACACCCCCGGCACAAGGATGCTGAACTCACGAGCAGACCATTCCGGATCGCCGAAACAGGCGTACAGCGCCCGGGGAGGTACGGTTCGGCATGAATCCGGAGGATGAGAGCGTGTGGGACAGTCGGGGGTGACGACGGGAAACAGCGAGTAGCGGATAAGGCTGAGGGTAGTGACCGTGCGGGAGATAAACAGCAAAGGAAGTAACGTTGAGAACTTCATAGCTAACCACGGAAACACGGAGGCACGGAGAAATTCACCGGAAAAATGCTTTCTCCGTGTCTCCGTACCTCTGTGGTGGACTGTTTTTCTAGAGTTGCAGAAGAATGCCGCCCCAGGAGAGACCACCACCGAACCCCATCATGAGAACCCGATGCCCCGGTTTCAGGACCCCGTTTTTCAGGTTCTCGTCCAGGACCAACCCCACGGAAGCCGCGGCGGTGTTGCCGAACCGATCCAGATTCAGAAGAAACCGTTCTTTCCCTATCCCCTTCTTCTTGGAGATGAAATCGATGATCCTGACATTGGCCTGGTGGGGAATGAGGTAATCGATGTCATCCAGGGTGATTCCCGCCTTGGCGATGAGCTCGTCAATCAGCCGCGGCACCATCTCCGTGGCGAAGACGAAGACGCTCTTCCCTGCCATTTTGAAGGTATTTTCCTTCAGGGCGATACTCTCGGGGGTAATCGGCTTGCGGGATCCGGAGGAAGGGACCTGAATCATCTCCCAGCGGGAACCGTCACTCTTGACGACAGTCTGAACAATGCCGGGTCGCTCGCTTGCCTGGAGAATCACCGCCGACGCTCCGTCTCCGAAAAGCGGGCAGGAGCCTTTGTCATCAAAATCAAGGATCTTGGAATAGGTGTCGGCGCCGATAACCATGAGAGTCCGGTATTTTCCGGAACGGATCAGGCTGTCGGCCGTGTCCACGGCATACACAAAACTGCTGCAAACAGCGTTCATGTCGAAGACAAAGGCATTGACAGCGCCGATGTTCTTCTGCACCATGGCAGCAGTGGCCGGCATGATCATGTCGGGGGTAGAAGTCGCCACGATGATGCAGTCAAGCACCGAAGGGTTCATGCCGGCCCGCTCCAGGGCATCGCGGGCAGCGATGGTGGCCAGATCGGAGGTCGCCATGGTCGGCTCCACAAAACGGCGCTGGCGGATGCCGGTGCGGGAGAAAATCCACTCGTCGGCGTCCTCCACCAGATAACTGAAGAAATCATTTTTTACTATCCGGTCGGGAATTCCGGCGCCGGTGGCTACGACTGCAGCGTACATACGGTTCCTTTCAGCCGACACGTTCAGTGTCAAGCCCTTTCATGAAAAGCATACCGTTGTTTTATCTCACAGCGGACCGGTTCTGTCAACGGGATTCGGGGGTCCCCTGCTCCGTCACTTCCTCCCGGCGACTATCCACCAGGGCATCGAAGAGAGCGTAGACCCAGATCCCCAGGAACCCGTTGAGAAGCCAGCGGGGACCTCTCCCTCCGTTGTGCCGGACCTGTTCCAGAACGGTGGCGATATCCACGGAACCGCCACTCTTCAGGGTTATCACCAGCTGCCCCATCCCCTTGAGAACAAAGAGAAGAGCGACAAGGATGAAGATATTGACGATGATGATGAGGGTAAAACCCTTCAGTTTTTTGCCGTTGACGATCTGTCCCAATCCGGGGAGGACCAGACCGGAAAGCAGGGCAGCCTTTAGATTCAGGTTCATCACCACTCCGATTTCATTGGTTAACCGTTTTTTTTGATAGTAGAGGAGAAGGCAAATCATTGTCAAACAAATAAGCCCGGCGTGAGAGTTGTTTCTCTGGCAATGACCGGGGGGACATGATACATTACAAAATTTGCAATTACTTACTCATCTTCAGTGCCATCGGTCCTTTCAGAGGGAAGGTCCACGGCAAGGGTCACCATGAACCGGCTCTACTCCTACAATCTACTCTTCAAATCTCTACCACTCCTGGTGCTGGCAATTTCACTCGTCACCACGTTCGTCATGTGGCATATGATCGACGATGGTTTCACCCAGGAAGCTCGGCACAACTTCCACGATACCTCCGAGGATGTCATCTCTCACCTCGTCGACCAATTGCACAGCCATGAGGAGGTTCTCAAAGGGGGAGTCGGCCTGTTCAAAATTACCGGCAACGTCACCCGCGAGCAGTGGCGTGAGTACGTTGCCTCCCAGCAGTTCAACCATACGCTCTCGGGAATCATGGGAATCGGCTATGCTGTTTGGCTGACATCCCCGAAAAAGGAGCACCATACCCGTCTGCTACGCGCCGAAGGATTCCCGGAGTACCGGATCAAGCCCGAAGGAGATCGCCCGGTCTACGTCCCTGTGGACTACCTGGAACCCTTGACACCGCGCAACCGGCTCGCCATCGGCTACGATCCGTATTCGGAGGCCACCCGGCGAGTGGCCCTGGATCGGGCGAGAAACACAGGGGAGACCTCTCTGGCCACGGGGATCACCCTCATGCAGGCGGCCGGGAAAACAAGGGAGTACGGACTTCTCATGTACCGCCCTGTTTATCGGCGGGGGCTCCCGGTCGCCACCAGGGAGCAGCGCAAGGGCGCCATCGCGGGTTTTGTCTACAGCCCCATCATGCTGAAAGAGTTCGTCTACGGCACCCTGGGGAGACTCCCCGGCGACATCTCCTTCGAGATCTTCGACGGGAAGAGCGCCCAACCGGATAAACTCCGGTTCAGCAGCATCACCAGTGAGAAGAGCCCCCTTCCCGCCGGCTATGATGCGACTCTTACGAGGAGTCGCAGGGTGGAGCTGTATGGCCAGAGCTGGACGTTCGTCTTCAAGAGCCTCCCCTCCTTTGACCGGGATTTCAACAAAAGCGCCTCCGAAACGGTCCTCATCGCCGGAATACTGGTCAGCCTCCTTCTCTCCGGCATCGCCTATATGCTACAGACAACCCGTGACAAGGCGCTGGAGCTGGCGCAGGGAATGACCCGGGAGCTACGCGGAAGTGAAGAGAAGCTGCGGCTGATCCTGCATACCGTGGGCGAGGGAATTTACGGCATCGATCTGTCAGGGAGCTGCACCTTCGCAAACCCCACCTGCCTCAGACTCCTGGGGTATGGGGGTGAAGACGAGCTTCTGGGGCGCCGGATGCACGAGCTTGTTCACCATTCCCACGCCGATGGGTCCGGCTACCCCGAAGAACAGTGCCCCATCTCCGACACAGTAAGAACTGATGCCGGCTGCCACGTGGATCAAGATGTCTACTGGAGGAGCGACGGAACAAGTTTCCCCGTGGAGTACTGGTCCATCCCCCAAAAAAAGGAGGGGGTGATTGTGGGAGCAGTCGTTTCGTTTCTGGATATCACCGACCGGAGGCAGAGTGAATCGGCCCTGCGGGAGCAGGCAACGGTTCTCATCCAGAAGGAGAAGATGGCCTCCCTTGGCCAACTGGCCGCCGGCGTTGCCCACGAGATCAACAATCCCATGGGGTTTGTCGCCATCAACCTGAGCGTCATGGCCCAGTATTTTGACCGGATAATCAGCTTTCAGCGAACCGTCGGCGAAGGGTGCCGCCAGCTGCCGCCGGCAGCGCAGGAACTCATCGAAAGAAGCCGAACGTCGCTGGACATAGATTTTATCCTCTCCGACGGAGTCGAACTGATCTCCGCATCCCAACGGGGAGTGGAGCGGGTGAAAAAAATTGTCGGGGATCTGAAGACCTTTTCCCGCACGAAATCGGAAGAAAAAGAGCCCACGGACCTGAACTCCTGCCTGGAGAGCGCCCTTACCATCGTCTCCAACGAATTGAAATATGTGGGAACCATCCGGAAGGAGTACGGTTCGCTCCCCAAACTCCTCTGTAATCCCGACCAGTTAAACCAGGTCTTCTTGAACCTGCTGGTCAATGCCGGTCATGCCATCGTTCCTCCGGGAGAGATTCTGCTAAAAAGCTGGCATGACGACTCCTTCGTCTATGCATCCATCGGCGATACCGGAACGGGAATCTCCGCAGAGATCCGGGACCGGCTCTTCGAACCGTTCTTCACCACCAAGGCGGTGGGAAAGGGAACCGGCCTGGGACTCAGCGTCTCCTACGAGATCGTAAAAAAACATAACGGCACGATTCAGGTTGAAAGCAAGCTCGGCGTGGGAACCACCTTCACGGTGGTCCTGCCCCGCGCCACGGAGGCAACAGCATGAGTGAAGATTCTCCCAACACCGGCGATTCCCTGACGGATCAACCCTTGCGCCTTCTCTGTGTGGATGACGAGGCGGATATCCTCATGGCCCTGAGTCGCCTCTTCCGTCGGGAACGGTTTGAGGTGCTGACGGCCGCCTCCGGCGAAGAGGGTCTGGCCATCCTGGGGTGCACCGAAAACATAGGGATGATCATCAGTGATTATCGAATGCCGGTGATGAACGGCACCGCCTTCCTCAAGGCGGCTGCGGAATTGGCGCCCGACTCCTACCGGATGATTCTCACGGGGTACGCGGATATGAACGCAGCCATTGAGGCCATCAACGAAGGAGGGGCCAGCCGCTTCATGGCAAAGCCGGCGGACAATGAGGAGCTGCGCCAGACCGTACGTGACGGGCTGAACCTCTACACAAAAACAAAGGAAAACCAGCGACTCACGGCGCTGGTCACGCGGCAGAACGAGGAGCTGGCCGAATGGAATGCCAACCTGAAACGGCGGGTTCTCCAGCAGACGGCTCAACTGCGCAAACAGTTCGAAAAGCAATCCGAACACCAGAAGATTCGGAGCGGAGAGATCTGCAATGCGGTGGTTTCGACCTTTAGCGATCTCCTGGCGCAACGCCATAACGGCTTCGCCGTGCACTCCCGCATGGTGGCAGCCCTGGCGGATCAGATTGCCCGAAAGATGGGGCTGTCGGATCAGTTGTGCGAGGATATCAGGGTGGCCGCGCTCCTCCACGATATCGGCACACTGGGTCTCCCGGACCGGTTACTGGTCAAGAGAGAACAGCAGATGACTCACGACGAGGTGGAGGAGTTTCGAAGCCATAGCGTCAAGGGGGAGGCCGCCGTCGTCAAGATCGAACTACTGCGGGAAGTGGGACTGTACATTCGCCATCATCATGAGTCATTCGACGGAAACGGTTACCCGGACGGCCTTACCGGGGAACAGATCCCCCTGGGTTCCCGCATCATTGCCCTGGCCGACTGGATCGAAGATGCCTACTCCAACAAGACCAGCCCCTTTGCCAATGATCCCATAACCCAGAGACTCGACTGGGAAATGGGGACTCTCTTTGACCCGGCGCTGGGCGAGGCCGCCAAGGAAACCATAACCCAGCTCCTCAGCCAATAGGCGCTAAAAGGGAGGTCACCGTGAAGGTTAAAACCATCTACAGCTGTCAGAACTGCGGCTACCAGTCGGCCAAGTGGCTGGGAAAATGCCCCGACTGCGGTTCATGGAACAGCCTCGTGGAAGAGGCCGTTGTCCGAAATGAGCCGTCCCGGGGGGGAATCTCCGGCGCAGTTCCGACCCTCTTCACCGAGATCACCGGGGGTGTGGAGGAACGGACGGTCACCGGCATCTCCGAGTTCGACCGGGTGCTGGGGGGGGGAG
>CAIUUR010000269.1 GCA_903902345.1 uncultured Geobacteraceae bacterium | reverse complement strand
CTCCTTCGGCGGAGCGCTGGCCGGGGCCATGGGATCGTTTCTGGCGCTGGTGGGGCTGATCATCATGCTGGGGCGGGGGTTAGGCGAGGTCCTCACCGCCACCGGCGTCTCCCATACCATCGTCCACCGGATCGTTCACGGCATCGGGGTGGACACGGAAAAAAAGGGGATGCTGGGAATCATGGTTTCCTGCCTGGTGGTGGTGGGACTTCTGGGGACCATGGCCGGGGGCAATGCCGTCATCGCCCCCATCGTCCTTCCGGTGGCCGCCTCCCTGGGATTATCCCGGAGCACCGTGGGGGTCATCTTTCAGGCTGTGGGGGAGGAGGCGCTCATCCTGGGACCGTTCACCCCCCCCGTCATTACCCTCCTGGGGCTCACGGGGATAGATTATGGCACCATGCTCCTACGTGTCTCCGGTCCCATCGCTCTCATCACCCTCATCGTCACTTGGTTTATGCTCCAACGGATCCAGGAGCGGACCCGGGGGAGCGCCCCCTACGAACTCCCCGAAGAGCTCCAGCAGTTTGTCCCTACCCCCCGGAGCAACCGGGCCACCATCGCTTTCGTTGTCACCTTCCTGGCGGCGGTCCTTTACGGCATCGTTGTCAAGGCTCCCACCTCTTTCGTGGTGGTTATCATGCTGGGATTGTCACTGATCGCCGGCTTTGTCGGCGGGTTAAAGCTGGAGACGATCCTGGGGCTGGTGGTGCGGGGGATGGCGGGAAATGTAGGACTCTTTTTACTCTTTCTCCTCCTGGATCCATTCATCTCCTTCGTGGAGAAGGGGGGTGGTTTCGCGGCCCTGGCGGCGCTCCTCAAGCCGTTCATGGAAGCGGGAGGAAAGAGCGCCATCGTCATCACCGGCGGTTTCCTGGGTGCTTTCGGCATCAGCGGCGCCACCGTGGCGACTCTCAAGCTTCTCCACGAGATGTTCCATCCGCTGCTGACCCGTTTCGGTGTCTCCATGGTGGCCTGGTCCCTGGCCCTGGTGGTTGCCACCCGGGTTCATAATTTCGTTTTTCCCGGCGCCAACATGGCCAGCTCCCTGGGGTTCGCCCAATCCGACGACATGACCTCCATGCTGAGAAACGGCTGGGTCGTGGCCGGCTGTCAGTTGACCTTTCTCACCACCTTCGCTCTCCTCTTCGCCTGACGTAGACTCCGCCGGCGGTCAAAATAGACATTTACTCTCCACCCGATCTCCTCACCTACCAGACCGTAATGACGTGCGGGTATTCGATAATTTTGGCGTCGCAGGTCACCAGAGGTACGGCGAGCCTTCGCGCCAAAGAAATTATGATTCTGTCTGCCGGATCTTTATGGAAATCACCGGGAAGTTGCGTACTGGCAATGGCGTCCAATGGCGCAAGTGGTTAGATGACCGTTGCCGGGTAACTTCCGGCCAGCTCAAACCACGGCCTCCGGGGGACGTTGTTGACAAAACCAACTTTAGGGCAAAAAAGCCAATCAAAAGCTGCGAGTGTCCAGAGCATAGGAGGATATGATGCCGAGACAGGCAAGACTTGATACGCCAGGAACCTTGCACCATGTAATTGTTCGGGGAATAGAGAAACGCCGTATTGTCGACGATCAAAGGGACCGGGAGAAAGGATAGTTCTGGAATCCACTGCACGGACGCTGGGACAATTGTCTGCTGTTCCCGCATAGGGCATTACCTGGAGCCTCCAGGTGAGGAGGTGCTACATCATCAGGATTGTTGCAATCGGCGGGAACAGATGAAGTGACTGGTTACGTGCCGTTTTTGGTTTAGATAAAAAGCGGGACGCTGGACCCCAGACCATGAACAACACTGGTGAAGGCGTCTCTCTCCTCCAGTTTTTCCGTCCCGAAGCGGTGGGCAAAGAGCCCCCGGATATGGGGAATTCGTGAAGTCCCTCCGGTGAGAAAGACCGTATTCATCCGGGCCGGGGCTATTCCGGAGCGTGCGATGACCTCGTCGATGCACTCCTCTATCTTCCGGAAATTTTCACCGTTTATGGCCTCGAACTCTTCTTTGCTCAGCTCCTGGCTGATATGCAGGTCCCGCTCGGTGAAGTCGATGATGCTCCGCTCCCGGTGGGAAAGCTCACACTTTGCTTTTTCGATGGCCTGGAACAGGTAAAAACCGTAATTGTCACTGATGATACTTTCCAGACGCTCCAGGGCCTGGCGGTCATCAGTGTTGTTTTTGATAACCCTGATCTGTTCCCTGGTGGCGCGCCCCCGCAGCAGGGGGATACGGTGCCACTGGCAGAGGGTGTAGATGATGCTTCGCGGGAAGGTGACCCACTCATCTTTTCCCATGGTCTGATAGCGGGCGTACCGGCCGAAATAGACGGCGATTTTATCCCACATGATCTGGGAATCGAACTTGTCGCCGGCCACATAGACCCCTCCCATGGAGAGGACGTCACTCCGCCGATCAGAGCGGTCGAAGGCCCCCCCCTTGACCCGGATGACCGAAAAGTCGGAAGTTCCTCCGCCAAAATCACCGATGAAGACGATCCGCTCCTGCCCCGGTTGCAGTGACTCCTCGAAGGCTAGCGCCGCGGCCACCGGCTCATACTGGAACCAGATATTCTTGAACCCCGCCTTGCGGCCTGCCCTCTCCAGCCGTTGCTGGGCCACGGCATCCTTGGCGGGGTCCGTGGAGAAAACCACCGGCCGCCCCAGAACCACACTCTCCACGGCGTGCCCCACATGGGCCTCCCCGCGCTTCTTCAGCTTTTTGAGGATGATTGCCACTAGGTCATCGATGGTGTATCGCTTGCCGAAGACCTCGGTGCTGTCAAAACTCGTATTGGGTAAAAATGTCTTGATAGACTGCATGAAGCGCCCTGCCGCTTCATCGCAGACATAGTGGGAGATGGCCTCGTTCCCCGTGTAGATCTCGTTATCCTCGCTGAAATAAAGCACCGAGCGCATGAGCTCCGCGGGTCCTTCACCCTCCTCCACCGGAATCACCTCAACGGCTCCGTTTCGGTATACGGAAAGTGCCGAATTCGTGGTGCCGAAGTCTATGCCGAATACGATTTTCACTAAGGTGCTCCTTCATGATTGGTATGCTGCGTCGAGCCCGTCACCGGTCGGGATAGCTTGACGGCAAAGGCGGTCACTATCCGTCCCTGCGGATGCCGGTTGGCCTGCGGACGGCTCGGAGGCTCGACGACTTAATTTTTGCGCTGTGGAGGTTAGTCGATGTAGTAGGTGACGATCTTGTGGATGGAAGTGCCTTGTGTGAGGGATGGTAGCGCAGGGGGAAGAGTGACCTCGCCCGTTAAAGCCTCTCCTTCCCGCTGGAGAAATTTCGTAATAAAGTAGAAAAGTTGACGATTTTACGGTAACTCATTGTCGACAATTT
>CAIUUR010000268.1 GCA_903902345.1 uncultured Geobacteraceae bacterium | reverse complement strand
GTAGGTAGTAATATATTTAATATATGAAATTTTTACAACTAAAAATAACGAATATAGCAAAGGTGTATGCGGTAATTCTGCCGAGGAGCGACCGCTCCTCGGCGATGATCACCTCATAGCTGAAATAAAAGATTATTATCTTGGCGGTGAGATTGCCGATATGCTCATCCCACAACTGATCCCCCGGTATTTTTATCAGCGTCATAACAAGAAGCATAATGAGGAGATCCATCGTGGTGCTCTTGAAACCCTGGGAGCGGCGGGAGAACTTGGACGTTATCAGGATGCTCCCGGCAAAGATCCCGAACAAAACGTTATTGAGCCGCCCCGGGATTCCCTCTAGCCATGGCGCTGGGGCATCCTTACCCAGATAGACCATGAACGGGACGGTCAGGTAGACAACGGTTCTCAGGACGCAGGGAAGGCTCTCCCGTTTAAACAACCATGCCCCGCCCAGCAGCGCGGCGCACGTTAGTGAAACCCACGGGAAATACCCTGGGAGATTTCTGGGGATCAGGCAAACAATAAGAAGGAGCGCAGCTATTCCTGTCTCAACTATTCTGAAGGTGACCCTGATGAGGGTTCCCTGCTCCCTGATTTTTTGCAGTTTCGCTACGATCAGATCAATTCTGCTCCCGCTCCGGATGATGGGGCTGTTTCTTCCGGTCGCCAGGGCTAGGGCCGTGAGAGTGCCGGCTGAAAAGAGGAAATAGACGGAAAGCAGGAGCCATTCAGAGTGGTAACGGAGCATAAAGGCCGTCAGAATCAGGGTGATCTGCAGGAGATAGATGACCATGACCGACTGGGGGTGATAAAGGCCGAGTTTCAGAAGGTGATGGTGAAAATGGCTTTTATCCGCAAGGAACGGAGATCTACCCTGGTGCAGACGTCTGCAGATGACAGCCAGCGTGTCCAGTACCGGGAACCCCAGGAGGAGGAGGGGGAGGAGTGGGCTCAAGGCGTTGCCGCTCTGGGTTAGTCCTATGGATAGGACGGCTGCAGAAAATCCCAGTAACTGGCTTCCCGTGTCCCCCATGAAAACCGATGCCGGAAACGTATTATATCTCAGAAAACCGAAGATGACGCCGACGATGGCCACGGCTACCAAGCCGTTGACGGTTTCCCCATTTTGGTAGGCCAGGAACCCAAGGGTGCTGAAGATCATCAGGCTGATTCCGCCGGCGAGACCATCCAGGCCGTCGGTAAGGTTGACGGCGTTGGTTACCCCCACCATCGTCAGCAGGGTCAGGGGAATGGCGAAGTGATCCGGAAGGAGGTACCCGTCCGGCAGCAACTTGCCCAGGGAGTGTAGTTTTACTCCACCGTAGACGATGACCATGAGAGAGGCTATGACTTGCCCCACCAGTTTGGTTTTATGCCCCAGTCCGCGGAAATCGTCCAGAATGCCAAAGATGGTCAGCACCCCGGCGGCGGACAGCCATGCCTGGACAAAGGGGGTGTTGTTGTTCCACAAAAGTGTGGGGAAAGCAGCGCCGAAGGCCATGGCGATCCCACCGCAGCGTGGGATTGGGATTTGGTGGACCTTCCGTTCGTCCGGCATATCCAGGGCATTAAACTTTACGGCCAAGGCGCTGAACAGCGGGACCAAGGCGATCGTTACCATGGTGGAGGTGAGTAAGGTAGATAGAAAGACCATGCCCTCTCTCGTCTTTCGAGCTGTTGTTGCTCTCCGGTTTTGATAGCTTTCCCTGGATAGACCGTATATAGATCAAATGCAGTTAATCGCGGTTAATACTGTACCACGCAAAAGAGCAAATTGATATAGGAAATTTTAATATTATTGTGGCAGATATTCTGCCAGCAATGGTACGATCAGTCTGGTGAACCCTTGCAGTCGAGCCTCCGCATCTTTGGGATGTTCCGTAACATGTAGCGGCGTGATCAGTCGGACCAGGGATCCGTCGGTCCGGCGCCGGGTCAGGGCATCCCAGAAGTTGTAGAGCTTTACCTGGTAGAGATTGGTAAGGATGCGTCCCCTCTGGGGGAACCAGTAATAAACCAGTTGTTTTACACCGTTTTTCTCCATAAATGCTCGATTGACTCGCAGAGTTGCGCCACTATTACCCCTGAGTGGGATCGATGCCGGTCCCGATTCCCTGAAATCCCAACCGTTGCCGGGGAGGCAGGTAGCTGGTGAATGGGTTGCCTTTCCCTTGCTCTGACTCCCGTTATAGGCCACATAGAGACCGATCTCTTCATCGCCGTTTCTGTACTCCAGAAGTGCGTAGTCGGTCAGTTTCAGGGTGTCCAGAAATTGCTGCTCCATATCCGTCCGAATACCGCTCCATTCTCCGATTTGGAGCGGGAATCCGGAAAAAGGGTTTATCTGTACCATCTTTTCGCCGTACACCGCGCCTTGGGAGAGTATCAGGATCATGCAGAGCAGTGCCATCGCCGCCGGCGCCTGGGGAGGTTGCACCACTGCGATGATCCGGCGCGGTAGTGATGCGTGCCCATCTTCCTCCCCGCACCTTACACCTGACTGTTCCTTCCCAAATTCCGCCCCTCTCCCAACCGCCAATTCATCATGGCAAAACATAAGTTTTTTGTTATCTTTGGAACTCCTTTTCAGCAGCCGCATTTCCAGGGTAAGAAACGCCAGACTCAGGATAAAAATGAACCAGCCTGAAAATTCGTGTAAAAAACCTTCCGCAGCCATGATGCCGAAGAACTGGTAAAGTATTCCCACCGAGGCGATACGTAGGCTGTTGGTGAATATGGAGAGGGGGATGGCTGAACAGACCAGCACCATTTTTTTCCAGAAAGGTGCGCAAAAGTAATAGGCAAGAAGCAGCGCCATGAGGAACAGGGGGATCAGGAAACGGAGTCCACTGCAGGCATCCACAACCTGAAGTTTGGTAAATCCCAGATCGATGACATTTCCTTCACGGTAAGCGGAGAGCCCATATGACTGCATCAACCAGACGCCGAACTTCGATGAGATGATTTTCAATTCAAAAGAAGCTGGGGCGTAGACGACGCCGGGAGGGACAAACATGGCCAGGCTGAAGAACAGTGGAAAAGAGATCGTTCGGAGTTTTTGCCATCCCAAGTGAAGCCAGCAGAGTCCCACTGCGAAGAGCCAGAGGGAAACGAAAAGCAACGTGTACTCTGCCCCCAGTTCTCCCATGGCAAACAGGCACACCCCGAAGCCCATGGGGATCAACCCCTTCCAGGTGGGGGTGGAGGGTAGGTAGGCGAGGCGCCCCCGTTTCTCCCAAATCAGATACAGAACAACAAAGGGGACGATGCAACAGTAGGTAAACTCATCACTACGCCATTCTTGGAGGAGGTAGGCGAGGGTGGAGTAGTACATTGAAAAGAGGACCGTCACGTAAAGTGCCGCCCATATCCAAACTGTCCGCCGTTTGCATACAAAGTTTCTTGTCCGGCTGTTCATGCGTTCTCTCCCTCCGGTAAAGGCATTTCACTGGGATGACACGGCCAATCAGAATGCTGTCCGGAACTTGGTGGCCAGAACTCGCACAGCAAAGATCGGTAGCAATTTTTGTCGCATAATCCGTTTAGGTTCAGCAAGCAGGCGGTAAAGCCATTCCAGATTTAATTGACGCCAGAGTTGAGGCGCTCTCCGCACCGTCCCGGCGATGGTGTCCAGCGTTCCGCCGATCCCCTGACAGACTCTGACCGTCGTGAGTTCAGCAACATGGTCGGACAGCCATTTCTCCTGTTTCGGCGAACCCAGCGCCAAAAAGAGGATTTGCGCCTTGGAGTCATTGATCTCTCTGACAAGTCCGGGCATCTCGTCGTTCCCCAGATAGCCGTTAACTCGACCGACGATATTCAGACCTGAATAAATCCGTTGAAGTTTTTCACAAGCCATTCTGCTCACCTCTTCACTCGCTCCGAACACGAAGATCCGGTAGCCTTGTTGTGCCGCCATGGCGCAGATATTCTGCATGAGTTCAACGCCGGGCACCCGGCTGAGTTTGACTCCGTACAGAATTTTTGCGGCCTCAACCACTCCGATGCCGTCAGGAATGAGAAGGTCGGCTTGTTTGAACGTCTCGTAGAGGAGCGGGTCATTGGGAACGGAAAAATTTTTTTCGGGATTGGAGGCCAGGACGACGTAGGGGCGTTTTCCCTTCACCACGTAGGATTCAACTTGGGACAGGGCCTGCTGCATATTCACGCAATCAACCCAGATATCGAGAATATTCATACGGTTATCCATGATCGCCTCCCTGATTGTCCAACGTTGCCACTAAACTGAGACTGGTGCCATCGGAAATATGATATGCAGTTCGACAAACTCAGCCAACCAGGTCCCGTTGTCCTGATTATTTTTCTACCGGCCTGAGCCTGTCGAGGCGCAGTATCGTCAAACCCTCCCTATCAGTTGTTCATTCTTCTCCTGATTCCGACCAGTCCCATGATGCCGCTGCCAAGCAGCCAGGCTGCTGCGGGAATCGGAACGGTGGAGGCCGGCGTAAACTCGACCTGCTTGACGGAGTTAAACCCATCCGCGTTTGCTATGGTGACGGAGGTAATCCACTCGCCGGGATCAAGCGTGAAACCGATTCTTGAAAATGTTTTGTTTGTTTTATCAATCTCAAAAAGAGAATCTGATGCGGAATCATAGGTGTAGGCATTGGTAATGGTATTGATGGTGACGGTCAGATCACTACCTTTTGCGAGCTGTCCCCTGAAGGAGAATCCTTCGTAACTTCCTGCCAAAGGAGTAAAGGTAAGTTGCGTCAAATCGTTTTCTCCCACCTGATTTACGGTCGCCCAGCCATTTCCGGTAGAAACTGATCCGCTTGTGTCGATTTTAATATCCTGTGCCGTACTGTTCGTTCCGACAGAGCCGAAGAAAGTGTTAACGTTACTGTTTGTGCCATTGATATACATTTTTGTATCATTCCCCTGATCGTCCGAATTGGTTGTGAAGTAGTGAATACTTGCCTGTGCCGAGACAGTCATCGCGAAGATGGCCGTAGCTGCAAGGGAACTGAAGATCCTCCGAAATTTCCTCTGATTCGTTTTCATGACCAACCTCCTTCTGATTTGTTTGCTACCGAGTATAAACTGCTTCTTCTCTTGGTTACTCTTTTCGGGGTGGAAACTGTTTATTCATACGTGGCATCACCTCCTGATGTCGGGGTATTCGTGACGTCCTTTTTAAACAACGTGACATTTCATTCCCTCCCCTTCCTTCGTCAGATGATCAAGCGCACCTTCTATTGCCGTCAGCTTTAACCCCTTAACGGCATAGTTTGAAAACAGAACAGCCGGTTTGTCGGCATATCAGGAGATATTTCGGCAACCCGGCTGTCTCGGTAAGACCCTGTGGGCTTTCTGTCCCACCCTCGCGGATGGTTTAGCGTTTCGATTATTACTTTTATGATAAAACAAAAATAACTATTGTAAAGATATAAAATAAATTAAATAAATGAGTGCTGTATGCCGGGTGTGGCGGGGCAGGTGAATGGTGCGTGGGTGGTGGGTATTGCATGATTCAACGGCAAGGTCGAATTTTGCAACGAAAAAGCCCCACCGACAGCTGGAAAATACAGATGTCGATGAGGCTTCAGGTGAATCGGTACTGTCGTCGCGAGTAACGACGGCTGATCCGGCGTCTAGTAAAGGAACATCGGTTTTCCCAGAACGTGGCGAATCTTGGGGCGGTACTCTTCTGCGTCGTAGAGTTCAGAGACATCCACCCGCTTGAGACCACCCATGATGGAGCTCAACGGGATGTGGGTATAGGTGCCACCCTGAAGCGCCACCATCCGCCCGGACATCCCTTCAGCCACCAGATCCATGGCCATGTTGGCATAGTTGAAGGCGACCATCAGGTCCAGGGAGTCGGGTGCGCCGGAGCGCATGAGATAGGAGAGCGGCTGATAGATCATATGTGAACCGGTGAGGTTTTTCAGCGCCTCGCTGAGAACCTCACCGATTCCTCCCAGTTTCTTGTGTCCGTAAGCATCTTCCTGGCCGTATTCGATGATCTGACCCCCGATCATGGTGGCACCTTCGGAGATGGCGACCATGGAGTAGTTACTGGGGTTGGATTTCTTATCGATCTTAACCTGTCCGGCCAGACGCTCCACATCGAAGGGGACTTCGGAGATGAGGCAGCGCTCCACACCGGCGAGGTATGCGGAGATGAGGGAGGTCTCTCCCGAGTTCCGGCCGAAGAGTTCGATGACGGCAATACGCTCATGGGAGCCGGCGCTGGTTCGGAGGTTGTGAATGAAGTTGACGCTCCTCGTGACCGCTGTGGAGAAGCCGATGCAGTAGTCGGTGCCGTAGACGTCGTTATCCATGGTCTTGGGGATGGCCACCACCGGGAAGTTTTCACGGTGGAGTCGTTCGGCGTAACTGAGAGTATCATCGCCGCCGATGGGGATGAGGGCGTCAATCCCCATGTGCGCCAGGTTGGCCAGGATATGCTGGGTGAAATCATGCTTGCAGGTGGCTGCGGGATCATAGTCGGCGCCCCGGAGAAATTCGGGAACCTCGGCGTTGGCTACCTTGCCGGGATTGGTGCGGCTGGTGTGGAGAAATGTGCCGCCGGAGCGATCAACTGTCCGGACTGCCGACTTGTCAAGGGGGATGAAATTGTGCGCCTGGGATTCGGGGTCTTCCCGATTGTAGTTGAGGAGTCCCCCCCAACCGCGGCGGATCCCCACAACTTTGTAGCCATCTTCTTCCGCCCTGTGTACCAGGGTCTTCAGTGCCGGATTAAGGCCGGGGACGTCTCCGCCGCCGGTGAGGATGCCTACTGTTTTCTGACGTGGTGCCATTGATGCCTCCTGTAGAGAGTAGTTTTTAGTGAGTCGGGGCTCCGCCCTGGGCGACTACCCGGATCTCCACCGTTCATGACGCCGGGTGGACAAGTCCGACAGGGTAGTATAAGAGCCGTTCTATTTCAACCGAAAAAAAATCAGCTTGCACAGCATATCTTATTCGTGCTATAGAAACCTGCTAATTCATTTCACACGCCTGTGCACCCGACCGGCGGTGTCCGGATGGTCCGGATTCCGGTTTGACCGGCAGGCGGAGGAAAAAACCACACAGAGAGAGGATTCAAAATGGCCAACATCACCATGAAAGAACTGCTGGAGGCTGGGGTACACTTCGGCCACCAGACCAAACGCTGGAATCCGAAGATGAAACCGTATATCTTTGGCGCACGCAACGGAATTTACATTATCGACTTGCAAAAGACGGTGCGACTCTTCAAAAACGCCTACAACTTTGTGAAAGAGTCGGCTCAGGCCGGTGAGACCATCCTCTTTGTCGGCACCAAGAAGCAGGCCCAGGACGCCATTGCCGAAGAGGCGCAACGTTGCGGAATGTACTACGTCAATCACCGGTGGTTGGGGGGGATGCTTACCAACTTCTCCACCGTCAAGCAGAGTATCGACCGGCTCAAGCGTCTTGACACCATGTTCAACGACGATTCCACCGAGGGTTATACCAAAAAAGAGATTCTCAAGCTGAGCAAGGATCGGGAAAAACTGGAGAAGACCCTGGGGGGAATCAAGGGGCTGAACAAGGTTCCCGGTATGATCTTCGTGGTCGATCCCAAAAATGAAGAGATCGCCGTTACCGAAGCCCGTAAACTTGGAGTTCCCGTGGTGGGTATCGTTGATACCAACTGTGATCCTGACTATATTGATTACGTGATTCCGGGTAACGATGACGCCATCAGGGCTATCAGACTTCTCACCGGCAAGATTGCCGACGCGATCCTCGAAGGTGTTGCTGCCCGTGACCGGAAGCTTCAGAGCGATTCCGAAGGCGCCGATGTGGTTGCCGGAGAATTGAGCGAAGAAGGCGAGAAAGTTTACGAAGTTTAATTATAATTTTGGAGGAAAGACGTGAGTATTACTGCCACACAGGTAAACGAACTGAGGAAAGCAACCGGCGCCGGCCTCATGGACTGTAAGAGGGCCCTCACCGAAACCGAAGGTGATCATGAGAAGGCCATCGACTACCTCAGGAAGAAGGGGCTCGCCGCCGCTTCCAAGAAGGCCGGTCGTGTCGCCAGCGAAGGGGCTGTCGGCTCCTATATACATGCCGGAGGCAAGATCGGCGTGCTGCTGGAAGTGAACTGCGAAACCGACTTCGTGGCCAAGAATGAGCAATTTCAAAAATTCGTCAAAGATGTCGCCATGCATATCGCTGCGGCCTCTCCCACCCACGTCTCCCGTGATGAGGTACCTTCCGACGTGGTGGAGCGGGAAAAAGAGATCTACCGCGCTAAGGCCCGGGAAAGCGGCAAGCCTGAGAACATCATCGAGAAGATCATCGAAGGACAGGTCAACAAGTTCTACGCTGATATCTGTCTCCTGGAGCAGGCCTATGTGAAGGATCCGGACAAGACGATCCAGACCTACCTGAACGAAACCATCGCCACCATTGGTGAAAACATGACGATCCGTCGCTTCGCCAAGTACGTTTTGGGTGAAGGGATTGCAAAGAAAGAGTCTGATTTTGCTGCCGAAGTCGCTGCAGCGGCAGGCGTCTAGGGGAAACGAAAAGCCGGCCTATCGGGTCGGCTTTTTTTCTATCTACTGTACGGGAGCGGTTCCATGAGCAGTCCATATTACCGCAGGGTTCTGTTGAAACTATCCGGAGAGGCCCTCGCCGGAGATCAAGGATACGGGATCGACCCCGGCACCCTCCAGGCCATTGCCCGTGAGATTAAAGAGGTGGTGGACATGGGGGTGCAACTGGCCCTGGTCATCGGAGGGGGGAACATTTTCCGCGGCTTGGCCGCTTCCTCCAAGGGGATGGATCGGGCCAGCGCTGATTACATGGGGATGCTGGCGACGGTAATCAACTCCCTGGCCATGCAGGATGCCCTGGAAAAGATCGGGGTCATCACCCGGGTTCAATCCGCCATCGCCATGTCGGAGGTGGCCGAACCGTATATCCGCCGTCGTGCCATGCGCCATCTGGAGAAGGGGAGGGTGGTCATTTTCGGCGCCGGAACCGGTAATCCCTACTTCACCACCGATACGGCCGCCAGTCTCCGGGCCATGGAGATCGGCGCCGACGTCATCCTCAAGGGGACCAAGGTGGACGGAGTCTATACTGCCGACCCCAAAAAAGATCCGTCTGCAGTGAAGTTTGAACAACTCACCTACATTGATGTCCTCGGTCGGGGGCTCCAGGTCATGGATGCCACCGCCACGTCACTTTGTATGGATAACAATCTTCCCATTGTCGTCTTCGATATCACCACGCCGGGCAACGTCAAGCGTGTGGTGACGGGAGAGAGGATCGGCACTATCGTGAGAGGAGAATCCTCATGACCAAAGAGCTTATTACCGGAATGAAGCTCCACATGGAGAAATCGGTGGAGTCCCTCAGGAAGGAGTATCAGAGGGTCCGGACCGGACGGGCCACCACGACTCTGCTGGACGACGTGAGAGTCGACTATTACGGCACTCCCACGTCCCTGAGTCAGGTCGCGACACTGGCGGTGCCGGAACCTCGCACCATCACTATCCAGCCCTGGGAGTCAAAGTTGATTCCCGCCATCGAGAGGGCAATTCTCAAGTCCGAGTTGGGACTCAACCCGATGAATGACGGCAAGCTGATCCGCCTGATGCTTCCCGCCCTCACCGAGGAGCGCCGCAAGGATCTCGTCAAGGGGCTCAAGAAACAGGCGGAAGAGGCCAAGGTTGCGGTACGGAACATCCGTCGTGACGCCATCGAGGGTCTCAAGAAACTGGAGAAGGATAAGAAAATTACCGAGGACGACTTGAAGCGTGGGGAAAAAGAGGTTCAGGATGTAACCAACGCCGAGACCGCCAAGATTGACGAGGTGTTCGGTCACAAGGAAAAAGAGGTCATGGAGGTCTAAAGCTTCCGGAGCCGCAGGTCGAGATCAAGGTCGAGGTTAAGGTTGAGTAGTTTCAACCTCTGCTTCGGCCTTTTTTTGTCCCTCAAGTAACGATATGAGCGTTTCCAGATGGCGGTACGCCGCGCCGAAATCGAGACACTCCAGGCTTTCCGCCAGGCGAGCCGCAACGGGGGCATACCCGGTCCCCGCCAGCAGTTTCACCAGGCGGCCGACCATTTTGAGGGATCTGAGGTTATGTTCCGCTGCCAGCGTACTCAGTTCCTGCAGTAGTGACATTATTGCCGGGTACGGTGATGCTTTGGAGGTCACCCCCGTACCCCACGCTCTCTTCTTCTCCAGGAATCCGGCGGAGGAGGTAACCTCAGCCAGGCGGCCCTCCAGGGTCCGGAGAAGATTTTCCGCTACGTTGGTTTCCCCCCGGCTGCAGGCTGCTTCCAGATCAGTTGCCGTGACGCATACTCCGGTTATGGCCAGATTGCCTGCAACTCCCGCCAGGGCATGGGCCATAGCCCGGAGTCGTTGCAGCTCTCCCGTTGCCAGGACTTCTTTCATTTCCTGGGTGATTCCCCGCCGTTCACGGCAGAAATCTATGATGAGTCGGCGGTAAAGATCGGTGTTCCCCAGGAGCCGGTCGAGACCATCGGCAAGGTCGAGTCCGGGCAGACTCTCCGGCAGTTCTTCATCGGCGTGAGGGGTGGCTTCGGCCGCCGACAGAACACCAGCGCGGGGGGTGAGGGGTACCCACCGAAGCAGGGAGTGAAAAAGTTCCTCCACATTCACCGGCTTGGCCAGATGACCGTCCATCCCGGCTTTCCAGCAGCTCTCCAGCTCATCTTCCAGGCCATGGGCCGTCATGGCGATGATGGGGGTACGGCCTGTCATACCCTCCCTTTCCCTGATCAACCGGGTGGCGTCATAACCGTCCATGACCGGCATCTGCAGGTCCATGAGGATGACATCCAGGGACTCCCCGTGATCCGCCATCGCGCTGACGGCTTCCCGGCCATTGCCGGCGCACTCCACCTCCATCCCGGCACGCTCCAGGATCTCCCGGATGAGTTCCTGGTTCAGCGGTTGGTCCTCCACCACCAACGCTCGAGCCCCCCGGAGTGTGTGGAGTTTATCTTTTGTTGAAATCAACATCCCACCACGGGAAGGCTGAGACAGAACCTGTTTTCCAGACCGTTCTCCCTTGCCACCCAGATCTTGCCGCCGTGGGCTTCCACCAGTAGTTTGGCGATGTAGAGCCCCAGACCCTCCCCTTCGGTGGTCCCTTCCTGGAAGGCCCGATAATAGGGGATGAAGATCTTGGCCAGTTCCTCGGGGACGATCTCTTCCCCCTGGTCGCAGACTGCAACGATGACCCTGTTCCCTTCCTGCCAGGCACGAACGGCAATCATGCTTTCCGGAGGGGAGTACTTCTGGGCGTTAGTGAGCAGATTGAGCAGGACCCGCTGTATGCCGCGTTCGTCGACGTTCACCTCGGGGAGTTCCTCCGGGACGTTTACCCTGAACCTCATTGGTTCGAGAATGCTTCCCGCATGTTGCATGACCGCCACCACTAGGTAGTTGACGGCCACCGGTCTCCTGGTCAGAGGGTACTGTTCGGCCCTGAGCCGTGCTACATCGACGAGATCGGTGATCAGGGCTTTCTGACGGTCGCATCCTTTCAGTATTTCTCTGATGGGATCGGCGCATGATTCACACTCTTCATGATGCTCACTGTTCAGTCGAAGGAGTCGTTCCGCGTACCCACGTATGATGGCCAGAGAGGTGCGCAGGTCGTGGGGGATCATATGCAGAAAGAGCCCCTGCTGCTCCATGAGTTCGGCATTTTTCTGCGCAACTTCCTGACGTGCCAGGCGGAGTTGGATGTGAGTGGTGACGCGGGCCAGCAGTTCCGGCGGTCGGAACGGCTTGGTGACATAGTCCACGGCCCCCAGATAGAAACCGTTGACGATCCGTTCCGGATCGGTGCAGCTGGTGAGAAATATCACCGGTATGTCGCGGGTTGTGACGTTATCCTTGAGCCTCCGGCAGAGCTCTTCACCGGACATCTCCGGCATGACCAGATCCAGTAGAATCAGATCCGGAACAAGATGTTCCGTCATGGCCATCGCCTGGGTGGCGTTTGTCGTGCCGAAGACTTCGTACTGTTCCGCCAGTATTTCATTAAGAATTCGGATGTTTGCCGGGTCATCATCAACGATGAGAATTCTGGATAGTTCTGTCGTGGGGGTCATAACATCTCACCTTGGTTCAATTGTGTGGCGAGGCAAACATTACTATAGATTTAATAAGCTGTAAACATCTTTCTTCCGGACGCAAAAAAGCCCCGGATTGCTCCGAGGCTTTTTTGCGTCCAGTAACTGCTTGGGACTAGATTCTGGTTACGTTCGCGGCCTGAAGCCCTTTCGGACCCTTGACGACATCAAACGTAACTCTATCGCCTTCAGCAAGGGATTTGAAGCCGTCGCCTGCGATTGCGGAAAAGTGGCAAAATACGTCGTCGCCATTTTCCTGCTCAAGAAAACCAAACCCCTTGCTGTCATTGAACCATTTTACCGTGCCGTTTGCCATGTGACTCTTTCTCCTGATACTGCTGTGTGGTTATCCGGGATCATCCGCGGACATACAAACACCCTACAGAGTTGTTGAACTAATGTCAATCAATAAAAAACTACTTGGTCATGTCCACGGTTTCACCGAGAGCCGCGTGAGCCGCGGCCAGCCGGGCAATGGGGACCCGGAAGGGGGAGCAGGAGACATAGTCCAGCCCAACCTGATGGCAGAAGATGACTGAGGCGGGATCTCCCCCATGCTCACCGCATATTCCCAGCTTGATCTGTGGTCGTGCCGCACGTCCTTTCTCGCACCCCATTTTCACCAGGAGGCCGACACCATCTTTGTCAATGGAGACAAAGGGATCCTCGGGAAGAATCCCGTTGTCCACGTAGAAGGGGAGAAACTTGCCGGCGTCGTCCCGGGAAAGCCCGAAGGTAGTCTGGGTCAGGTCGTTGGTGCCGAAGGAGAAGAACTCGGCCTCCTCGGCGATTTTATCGGCGGTGAGCGCCGCCCGGGGGAGCTCGATCATGGTGCCGATGAGGTACTCCACCGTTACGCCGTAGCGGGCGATGACATCATCGCAGATTTTCACAGCGTTGGCCTTGAGCAGCGCCAGCTCCTTCACCGTGGCCACCAGCGGGATCATGATCTCCGGAACGATACTGTACCCCTCGTCCTTCACCAGCTCGCAGGCCGCCTCCATGATAGCCTGGACCTGCATATCGTAGATTTCAGGGAAGGTAATTCCCAGGCGGCACCCCCGGTGTCCCAACATGGGGTTGAATTCGTGAAGGAAATCGATCTTATGTCTGATCTGCCGCGGAGAAACCTGCATGGTTTCGGCCAGGGCCTCGATATCCTTCTCTTCCTGGGGAAGAAATTCGTGCAATGGTGGGTCCAGAAGCCGGATGGTGACCGGCAGCCCCTTCATCTCGCGGAAGATACCCAGAAAATCCCCCTTCTGCATGGGAAGGATCTTGGCCAGAGCTTTCAGGCGCCCCTCCACCTCTTCGGAGAGGATCATCTCCCGCACGGCGGCGATGCGGTCCGCCTCGAAGAACATATGTTCGGTGCGGCAGAGGCCGATCCCTTCGGCCCCGAACTCCCGGGCCACCTTGGCGTCGTGGGGGGTGTCGGCGTTGGTCCGGACCTTCAACCGGCGGAACTTGTCCACATAGGTCATGAGGGTTGCAAAGTCGCCGGTGAGCTGGGCCGAGACCGTGGGAACCTCACCCAGCATGACTTCGCCACTGGTGCCGTCCAGAGTAATGATGTCGCCAAGCTTCACGACAACCCCATTCCTCGCGGTGAACTGCTCGGACTTGTATTCCACCTGGATATCGCCGCACCCTGCCACGCAGCATTTTCCCATCCCTCGGGCAACGACGGCCGCATGGGAGGTCATCCCCCCCCGGGCGGTGAGAATCCCCTGGGCCGCGTGCATCCCGTGAATATCCTCCGGACTGGTTTCCACCCGGACCAGAATGACCTTTCGTCCCTTGGCGGCGGCGATCTCCGCCTCGTCGGCGGTGAAGACCACCTCGCCGGAGGCGGCGCCGGGGGAGGCGGGAAGCCCCTTGGCAATGACCGTCTTCTTGGCGTTGGGGTCCAGGGAGGGGTGGAGGATCTGATCCAGTTGGGAGGGGGCGACCCGCTGCACGGCGGTTCTCTCGTCTATGAGCCCCTCCTGCACCATATCCACGGCGATCTTGATGGCGGCCTTGGCGGTCCGCTTGCCGTTACGGGTCTGCAGCATATAGAGCTTTCCCTTTTCGATGGTAAACTCTATATCCTGCAT
>CAIUUR010000267.1 GCA_903902345.1 uncultured Geobacteraceae bacterium | reverse complement strand
CTCCCTGCAGGAGTGTTCCAGCTCTCGGGCCGCGTCATGAAGAGGGATGGCGGCGAGAGATGCCGCTCCCCCCCGGAGGGAGTGCGCCAGTTCCTCACCTTTTTTAAGGTCCGATTCTGCCAGGGCGTTACTGAGGACACCGACGAACCCCTCATTGTCGCGAGCAAAGGAGATGATGAGTCGATGGTACATCCCCACGTTACCGTTCATAAGCTCAATCCCCAGCGCCGGATCGAGACCGGGGAGGGGGAGCTCTTCCCGGGAGCTCTCTTTGTTGACCAGGGTGTCAATAGTATCCCTCCCGGCGTCGAATCCGACCCACCGGAGCAGGCTGGCATAAAGCTCCTGCGGCTTAACCGGCTTTACCAGATGATCGTTCATCCCGTCGGCGGCACATTGTTCCCAGACATCCTCCGAGGCGTGGGCCGTTACGGCGACGATGGGGAGCTCTTCGGCGGGGTACTCCCCCCGGATCAACCGGGTGGCCTCATGGCCGTCAAGCTCCGGCATCCGGAGATCCATGAGGATGATGTCGAAGGGGGGAGTCGTCATGCGAACTGCATCCACCGCCTTCCGGCCGTCTTCGGCGTAGGTGACGATCGCCCCCACCTGCCGCAGTATTCCCCCCAGGACCTGTCGGTTGACGGGATGGTCTTCGGCGACGAGGACCCGGCATCCCCGGAGTACCGCCAGATCCCTCCGGCTCAGCGGCGGTTCCACGGGGAGATCACCGCCGCCACTCCGGCGAAGCCGGACGGTGAAGGTGAAGGTGCTCCCCTGGGAGAGGGTTGAGGTCACCCTGATCGTCCCCCCCATCAAGGCCGCCAATTGACGGCTGATGCTGAGTCCCAGTCCGGTGCCGCCGTAGCGGCGGGTGGTTGAACTGTCCCCCTGGACGAAGGGGTGAAAGATATCGCCCAGTTGTTCCTCCGACATCCCGATACCGGTGTCGCTGACGGAAAATTCAAGGGTCGCCTCTCCCCCCCGTTCCGCCTGCGGCTCTACCCGAAGGATAATCTCTCCGGAGGAGGTAAACTTGATGGCGTTACTCACCAGATTGAGCAGGAGTTGCTGCAACCGATGGGGATCACCCACCAGGAGTTCCGGGGTCGATGCTTCGACCGTAAGGGAGAGCCGCAGCCCCTTCCTGGCAGCCTTGAACGCCATGAGGTTTTCCAGCCGTTTCAGGAGATGTCTCAGGGAAAAGGGGACTGATTCAAGTTTCAGCTTCCCGGCCTCGACCTTGGAGAAATCCAGAAGATCATTGATCAACTGCAGCAGTCCGTCCGCGGCATCGGTTATCTTGGTCAGGTACTCTTGCTGATACGGCGTCAGTTCGGTGTGGAGCAGCAGTTCTCCCAGCCCGATGATGGCGTTCATTGGGGTTCGGATCTCATGGCTCATGTTCGCCAGAAATTCCCCCTTGGCCTTATTGGCTCCCTCGGCCGCCTCGCGAGCCTGCTCAAGCTCATACTCGTGCTGTTTGAGTTCGGTAATGTCCCGATTTATGCCGATCATTCTCAATGGCGTGCCGCTGACATCACTATGGACAACTGAGGCAGTGTGGATGTGACGGACGGAGCCGTCGGACAGAACTATGCGGAATTCGTCCACCCAGTGGGTGTCGTTGCGTCGGGCCTCAAGAAGACGCATCTCTGTCTGCAGGATATCATCGGGGTGGACGCTGCCCCGCCAGAATTGATAGTAGAGCTCTGCTGTGCGCACCTCATCGGGCACGTCATACCAGGCAGACATCCGCTCATCCCATTCCAGCTTGTCGTCGCTGAAATTCCAGTTCCAGATCCCGATATCGGCGGCTTCGGTGGCCAGCTTGAGTCGCTCCGTCGTCTCCCTGAGCGCCAGTTCCGCCTGCAATCGTGCGGTAATATCCTCCATCATGCAGAGAAGGTGCGGATTTTGCCCGGACTCCATTGTCACGGAGGTCATGGTCATGCTGACCCACACCTCCCTGTCGTCCGGACGGCGATAGCGCCTGTTCGTACGGAAGCCGGAGATCTCCCTGCAGTTTATCAGGGCCG
>CAIUUR010000266.1 GCA_903902345.1 uncultured Geobacteraceae bacterium | reverse complement strand
CTCACCAGATTGAGGCGGCGCTGTTTGCCTGTCGTTCTCCTCTTTCCAAAGGCGTTCTGCTTGCCGACGAGGTCGGTCTTGGCAAGACCATTAAGGCTGGTCTGGTACTATGCCAGCATTGGGCGGAACGTCGCAGAAAACTGCTCGTAATATGTCCGGCGGCGCTCCGCAAGCAGTGGAGTCTGGAATTGCAGGAAAAGTTCAACCTGCCGTCGGTACTCCTGGAGGCCAAATCGTTCAAGGAGGCACTTCGGGCCGGCTTCGACAATCCATTCGCGGCAAGCAGCATTGTCATCATTTCGATGAATTTCGCCACTCAGCAAAAAGCTTTTCTGAAACTGATTCCGTGGGATTTGGCAGTCATTGATGAAGCCCACAAGTTACACAACGCCTACCGCCCCAGTAATCGCAGGGGGCAGGGAATTCGTTGGGCACTGGAAGAGCGCAAGAAGTTGCTCCTCACCGCCACACCATTACAGAACTCGCTGCTGGAACTGTACGGACTCTCCACCCTGATCGATGATTTCATATTTGGCGACCTGGCATCGTTTCGCGAACAGTACACCGGCAACAATGCTGACCTGGACAGTCTGAAACGTCGGCTGGCAGGATTTGCCAAGCGCACCCTTCGCTCGCAGGTGCTGGAATACATCCGCTATACCGAGCGCCGGGCCATTACCCGCCCGTTCCACCCTACCGATCACGAGCAATCCCTCTACGAAGACATATCGAACTTCCTGCAGCGTGCCGATACCTATGCCATTCCTGATCGCCAGCGCACGCTAACCACCCTCATCGTGCGCAAACTGCTGGCATCGTCATCACAGGCTGTTGCCGGCACACTGGAGACCATCAAGGTGCGCCTGGGGGGACTTCTCAAGGGATTGCCCGAGCCGGATAATCTGCTGGAGAAGTTGGTCGAGGGGGATGAACTGGGAGATGATTTCCTGGAAGAAGAGCAGGAAGCTGACACGGAAGAGAGACTACCTTGTCATCAGGCAGAAGGACAAGATGAGTGTGGGGCTAAACAGTTCAACCGGCAGCAGTTAGATGCCGAAATCAATGAGCTTGACGGCTACATTAACCGCGCACGGCAGATAGCAACCGATACCAAGAGTCGCACGCTCTACACGGCACTGGAAATCGGATTCGCCGAGATGGCGAAGGTAGGCGCACCTCGCAAGGCGCTGATCTTTACCGAAAGCCGCCGTACACAGGGGTACCTCAAGGGGTTCCTTGAAGCCACTGGGTATACAGGGCGGATTGTCCTGTTCAACGGCAGTAACACCGATCCGGAAAGTTCGGCCATTTTCAGGCAATGGCTGAGCAACAACACCGACACCGGACGGATCAGTGGCTCTAAAAGCGCCGACCGGCGCACTGCGCTCATCGAGCATTTTCGGGACGAAGCCGAGATCATGCTTGCTACCGAGGCAGCGGCTGAAGGGATTAACTTGCAGTTCTGCTCCCTGGTTATCAACTACGACCTCCCCTGGAACCCGCAACGGATCGAGCAACGTATTGGTCGCTGTCACCGTTATGGTCAGAAGCATGACGTTGTAGTGATCAATTTCCTCAACGAACGCAATGATGCCGACCGGCGAGTTTACGAACTGCTGAAAGAAAAATTCAACCTGTTCTCCGGCGTGTTCGGCGCATCGGATGAAGTGTTGGGCGCCATCGAGACCGGCGTCGATTTCGAACGGCGTATCCTGCACATTTATCAAGAATGCCGCAGCACCGAAGAAATAGAAGCCGCCTTTACCGCTCTGCAGGCCGAGATGGAACAGAACATCTCTTCGCGCATGAACGAGACCCGCCAGACCCTTCTGGAGCACTTTGATGAAGATGTCCATTCCCGGCTAAAAATTCGGCTGGACCAGACCCGTCATCATCTCGATCGATTCAGCAAACTGTTCTGGGCCGTCAGCAAAACAGTCCTGGCAGAACACGCTTCATTCAATGGCGAGGATCTCACGTTTGACCTGCACTCCCCTCCTATCACCACACCCCGTGGGCGATATCACCTGATCAGCAAGAATCGTACAAATGTCGAAGGCGAATTTCTCTATCGGCTGTCACACCCCTTGGGCGAATACGTGCTCGACAGAGCCCTGCAGCAGGCTACCCCGCAAGCAGAACTGCGCTTCGACATCTCCGGCCACCCCACCAGGATCGCCATGATTGAGACCCTCAAAGGGCAAACGGGCACACTGGCCTTGGAGCGGCTTACGATTACTTCATTTGACACCGGGGATCACCTCCTGTTCAGCGCCTTCAACGACGACGGCGTACCGCTGGATCAGGAGCAGTGCGAAAAACTGTTTCAGTGTCAGGCCGATATACGCCCGACGACAGCTACTGACGCGCATTCACGGCAACTTGCCAAGGAAACAGAGCATCACTGCGCCGCGTTAGTCAGTACGGCGCTGGAGACCAGTAACCGGCATTTTCAGGAAGAGCGGGAAAAACTGGAGAAATGGGCGGAAGACCTGGTGGTGGCTTCGGAGAAGGAACTGAAGGAAACCAAGGCCAGACTAAAGCTGCTCAACCGGCAGGCGCGACAGGTCACGACAACGGTGGAGCAGATAGAACTGCAACAGCAGATTATGGAGTTGGAAAAGAGGCAGCGCAAGCAACGGCAGCGCATCTTTGACGTAGAAGACCAGATCATCGAAAAACGCGATGTTCTCATTGCCCGACTGGAAAAGCAGATGCAGCAGAAAACAACACGGGAACGGCTCTTCACCATCCGGTGGACGGTTGTATGAGAGAGGAGAACAACATGAGCAAGTATGACGATTTGACCGCCAAACTGCGGGAAATATTCCAGATAGACCGGCCCGAGTTGGACTTCGGCATTTACCGGATCATCGGCGCACGGGCCGACGAGATCAACGATTATCTGAATAACCGCCTCAAGGCACGTGTGCAGGAATCGCTGGCATCTGCCGGCAATGCCAACCTGGAGCAGATGCAGAAAGAGCTGGCGGATGCCATCAAGGGGGCCGAAACCCTCGGTCTGCCGCCGGATAACGTGCCCAAGGTGCAGGAACTGCGGCAAAGGATCACTGTGCAAGGGAGCGGTGCGGCAGATCATGAAAATGCAGTCTTCTCCCATCTGTTGACCTTTTTCTCCCGCTACTACGACAAAGGGGATTTCATAAGTCAGCGCCGCTACAAGGGAGATACCTACGCCATTCCTTATGCCGGTGAAGAGGTGGTGCTCCACTGGGCCAACAAGGATCAGTATTACACCAAGAGCGGTGAGAACTTCGCCAACTACAGTTTCAAGCTGGCCGATGGCCGCGCAGTACATTTCCGGTTGGTGGCTGCCGACACCGCCAAGGACAACCGCAAGGACAACGACAAAGAGCGTTGTTTTGTTCTACTGGAGCCGGATCGTGTTGTCACTATTGATGAAAACGAGGATGACGATAACGTAGGGCCAATCCATGAATTGCCCTTACACCCGGTGGAAGAGCAAAACAACGAGCTGCTGATCCGTTTTGAGTACCGGCCCATGCCCAAGGGGAGCAAGCAGGATGATCTGGTGGCCAAGGCGGTCAGAACTATTCTGGCATCCTTACCCCATCCCCACCCTACCCCCCCCCTTGAAGGTGAGGGAACGAATCAACTCCTCACCCTTCAAGGGGGAGGTCGGGAGGGGGATGGGGTTGTCTTTTCTTCTGACTGGAAAACCGCGCTTTCCCAACGCGAACCGACCGAGAAGAAACCGGACCGCACCCTGTTGGAAAAACATCTGACCACCTACACCCAACGCAATACGGCGGACTACTTCATCCACAAGGACCTGGCGCGGTTTCTGAAGCGTGAACTGGATTTCTATATCAAAAACGAAGTCATGCATCTGGACGATCTGCAGCATGCCGAAAAGTTTGCCGACATCGAAAAGAACCTGCGGATGATTCAGTGTCTGCGGGCCATTGCCCTGGATCTGATTACCTTCCTGGCGCAACTGGAGGATTTCCAGAAGAAGCTCTGGCTGAAGAAAAAGTTCGTAGTTGCCGCCCATTACTGCATCACGCTGGACCGAGTGATAAAAGACGCACCTGAGTTGCTGGAGGCGATCACCGCCAAAGAGGAGCAGTGGCAGCAGTGGGACCAGCTCGGGATGCTGGGGGCTGGTGCTGCAAGGAATAGTGAATATCTCACATCCCATCCCTTCCTGATGGTCGATACGGCGCTCTTTGACAGTGTGTTCAAAGGAAAACTGCTGGGAGCGATTGACAATCTGGATGAGTCACTGGATGGATTGCTGATTCATGGAGATAATTTCCAGGCGTTAAACCTACTGCAGGAGCGGTATCGAGAGCAGGTGAAGTGTGTTTATATTGACCCTCCGTATAACACCGCAGCGAGTGAAATTGCATACAAAAACGCATACAAACATTCATCTTGGCTAAGTCTAATCGACAGCAGACTACCTTATTGTCGAACTTTGATGACAGATGATTCTATTTTTTGTTTTGCAATAGACGACTGTGAATATCCAAAGGCTAACCTAACTTTACAAGCACATTTTGGCGAGGAAAATTTTTTAGCAAATGTACCCGTCCGAAGTAATCCTCATGGACGAGCAGTTGCAGCAGGGTTTTCAACCAACCATGAGTTTTCACTATATTTCAGGGCGTCTGATAAATCTGTTGTTGGTAGACTACCCAGAAATGACAAAAAACTTGGACGCTATAACGAAGAAGACTCAATAGGGCCTTTCACGTGGATAAATTTCCGAAAAACAGGAGCTGACTCAAGACGTCAGGATCGTCCTAAACAATTCTATCCAGTTTTTGCAAACACTAATACTGAAACCATTCGTGTTCCGATGATTGAGTGGAGTGAGGTTGAAAACAGATGGGACCTCATTGAAGAGCCAGCACCAGGTGAATTTGTCATTTTTCCAATTGATGACGAGCAAGAAGAAAGAGCTTGGTCCTTAGGACAAGAAAGAGCTCGAATTGATGCATCAATGCATTTAAGTTGCAGGAAACAAGCTGGCTCTCTTCAAATATACAGAAAGTACAGGCCTCATGAGGCCGGAGCGCTACCTGGAACATGGTGGGAAGATGCCAAATACTCTGCAACAGAAAGTGGCACGAGAGTTCTTAAACAAATGTTTGGAGAGCGGGAACATTTCTCATACCCCAAAAGCCTTCCTCTTGTTCGGGATTGCCTCCAAGTTGCAGGAGCCACTTCCAGAAAAATTTGTTTAGACTTCTTCGCCGGTTCCGGCACCACCGGCCATGCGGTCATCAACCTCAATCGCCAGGACAATGGCTGCCGTAAATACATCCTCGTCGAACAAGGCGAATATTTCGACACTGTCCTGAAACCCCGCATCCAGAAGGTTGTTTATTCCGCCGAATGGAAAGACGGCAAACCTTCACCCTCCCCCCTACCCTCTCCCACAAGTGGCGAGGGGGATCAATTTTGCGGCATCTCCCATGCTTTCAAAGTCCTCAAGATCGAAAGCTACGAAGATACCCTCAATAACCTGCTACTCCGCCGCACCGAGGCCCAGCAAAGCCTGCTGGACACCCTCTCCCAAGAAGCAAAAGACGACTACCTGCTCCGCTATATGCTCAACATCGAAAGCCAGGGCTCCATTCTGTCGGTTGATTCCTTCCGCAAACCGTTTGACTGCACCCTGAAGGTGGCCGTGGATTCCGCAGGCGCCTGCGAGGATCGCCCCATTGATCTGGTGGAAACGTTCAATTACCTGATCGGGCTGAGGGTGAAGCAGATCGACTCCATGCAGGAACGGGGCATTGTCATGGTGCAGGGTACACTGCCGACCGGCGAGAAAACACTGGTGCTCTGGCGCGACTGCGAACAGGTGGGGTATGACGAACTGACCAGATTCTGCGAGCGACAGAGCATCAATCCCCGCGACAGCGAATTCGAGGTAGTCTACATCAACGGCGACCACAACATCCCGTCGGTGCTGACCGGCACCGATGACGAAGGGGGCATTACCAAAACCCTCAAACTGCGCCAGATCGAGCCGGAGTTCCTCAGCCGCATGTTCAGCGGGGAGGCATAAACGATGGCCGCACCCAGACGAAATTTCCACAAAGAGTTGGTGCTCAATCGCTGGATGTACCGTTTCTTCAAGGGAGGCAGCTTACAAACCCTCAAGGATCGGCTCGGCGACG
>CAIUUR010000265.1 GCA_903902345.1 uncultured Geobacteraceae bacterium | reverse complement strand
GGGGCGTTAGACCGATGACACCGATCCTGATACCGGAGGGGTACAACTACATCGCCGTCTTTCTCACGCTGGCATGCAACCTCAGCTGCAGTTACTGTATCAACCGCTTCCAGGGGCTGACCCCGGAGAGTGGGGGGCTGACCGGTTCCCAGTGGCTGCGCGGGCTCAACCGGATTGTACCCCGGGATGACCTCCCCGTGACGTTGGGTGGAGGGGAGCCGACCTTGCACCCGGATTTTACGGTCATCGTCAAGGGTGTCAAGCCGGAGCTGAAGTTGGACCTCCTCACCAACCTGCAGTTTGATGCCGACCGGTTCATGGGGGAGATTTCGCCGGAACGGCTCAGGCGTGATGCTCCCTATGCCTCCATCCGGGTCAGTTACCATCCGGAGACCATGCCCCTGGAGCCCCTGGTGGAAAAAGTGCTCCGGATGCAGGGTGCAGGGTACAGTCTCGGCATCTGGGGGGTACTGCATCCCGCCCACGCGGATGAAATTCTCAGGGCGCAGGAATACTGCAGCGGCCTGGGGATCGATTTTCGCACCAAGGAATTTCTGGGGGAGTATGAAGGGGTATTGCACGGCGCCCTAAAGTATCCCGGGGCCTGCGATGGTACCGTTGTCAGGAATGTCACCTGCCGGACGACGGAGCTCATCATTGGCCCCACGGGGGGGATCTATCGCTGCCACGGGGACCTGTACGAAGGGAGGGAACCGGTGGGTCATCTCCTCGATCCCGATTTCAGGATAGAGGAGATACACCGTTCCTGCGGAGCGTTCGGCCGCTGCAACCCCTGTGACGTCAAGGTAAAGACCAACCGTCTGCAGATCTTCGGGCATACGTCGGTGGATATCATCTGAGTCAAACTCTTTTGCATGGTTATTGTGCATGGTTTTGTGCAATAATGGGGCAATAGTGAAATAATACTGTCGAATGTTTTGAAAATAGTCAGTTATCCCGGTCTGTTAGGCGTAATGGTTTGTGTGGCGTGAAAAATGCACGGGCTGTTTCGAATAAGGTGCTTTTGTGTATCATAACCACCAGGTTGAACAGGAGTAAAGGATATGTCCACTACTGCCGGTGCCAGTCATCAATTGACCCAAGAGATTCTCGACATTATCGCCGCCGGGGTCGACGCCGAACTTCCCGACTTCAATGACTACGCCCTGCGGCTTTTCGGGATGCATTTCGAGACGAACAAGATATTTCGCGAGTTCTGCGACGCCAAGAGGGTTTGCCAGGAGGATGTCACCACATGGGAAGATGTCCCACTTGTCTATAACGACATGTTCAAGACTCACCTGGTAGCCTCCTTTCCGCTGGAGCAGTCGGTGATGGCCTGTCTCACCGGCGGCACCACCAGCCTCACCCAGCGGGGTAGAATCTTCCGTGATGAAGACGGCAAGAAGCTTGTCTTTGCCGCCAACAAGACCATGACCGGGGCGTACCTCTTTCCCGATTTTGAAGAGGGGAAACGGTGCCGGATACTGATCCTTGCCCCCAGTCCGGAGATGGCTCCCTCCATGGGGATGGCCATCGGGATGGAGCAGACGCGCCAGGCCTTCGGCACCCCCGACAGTATGTTCCTCCTGGGACGGAGTGGCATCGACGTCAAGGGGCTTATCAAGGCGTTGCGGGAGTCCGAGGCCAGCGGCGTGCCGGTGGCGCTCATCGGCGCCACCTCCGCCTACGTCTACTTCTTTCAGGCCTGCCGGCGCAAGAAGATGAAGTTCAACCTCCCCCCGGGGAGCCGGGTCTGTGACGGCGGCGGCTCTCGGGGGCGGTTCGGCGTGGTGACCCGGGAAGATTATCTGGCCATGGTCACGGAGATCCTGGATGTTCCCGATTCCCACTGTGTCAACGTCCTGGGGGAGGCCGAGACGGCCACCAACCTCTTTGACGATTCCCTCCGCCGCCACGTGAAGGGGCTCCCCCCGCGGAAACGGACTCGTCCTGTCCCTCCCTGGTCCCGGGTCCTGGCCATGGATATCGACAAACTGACGCCGCTTCCCGACGGTGAAGTCGGCCTCCTTGCCCATTGGGATCTGGCCAACGTTCCCACGGTTCTGGCGGTCATCACGGACAATCTGGGGTACACCACCGACGGCGGCACCGGCTGCGAGATGGTGGGGAGAGCCAAGATCGAGAACGGCAAGGTTTCCCCGCTCCCCGACGAGAAACCGGTGAGCGCCATGGGGGACTCGGCCGTCTTCCGGATGCTGGAGACCTACGTCAACTTCTCCATCGACCTGAAGATGCGCATCGCCAAGGATCAGAAGGTCGCCCCCAGCATCCGTGAAGAGATCGAGGCCCGTCCCGGCTCAGTGGCGTCCTGTCCCCAGGTGGTGGACGAGATTCTGGTGGCCCAGGCCGACGAAGAGTCCGCCAAGTTGCGGGACGAGGCGCTGGACACCTTTCGGGATCAGACCGATCGTCCCCTTGACTGGTATTTGGAGGAGTCGGACAAGCAGTTATTGACGGATCATCCGGTGGGGCTCAAATCGGAGAAACCGGGACCGGGGACTCTCCCCAAGGGGAGTGAAAAGAGCTAGCGGGTCGTTTTGAAAAGGGATAATGAGAAAAAAAGATGGTAGCCGGTTTTGTCCTGCTACCATCTTTTTTTGTCTGCAACCCCTGATGCTCAGCCCGACTCCCCCACATTTCCAATGGGTACAAATCCAAATAGTTCTCTGCGGAAAGAACCATTGGCGAAAGAACTCTTTGGACTCCTGGGATATTTCTTCCCCACTGCGTCATATCCGGCTTCACTCCTTGTCTGGCGCGCTTGTCGGATGTATGCTATATGCATATGCAGGAGGTGTCCAATATGCGTGCTACACTTAACATACCTGACGAACTACTGGTAGATGTTCAAACCTTGAGCGGAGAAAAGTCCAAAACTCGCGCCATCGTTACCGCAATGGAAGATTTTGTCCGCCGACGTCGGATGGATTCGCTCATTTCCCTGCGGGGTAAAATTGCCATAGAGTATGACTGGGAGGCATCTGAACGTGAAGAACTTCGCGCCGCGGATGAACGGGAAAAATACCATGAGCGCTGAAGCGGTGCTCCCGGACAGTTGCGCTTGGATCGACTACTTTAATGGCCGAAGTACGCCACTGGCGGATTCGCTGGCGCGAGCGCTGACTGATCGTGAGATAGTCACCTGCGGCGTGGTTTTGTATGAATTATTTCAAGGAGTCAAGACAGATAAGGAAAGGGAAACCTTGCGAGTCGCGTTTAGTTCTTTGCGCTATCTTGAGATGGAGAGTGGGCTTTGGGTTGCCGCGGCGCAGCTTTCGGTATTTTTACGAAGCAAAGGGGCCACGATACCGTTTTCGGATATCATTATCTCCACGCTGGCGAGGCGTCATAATCTGGTTGTGCTGACCGTAGACAAGCACTTTTCTCAAGTACCGGAGCTTCTGGTGGAGAATCCGGATTGAACTCCGAAGCAAAATCTGCACCACTCCCGCAAAGCTTTGTCTTCACTGTCCGGACCGGAACGCCGTGAGGGGACCTGCAAGGGGACAGTGTTTGTTATCTTGTTATTGTCATAATGAGCAAGATAACAAACACCGTCCGTACGTAGCTCCATCTCCCCCAAATAGCTGATCTGACGGTGTGGCCAGTCGCCGGGAATCAGCTCACTTCCAGATAGGGGTGAATGGCAATGCGGCAATCCTCCTTGCGACCGGTCCGGGTAATGGCCCCGATGGCCTCGACAATCCTGGTGACCGAATCGTCTGCCGTAACGATCTCGAGTTTGACCTTTTCTACGATATTCGCCATGAGCCTGGCCCCGCGAAATATCATTACCTGTCCCTTCTGGTGACACTTAATCGTGCTTTCCATGAAGTCCTCTACCCCCATACCCTCGAGGGCGCTTCGTACTTCCTGCAGGTTGAACTGGTCGATAATAGCTTCAATCTGTTGCATGGCCTACCTCCGTAGGCAGGCCCCATTGCCCACCGGCTGTGTTGTACGTCTTGGTCTGGGCATTACATGACGTGTGCCAAGAGTGTACGTATTGATTTGTTAGTAGTTGCGGTATGTTAGCTGTTACGGCACGGCGAGGGAGGTTGGGCGGGTGCTGTAAACTTATGCTATGTAGAGTTTGGCTGTCTAGCAATTGGACAGTATCACAGCCTTTGTAGCCGTCGGACAGATCCTGATCATGCAGATCCCCCACCACCTTCAGTTGTGACTTCAGCTCCGGAATGATCGACTCCGGGAGCGGCACGGTCCGGTCCTTTTTTCCCTTACCGT
>CAIUUR010000264.1 GCA_903902345.1 uncultured Geobacteraceae bacterium | reverse complement strand
TCAAGGGGGTTTGTTGGCAAAGAGGATAGATTAATTGTTCCGTTGACTTGAAGTTTATCTATCCCATTATTAACAGGAGTACCGACTAACACGTTACCGTCACTTGTTATTCTCATTTTTTCTGTCAAACCTGTCAAAGTCGAACGGGTAGCAAAGGCCAAGTCCATTGCTTCACTGCCAGCAGTCACTGAAGTCTCCACTCCGTTGATGTAAGCACCTTGAATGACGGCAGGAGTAGTAGCGGTATTGGTGAGCATGAAACCGATATTGGGCCAGTTACCGCCCGCACCACCAATAATCTGAAGTCCGGCAGTTCCACCGAAGTTGGCTTGGTTGATAGTGAGCTGGTTATTGAACCAACCTGTGCCGTTGACCTGTAGGGTTCTACCGTTGTCCACCCACCCACTACTGCCGATGAGGACGTTGCCAGGATTTCCCGAGACTGAAGCGGTGATACGCATTGCCTCGACAGCAAGTGAGGTGCCTACTACGCAAACCGACGGATAGGTCCCGAATCTAAACATGCTAGTCTTGAACCACATATCGCCGATGTTTCCGATACCGATTACTGCGTCAGACTTATTAGCTCCGGTAGACCGGAAAAGAATGAGTTTGTCGCCGTCTGAGGGGTTCGTGAAAGTCGTGGAAAGTCCGTCAGAGAATCCACCACCATAGAGGCTGATCGACCTTCTCGCCATCCGCCCACCCCTGCCGATACCCCTCCTCATACCCGGCAATTTTGGCAGCCCCGCTCCGTTTTTCGCCTTCGGTAAAGCCCTGCCGATAGCCTTCGGCCTGTCCCTGCTTCTGACCGGTGGCTGAGCCCGTGGCGAGTCCTTCTGTCCTGCCGGATGAGAAGCCAGCCCCATATCCAACGCCATGACCGTCCTTAGCGCCGATGGAATACCCCTGAAAATAGGCATAGGCCACCGCAACCACGCCCAGCATCAAGGTCAGCGTGATGAGCACCAACGGACGCCGCGGACGCGACAGAGGGATGACCAGCGGTTTACCGCATTGCGGGCAAACCGTATCAGCGCCGGCAACCGTGGTGTCTGCCGTCAAACCGGCGCCGCACTGCTGACATTTAAAAGATAGTTCGCGCATATTCACCTCGCGGTCATAAAGTCTACCGACAATTTCGTCACGTCACATCCACTTGAAGCAGTGTATGCGCGCTGCCACGGATCGTCAACCATTCCGCGTGAACAACCGGGAAAAACAGCCGCGAAAACACCTCTTCCCGTCGGCCAATGCCGTCGTAGCACTTACGTATTGCTACGACGGCTACGGCAAAAAAAAGAAAATGTACGACCGCAATGGGGTCTTTTTGCGATATCAATGCAGGAATCTGCGGCGTTTTACACCGGTATAATTCCGGAATGGCGTACGGTCATAATTCGATCGGCAACATCCAATCTGCAGACTTGACCCTAAGTGCGCCTTCGATCTTTCCGACCATAGCTGGGTCGCGTAACTAGTTTGGCTCTATGGCTGAACCCCGGCCTTGTAGAATCCGCTTTGCGCGCCATGAACATTGATGGTCTGCGTGTTGAGCGGAGGTGTGGCGAGAATGTTGGAAAGCGTCGGCGTGAACCCGAAGAGCAGGTTTGAGCTGTAGTTGATCGTATACACCTTGTTGGGTTCGCTTGACCAGGTCAGGACAAAATTATTGCCGCTGGAATTCTGGATTAGATTTTTAATC
>CAIUUR010000263.1 GCA_903902345.1 uncultured Geobacteraceae bacterium | reverse complement strand
TTCATCCCTGGACTTGTCTGACTACCGATCGGCCTTTAATTTACGAGACGGTTATAAGCTCTCCTTTTGGGACAGCCTGATCATAGCCTCAGCGCTGGCGTAATGGTTGCACTACCCTCTACACTGAAGACCTCGCCCATGGCATGATAATTGATCGAAAACTCCGGATCATAAACCCCTTCAAACAATAACCCAAATCCTTGGAGTTCCGGAAAATCGAAGGCATCCCCTGCCGTAACACACAGGTCCGACTTTCGCATACATGGTCCGACCCCCGCCTACATCCAGCCTGAGATTTTGGTCCGACCCCCGCCTGAGGAAACCCCTGCCTGAACAATTGACTATTATACCAGAGTGTTAGCAGACAGCATTGAAGACCTTGGCATTAATTTTTTATATTGATATTTCGTTGACACGGAAATATAACGAGCGTATTAATGTGAGGCAATTTTACCGCTTTTGCAGGAAATCCTGGGAGTGAGTGCATATATGCAACATACAAATCAGACTCAAAGGCCGCCTGATTCAGCTTACAACTGACAGACGGCCTTTATTAATCAAATCATGCTTCCCGGAGGTGTTTTCGTTGGATCATTCCGCTCACAATAAAATAGTCTCATTCATCTGGTCCATCGCCGACGACTGCCTGCGCGACGTCTATGTGCGCGGCAAATATCGTGATGTCATTCTTCCCATGTTCGTACTGCGGCGGCTGGACTGCCTGCTGGAACCGAGCAAGGAAGCCGTCATGGAGGAGCTCAAGTTTCAGCGTGATGATGCCGGATTCACCGACCTGGACCCGGAAGGACTGAAAGAGGCTTCCGGATATGTCTTCTACAATACCTCCCCCTGGACCTTGAAGATGCTGGTGGATACCGCCGCCAACAATCGCCAGATTCTGGAGGCTAATTTCAGGGCGTATCTGGACGGCTTCAGCGATAACGTCAAGGAAATCGTCGAAAAGTTCAAGCTCCGCTCCCAGGTCATCCACATGGCTGGTAAGGATGTGCTGCTGGAGGTGTTGGAGAAGTTCACCTCCCCCTGGATCAACCTGACCCACAATGAAGGGCGAGACCCGGATGGTCGCAAGCTGCCGCCGTTGACCAACCTGGGGATGGGATATGTCTTCGAGGAGCTGATTCGCAAATTCAATGAGGAAAATAACGAAGAGGCTGGAGAACACTTCACCCCCCGTGAGGTGATCGATCTGATGACCCATATCCTTTTCGAGCCGGTGAAAGATCATCTTCCGCCGGTCATCACGGTGTACGACCCGGCCTGCGGATCAGGAGGGATGCTCACCGAAGCTCAGGATTTCATCATCCACCCGGAGGGGCAGATTCGGGCCACAGCCGATGTCTACCTCTATGGCAAGGAGATCAACGACGAGACCTACGCCATCTGCAAGTCGGATATGATGATCAAGGGGAACAATCCGGAGAATATCCGCTGCGGTTCGACCCTTGCGAAAGATGAGTTTGCCGGATTGCGGTTCGATTTCATGCTTTCCAACCCGCCCTACGGTAAATCCTGGGCCGGTGATCAGAAGTATATTCTCGACGGCAAAGAGGTCCTGGACCGCCGTTTCCAGGTGCCGCTCAAGGATTTTCGTGGTGTAGAAGATACCGTAGCCGCCACCCCTCGCTCCTCGGACGGTCAGCTTCTCTTTCTGATGGAGATGGTCAACAAGATGAAGGACCTGGACAAGGGGCCGGCAGGTTCGCGTATTGCTTCGGTCCATAACGGTTCATCCCTCTTTACCGGCGACGCCGGTGGCGGTGAGAGCAACATCCGCCGTCACATCATCGAGAACGACTACCTTGAGGCAATCATCCAGTTGCCGAACAACCTCTTCTACAACACCGGAATTACGACCTACATCTGGGTGCTGTCCAACAAAAAACCGGCACATCGATGCGGCAAGGTACAGCTCATTGATGCCAGTCAGATGTTTCGCAAGCTGCGCAAGAACCTGGGCGCCAAGAACTGCGAATTTGCCCCGGAACATGTCCGCGAGATTACTCAACTCTATCTTGACATGCCTCATGACGGCATCTCCAAGGTGTTTGACAATAGTGACTTCGGCTATTTCAAGGTCACCATCGAACGCCCCAGCCGCAAGGCCGCCCAGTTTACTCCCGAGAGGATTGCCGCCCTTCGCTTCGCCCCGGCGATCGGTGAAGTCATGGAGTGGGCCTGGGAGAAATGGGAGATGAGATTTACACGAAGCTGACGGATCATCGCAAGGTGATCGAGGCACATATTGAAAAAGAAGAGATCAACCTGACGGCGAAGAACAGCAAGGCGCTGTTCGATCCCGCAATATGGACGTATCAAAAGGCCCTGCTGGAAGTAGCGGAATTGTTGATGACATCGGTGGGACAAGAGCTGTTCATGGATTTCAATGTCTTCACGGAAAAGGTCGCTGCCTGCATCAAGGCAGCAAAAATCAAGCTTACCGCCAGTGAAATGAATCAGTTGCACAACGCGGTGAGTTGGTATGACGAGAAGGCCGAACGGGTAATCAAGAAGGTTCACAAGCTGAGCGGCAAGAAACTGGA
>CAIUUR010000262.1 GCA_903902345.1 uncultured Geobacteraceae bacterium | reverse complement strand
GCTGCGGGCCTTGCCGACGTTCACCTTGAGTTGCAGTATCACCCCGGCGACATCACTATTTAATTGTCTTGACGCTCTGGTGAAGGGCCCCGGCGGCTTCCCCTCGCTTAACTACGCGGGTTATCTTTCCGCCAGTGGCTTTACGATGATCAGCAACCTCAACGCCTGCTCCGGGGCAGTCGTCACTTCTGGGAAGAGCCTCGCTCAGCTTATGGATGACTTCACGCTTCCTGTGGGGTGCTGGTGGGGCTTCACTGCGGCGGGTTCGCTCCAGGTGGGTTGCTACCTGTACGACCTTGCGGTGGCTGCGACCTCAACGCTGACCTTAAACGAGATAATCTCCTTTGAACGGGATACGGCCCCGCTCTACTGGCGGGTAATCTTGCGCAATAACCATAATATCACCGTGCAGACTTCTGGACTGGCCCCGTCGGCCACACTGGAAACTAAGCAGGCATTTTCTCGCCAATGGAACGAGATGGTCATGGAAAACGCCACGTTCAAGAGTCGACACCCAGCGGCGGGGGAGTTTGTCGCGGAAACGATGCTCTATCAAAGCGCTGCAGCGCTTCCAACTCTCTGGCCTGCCACGCTCCAAGGCTCGGGAGCGGGGCGAGAGATCCTGAAGATAACAGCGAGGATGGATGCGGCGGGAGTGGCGCTGTTGGATCTGGGTAAGGTCGTAACGATCAAGATGCCGCGGTTGGGTTATGCGGCCGGTAAAAATTTTCTGGTCTGCGGCATGCAAACGGACGCCGTAAAAAACCGGGTCGATCTGACCTTGTGGGGGTAACATGAGTAACTGTCTCTTCGCCTGGCCGGATCGGGTCATACCCTCTACCATCTATACACCGACGTTCAGCGGCGGAGCGTGGTCCACGGCGTTGCCGTTGACGAATCTGCTGCTTCCGGATCTCGGTTCGATGGCCCGATCCAGCAACGCGCAGGCAACGTCCACTACCTTTGATATTGATCTGCAGGTAATACGACAACTCCGCCTGTTTGCCATACCTGATCATAACCTTAGTTTTGCCGCGACGATCCGGGTACAGGTGGATACCGAGTCAACGTTTACCACTCCGTTTTACGATAGTGGGGCAATGGAAGTGTGGCCTCGCTATTACCCTGTTGGATCAATCTCCTCAACTCACGAAAGTTACGCCGATGGGAAGTTAACCCTGGAAGCGGCGGTGGGACTGCGGCCCGGGTGGTGGTACGCCTTTCCACCCCCAACAATGCAGGGCAGATATGTCAGGGTGACCATCGTGGATACTGCTAACAGTGCCGGTTATGTTCAACTTAACCGCTTCATCTGCGCCCCGGTCTGGCAACCGGCCATAAACATGAGCCTGGGAGCGCAGACCTCTCTGGTTACCACTACTGAACAAAGCCAGGCTCTTGGTGGTGCGGTCTGGTTTGATCGCCGTATTCCACGCCGCAGCACCCGTCTAACCCTGGAAGCGTTGACACCGGAGACGGCGATGGTTTGGGCGGGGGAGATGCAGCGGATCCTCGGCATTGATGGCGAACTGTTTTTTGTCTTTGATCCTGATGATACTGATCTGCTGAAAAAGCAGCGATCTTACCTGGCCACCCTGCAGCAACTGAACGCCATAGAATACCCCTACGCCAACGCCAATCGGACGGCCTTTGATCTGATTGAGAAGCTGTGAGTTCGGAAAATTTATCGGTTATTTGTAGGGTATTGAATGCGGGTTAAAAGAGGGAATACGCCCTGTGGAAAACTGGGTTGAACTGCTTCAATAAAATCTGAGATGCTGATATAATAAAATACAGGGTGTGAACTGGGTTTTAAACCTCGTTTACATCCACTTTTCACTCTCAAATAAAACGGTAACCACTCTCAAATAAAACGGCACGCTGGTCACTAGCCGCGTTTTAGGGAATTCTTGCGATGTATGAGGGAGTGATCTCAGGATATGACAAAACGATTTGAGGTTACACCAGAGGTTACACGGAGCACGCGCAACAAAAAAAGGACTCAACCGAAATCGGCTAAGTCCTTGATTTTTATGGAGCGGGAGACGGGATTCGAACCCGCGACCTTCAGCTTGGGAAGCTGACACTCTACCACTGAGTTACTCCCGCTCAAATAGATCCCCTTTTTACCTCAACAGCAGCGTTCTTGTCAACACTTTTTGAAGCAGGGTGAAGAGTTACCCGGTCCAGTCGCCGAAAATATTCATCCCGACACCAGTTCTCCACGTCGATCATTCGCTGTAACGGCTCCCGAAATCCCTCCGTTCCGGTGGTGAAGACGCCATGACCAAAGACGATGGCCTTGCCGGGACCGGCGATGACCGGCGGGACCTTCCTGGCCAGACCACCGGCGCCGATCTCGCCGGCAACCACGGGGGTATCGTCCAGGTAGCGGACCTTTGGACACTCCTTCCAACAGTCATCCACCCGACACTCCGTCTCCTGGCAGAGCATGCTCATCACCACGGCAAACCGCGGATGGCCATGGAGGATCGTTCCTACCCCGCTGCTCTCGTAGATCCGCCGGTGAGCCAGGAGTTCGCTGGAAGCGGTAATCCCGGTGGTGGAGGAGTTGTCAAAGGGGACCGGGTCGATGCATCCCGGCAGGGCGTCCAGGCTGGCCCCCGTCTGGGAGATGTAGATGAGTCCACCGCAGCGGCAGGAGATGTTGCCGAAGAAAGAGTCCACCAGCCCCCGCTCCACGGTGTACCGCCCGACGGTTGCCAGTTCGTCCAGTATCCCCTCCCGGTGCTCCAGGGGGCCGGAACGGAAGGCCAGACCGTCGGCGGTGAGGGGGAGGAGCCACTCCCGACGGAATGCCCCAAAATTTTCCTCCTCCCCCGGAAAGAGAAAACCCTCATCCAGGAGGTCCTGCAGATATTTGACGAAGGTGGAGTGAAAAACCGACGAGTAGTTGATATAGGCCTGCTCCACAGTGATGCTCCCCACCGCAACGAGCCCGACCCCTTCAACGATGACCCCCTTGCGCCCTCCCAGCAGCCCGGCAATCCGCTTCGCCAGATTGCTATCCTGCTCTTCGGCCCGGATGAAGGGTATATCGTGGAGAAACGTCCTGTTTTCCGTGTCGTTGGGAACAATCTGCCGGCTTTCCGGAGAAGAACGGCGAATGAGAAGGTCGGCAAAGGGAAGGGGAGGGCGGGCTACCACCAGTGCCAGGGCATCAAGCTCGCCAAGGATCTGCTCCGCCAGCGTCGCCTCTGGTTCACCTCCCACGGCGAAGAGGAGGTCGTCCTGTACCGCTATGGCGATGGTGCCGGGGATTGCCGAGCGATCGGCCAGAAGCTTGGCGCTGTAGCGGGCTATCTGATCTCTCATGGCTGCTGCTCCAGGAATCCCGGATCGGCAAAGGTCCCCTCCGGGGTCAGCCCCCGAATCCGGTAATACTTTTGCAACTCCTGGTCGAACCGCTCCCGGTCCAGAGGGGGGATTTCTATCCCGTCGCCGCTGGAGCCCGGCTGGGTGAAGAATCGGTCAGGAAGCTGGTCGTGGCGAAAATCAAAACCGTTGGCACAGTTGTAGAACCGTTCGGTGAGACAGATCCGCTTCCCAATCTCCTTAAGCCCCTGAGGAGTATACTCCACTCCGGTGGCGGCGGAGAGAAGTTCCGAATACTCCTCCATGGACGCGCCTAAGAAGGAGAACTTGCAGGCTACCAGGGAGTCCACGGCGGCGTTGGTATCTTCGGCGATGGTAATGATCCGGGCTTTGCCGGAGAAGCTGAAGCGGTCGGTGGCCACCGGTTTCCTGAGTATTTCATGGGAGATGGGGTAGGCGCGCAGGTGACACCCACCCCGGCCGCTGGTGCAATAGGCCAAGGCCATGCCGTAGGCGCCACGGGGGTCGTAGGCGGGGAGTTCCAGGGACTTGATGCTCATGGAGAGTTCCGGACGCCCCAGGATTTCCGTGGCTCGGCGGGAACCCTGTGCCAGGAGTTCTCCTTCACCCCGACGATGGGCGATACTTTCCAGGATGCCGCTCATCTCTCCTGCGTGGGGGAACCTCCCCCGCGCTTCTCCCCAGGCTGCTACCGTGGCGGCGGCGGAGATGGTGTCCATACCCAGTTCGTTGCAAAGGGTATTGGCCTTGACGATGGCCTGCAGGTCGGAAATGCCGTTGAGGGCGCCGAAGTGGGACACCGTCTCGTACTCGGGAAGATGCTCACCCTGGGGGGTGGATTTCTTGCACTGGATGGGACAGCCATGGCAGCCGTCCTTCACGGCGGCGCACTCAGCCCTCATGGCTGGTCCTGAATAGCGGTGGGAATCCGAAAACCAGGTTTTACTGAAGTTCTCGGTGGGAGCCATCCGCCGTTGTTTCATGAGATCAACAAGGGCCGGGGTACCGTACTCGGCAAGCCCCAGTTCACCGAAGATGACTGGTGAGGCGCGGAGTAGCCGCATGACATCGGTGCGGGCCGTTTGGAACCGATCTCGCTGGGCAATGATGCTGTTCCGGGAACCGTTCACCACGACGGCCTTGAGCCGTTTGCGCCCCATGACCGCGCCCAGACCTCCCCGCCCCACGGAGTTTCCTTCCCCCATCATGATGTTGGCAAAGAGGACACCGTTCTCCCCTGCAGGGCCGATGGCCGCCACGCTCCCCAACCCTTCCAGCGCGGCAACGGTCACCGGAATCGTGGTTCCCCAGAGAACATCCGCGGGGATGAGTTCGCCCCCCGACTCGCCGATGACCAGCGTCACTGGCTGGGGACTTATCCCCGCAATCCTGAGGAGGTCATACCCGGCACCCTTGAGTCGCCAGGCGAATTTTCCGCCGGCCGAGCAGTCGTAGATCGTGCCGGTGAGGGGTGAGCGGGAGACGACGGAAAGACGGGCAGCGGTGGGGGCAGAGGTTCCGCAGAGGGGGCCCACGCTGAAGATGAGGGGCATGGCAGGATCGAAGGGGTGAAGACGATGGGAGTCCCGCATGAACCGGACCCCGAGACCACGTCCGCCAAGATACGCATGAAGCAGTTTTTCCGGGATTTCGTCAACGGTACAGATCCCTGCGGTGAGGTCCACAGAGAGCATCCGTCCACTCCAACCGTTCATGGGGTCCTCATGAACCGAGTATTTTAAGCAGTTGGGGGAATGAACGTATTACGACGTCGGCCATGGCCAACTCTTCCGGAGCGCCGTAACCGTAGTCGCAGCCCACCGTGTATACACCGGCGCTCTTCCCGGCCTTCATATCATTGATGCTGTCTCCCACCATCACAGACTCTTCCGGAGTGCAATCAAACCTCTTCATGAGGTGGAACAGCGGTTCCGGAGACGGCTTCCGCTCCGCCACCGAATCGGCGCCCATGATGGCCGCAAAGAGGGTGTCGGCGTGGAGTAATCGGAGAATCTCGCGGCAGTGGGACTCGCTCTTGTTGGAGGCAACCGTGAGGATGAGGCCGGCTCCGGAAAGCCGCTCCAGAGTCTCGCGAACGCCGGGGTAGAAGATGGTCTTGTCGGCGATATGATCGTAGTTGTAGGTGAGGAAGAGCTCCAGACCGCTCCGTTGCCCGGTTGGGGAGATACCGGGAAGCGCCCGCTCCACCAGGCGTCTCGCCCCCTCTCCCACGAGGTTTTTTACCTCCGGAGTGGAAAGGGAGGGGAGATCAAAGGTCTGGCGCATATGATTGGCGGCGTCGGCCAGATCCTTCAGGGAGTCGATGAGGGTCCCGTCCAGATCCAGAATAATAAGTTTGATCATTCCCACTCGATGGTTGCAGGAGGTTTGGAGGAGATGTCGTAAACCACCCGGTTGACCCCCTTTACCTCGTTGATGATCCGGTTGCTGATTCGGGCCATATCCTCGTAGGGGAGAGGGTACCAGCCGGCGGTCATGAAATCCTTGGTCTCCACGGCTCGCAGGGCGATGACATACTCGTAGGTCCGGCCGTCACCCATGACCCCCACGCTTTTCACCGGGAGAAAGACGGCAAAGGCCTGACTGATCTTTTCGTAGTGGCCAGTGGCGTACAGTTCCTGGATGTAGATAGCGTCGGCCAGACGGAGGATGTCGGCATACTCCTTGTTCACCGCGCCAAGAATCCGGACTCCCAGACCCGGACCGGGGAAGGGGTGGCGCCAGACCATCTGGTGGGGAAGCCCCAACTCCTCGCCGATGGCCCGAACCTCATCCTTGAACAGTTCCCGGAGCGGTTCAAGGAGTTTGAGCTTCATATGCGCAGGGAGTCCCCCCACGTTGTGGTGGCTCTTGATGCTGTGGGCCTTGCCGCTACTGGCCCCGGCTGACTCGATGACATCGGGATAGATGGTCCCCTGGGCCAGCCAGCAGGCGTCCTTGATTTTCTTGGACTCTTCCTCGAAGATCTCCACGAAGAGTCCGCCGATGATCTTGCGCTTCTTCTCGGGGTCGGCTTCCCCCGCCAGAGCCGAGAGGAACCGCTCCTCGGCGTTCACCCGTATGACTGTTACCCCCAGGTTCTGGGCAAAGGCTGCCATGACCTGGTCTCCCTCACCCAGGCGGAGCAGACCGTTGTCCACGAAGACACAGGTTAGTTGGTCACCGATGGCGCGGTGGATGAGGGCCGCCGCCACCGAGGAGTCGACGCCGCCGGAGAGACCGAGGATGACTCGTTCCTTTCCCACCTGGGTGCGAATCCGGTTTATGGCATCCTCGATGATCTGTCCGGGGGTCCAGCGGCCGCTGCAGCCGCAGATTCTTCTGACAAAAGTGTCTATGAGGAGTTCCCCCCGGGGGGTGTGGTTAACCTCGGGGTGGAACTGCACACCGTACAATCTTCGCTGCAGGTTCTGGATGGCGCAGACCGGGGCGTTGGCGGTACTCGCCACCACCTGAAAGCCGGCAGGCACCCTTGCCACATGGTCGCCGTGACTCATCCAGACCGGACTCCTTCCACCCACGAAGAAACCGTCGAAAAGAGGGCCGGGAACCCCCGCCTCCAGCAGTTCGGCATGGCCGAATTCCCGTTTTCCCGCCGGGACAACCTCGCCACCGAAGTGTCGGCTCATGAGCTGCATCCCGTAACAGATTCCCAGAACCGGTATCCCCAAATCGAAGAGCTCCTCGGCAACGGCGGGAGCCCCCTGGTCGTACACCGATTTGGGGCCACCGGAGAGGATGATTCCCGTGGGGGTGAAGGCGCGGATAGCCGTCATCCCCAGGTCGAAGGGATGAATCTCGCAGTAGACGTGGGCCTCCCGTACCCTCCGGGCGATGAGCTGGGAGTACTGGGATCCGAAGTCAAGAATCAGTATCTTTTCCCCGTGGATGTCAGGGGTCATCGGACATTCTCCACGCGGTAGTTGGGTGCTTCCTTGGTGATCATGACATCATGGACATGGGACTCTTTCAGGCCCGCGCCGGTGATCCGGATGAAGCGGGCTTTCTCCTGCAGTTGCTGGATGGTGGCTGAGCCGGTATAGCCCATCCCCGCCCGGACACCACCGGTGAGTTGGTGGATGTTGGCGGAAAGCGGACCACGCAGCGGTACCATCCCTTCGATCCCCTCAGGTACAAGCTTGATATCGTTATCAACGTCGCCCTGGAAATAGCGATCCTTACTCCCTTCCTTCATGGCGCCGATGGAGCCCATGCCGCGATACCCTTTGTAGGCGCGCCCCTGGTACAAGATGGTGTCGCCGGGGGATTCCTCGGTACCGGCGAAAAGGGAGCCGATCATCACCACGTCGGCGCCGGCGGCCAGCGCCTTGGTTAGGTCTCCCGAGTACTTTATACCGCCGTCGGCAATGAGTGATACGCCATATTTTTTCGCCACGGCGGAACAGTCGCTAATGGCGGTGATCTGGGGTACCCCGATCCCGGCCACCACGCGGGTGGTGCAGATGGAGCCGGGGCCAATCCCTACCTTTATGGCGTCCACACCGGCAGCAATGAGCGCCTCCGCAGCTTCAGCCGTGGCGATGTTTCCCGCGATGAGATCAACATGCGGGAAGGTTGACTTGAAGAGCCGAACGGAGTCGATGACCCCCTGGGCATGGCCGTGAGCTGTGTCGATGACGATGATGTCCGCACCGGCTTTGATAAGTGCGTCGGCCCGGGCGATCATGTCCGGGGTCGGCCCCACGGCGGCGCCTACCCGAAGACGCCCCAGTGCATCCTTGCAGGCATTGGGATACTTCTTGATTTTTTCGATATCCTTGATGGTGATAAGCCCCTTGAGGTTCTTATGATCATCCACCACGAGAAGCTTTTCCACACGCGTATGTTTGAGATGTTCCTTCGCCTGGTCCAGGGTCGTTCCCACCGGGACGGTGACCAGGTTTTTCTTGGTCATCCGGTCGGAGATGAGAAGGTCCAGGTTTGTCTCGAAGCGGAGGTCACGATTGGTGAGAATTCCCACCAGCTTGCCGTCAGCCTTGGTGATGGGTACACCGGATATCCGGTATTTGGCCATGATATCAAGGGCTTCCCGAATTTTCTGGTGGGGACGCATGGTAATGGGGTCCACGATCATACCCGATTCGCTCTTTTTGACCTTGTCCACCTCAAGGGCCTGTTCGAAGATCGTGAAATTCTTGTGGATGATGCCGATACCCCCTTCGCGGGCCATGGTAATGGCGGTGCGCGCCTCGGTTACCGTGTCCATTGCGGCGCTGACAAGGGGGATATTGAGCTGGATATTACGGGAAAGTCTGGTCGTGAGTTGAACATCGCGGGGGAGGATCTGGGAATGGGCGGGAACGAGGAGGACGTCGTCAAAGGTAAGCCCTTCGGCTATCCGGTCGTCTATCATCAGCAGCTCCTTAGGAAAAATATTAACTTGAAACATTAGTCTACACCCCATGCCAAGTCAAGTTAAAAGGGGTGGCTTTTCTCGGCCGGGATGTTTTTTCCTGTTCATGATCTGACCACGGGTGGATCAACTAATTATTGGTTTTTCCACCTTGATATGATATTGTAATCGTTCCGACTGAAGATGTCGGTATCCTCTTGCACCACTCTCGATAAACAGCTCTCGTTATCCATAAAAAGCTACGGAGGTAGAATCACATGTTGCGAAAGCTTGTACTGTCTCTTTTTATCATGGCATCCATGGCCGGTTGCGGAGGTAAGAGCAAGGAAAATCTTTACTCCGAGGGGCTTAAGAAGCTGAAGGAAGGGAATTCCAACGGCGCCATCGTTCTGTTCAGGAGCGCCCTGGAAAAGGATCAGAACTATCAGGACGCCAGGTACCAGTTAGGGAAGGCTTACCTGTCTGCGGGCAAATTCGATCAGGCGGAAAAAGAGCTGCAGAAAGTTCTCCATTCCAATCCGAGTCGCGACGAAATACGGATCGATCTGGCTAAAGTCTACAACGGCACCAGAAAACCCGATCAGGCACTGCGGGAATTACAGGCGTATCTCAAATCCCATGGGGAAAGCGCCGATACCCTGGAGACCATGGCGGTTTCCGAAGCGCTGAGCAACAGGTTGGAGGTCGCCGAGCAGCATCTTCTCAAGGCTCTCAAACTGGAACCGAACCGGGTAACTGCCCGGCTGGAGTTGGCGGGAATATATGCAGGCCAGCAGAAAACGGAACGAGCCAAGGAGCTTCTTACCGGCTTCATCAAGGAAAAGCCCGCCGAGGCGCGTGCCTACACCATGCTGGCGCAGATCGAGTTGAATCAGGGGAACAGGGAGAAGGCCATCGCCGTTTACCAGAACCTTGCCGCCGTTGATCCGAAAAATCCGTTTCCCCTCTACAAGATTGGTCTTCTGCTCAACGACATGGGGCAACAGGACAAGGCAAACGGAGTTGCAGACAATCTCATGAAACAGTTTCCCAAGCGGGGTGAAGGTTACCGCCTCAAGGGAATGCTCTATTACGTAAAGAAAAACTATCCGGAAGCCATTAACTCATTGCAGAAATCCGTTCAACTGCAACCGGTGGCCGAGGCATTTTATTATCTCGGCATGAGTATGTATATGCGGAAGGAGTACGAAAGTGCTCTGAGCCAGTTCCGGACCATCCTGGACCACAATCCCGCCGCAACGCAGGTGCGGCTCATGGTTGCCATGATCTACCTCGCGCAGCAGCGACTGGATGACTCTGTCACCGAACTGCAGAAGGTTCTTACGGAGAACGAGCGAAACGCCCTGGCCCATAATATGTTGGGAAATGCCTACATGGCTAAAGGGATGTTTCCCGAAGGAATGAAAGAGCTTAATCGGGCAACGGATCTCGATCCCAAGCTGGTGGACGCCTATCTGAAAAAGGGAATTTATCACCTCAGCGCGGGAAATCTGAGGGAGACGGAAAGCGACCTGCAAACAGCTGTCCAGGTGGCGCCGACGCTCCTTAACAACCGTCTCATTCTCTCAGCGTACTATCTGAGAATGAAGAACTTCCCCAAGGCGATAGCCGTACTCCAGGAAGGGCTTACTAAAAGCAAGAGCGACTCCGCTCTCTACAATAATATCGCTTCGGTCATGTTCATGCAGAAAAAAAATGCCGAAGGGTTAGCGTATCTGCAGAAGGCGAAGGAGATCGATCCGGCATTCCTCAACTCCTATTTCAATACGGCTATTTACTATGCCTCCACCGGTGACCAGGATAAGGCGCTGACCGAATATCAGACTATCCTCAAAAAAGAACCGCAGAATCTCAAAGCGCTCATGACCCTGGCGGCCTATTACGAATCAAAGGGGAGTGACAGTGAGGCTCTCTCCTACTACGGCAAGGCCCTGGAAACAAAAAATCCATCGGCCTATGTTGCTCTGGCCAACTTTTACATGAAGAAAAAGCAGAGCGATAAGGCTCTGGAGATGATTGATGGCGCCATCAAGGTCATGCCCAAGAATACCGAACTCATGGAACTGAAAGGGCGCATTTATCTGTCGGATCAGAAGACCAAGGACGCCATTAATGTCTTTGAACAGGTTGAGGCGGTAAACCCCGAGCGAGGAATAATCCTCAAGATTCAGACATACCTTGCCGGCAAGGAGTTTGCCAGGGCCGCCGATGAGGCTCGACGACTCATAAAGGTCAAGCCTAAATCCGCCCGCGGGTACATGATCCTCGCCGAAATCTACGAGGCTCAGGGAGACAGGAATCGGGCGATTGACGAGCTGAAAAACGGCGTCAGGGCGGACAGTGCCAATACTGAAGCATTGATCCAGTTGGGGTACACCTATGCCCGACAAAAAAATACTTCACAGGCCATGATCGTGTTCAATGAAGTTCTCCGGAAGGATCCCAACTCCTCAGCTCCGGCTCTTTTCGGAATCGGATCCCTGTACGAGGAGCAGGGGAAGAAGCAGGAAGCCCTGAAAAAATATCAGGAAGCATTGGTTCGGGCGCCCCTGTACGTGCCGGCGCTCAATAACCTTGCCACCCTGTATGCCGACGGCATTGGTGGGAAACCTGCCGCAGGGCTCCTTCTTATAGAGAAAGCTGCGAAGGCTGAACCAAATAATCCTAATATTCTGGATAGTTACGGGTATCTTCTTCTCAGGAACGGTCGTGGCGAGGAGGGACGAAAAATTCTGGAGAGGGTTTCGTCCATTCTTCCGAACAATCCTTCAGTTAACTATCATCTTGCGCTGGCGTACAAACAGTCCGGAGATCGTACCCAGGCGCTCTCGCGGGTCAACAAGGCGCTGGAGTCCGGTCGTTTTCCGGAGGAATCCCAGGCGCGAACTCTGCTGGCTGAGTTGAGCGGAACCAGGAAGGGCAGGTAGCGGCGCTTGAAGTCCCGCACCAAGATTCTCCTTTTCCTGGATCTGCTGGGCGCCAACGGCGCCTTGACCCTAGCGTACCTGCTCATTGAAAAAGAGCCGTTTCGTTACTTCCATCCAACGGGAGCAGGATTCGTTCGCGGCAGCGTCATTCTGGTGAGTGCGATGTTTACCTCGTATTTCATGGAACTCTATAACCGGGATATCCGCTTTGATCTTGCGGGGCTTGCCGCAAGGATCGCCATAGCGATCAATCTCGCCTTTCTGGGTTTGCTCTTTTTTATCTTTATCATTCCCACCTTGACCGTGGGGCAGAGGATCCTGACCTGCTACCTCCTCGGCTTCGGAACCTTACAGTTCCTGATCCACGCCGGTTTCAGGTTTGTGGAACATAAATTTGAACTGTTGCCCCGGGTACTGATTCTCGGTGTAGGACCTCTTGCGGCGAAGATGGGTGATGTCGTTCAGGAGATGACCCATAATTATGTTTTGACAGGATTCATCCCCGCCGGATCTGAGAAGGCCGTCGTCCCTCGGGAGATGATTCTGGACAACGGAATGAATCTCATCGATACGGCGCTGAAGAGGCGGGTGGACAAGATCGTGGTGGCTGTGGGTGACCGGTTTAACGAATACCCGCTTCAGGAGATTCTTGCGTGCAAGTTGCGGGGAATTGCCGTACTGGACGCCCCGACCTTTTACGAGAGGGTCATGGGGAAGATGCTCATAGAGCAGATTACTCCCGAATGGTTCATCTTCTCCCAAGGGTTTCAAATCTCCGGCTTGCGACGCGCCGTCAAGCGGAGCGTTGACGTTCTGATCAGTCTCCTGTTCATTCCTGCGCTTCTGCTTCTCTTTCCCCTCGTTGCCGCCATCATCAAACTCGACTCCAAGGGGCCTGTCATCTTCGGACAACTTCGTGTGGGCGAAAACGAAAAGTGTTTTACCCTTTACAAGCTGCGCACGATGGATAATAATGCGGAAGCTGACACCGGGGCGGTCTGGGCCCAGAATAATGACCCACGTATTACCCGCATCGGAAATTCCCTCAGAAAATGTCGACTCGATGAATTTCCTCAGTTGTATAACGTGCTGCGCGGTGATATGAGCCTCGTGGGTCCTCGCCCTGAACGTCCAGAATTCATAGAACAGCTGAAGGAGATCATCCCCTATTATTCCGAACGGCACCTGATAAAGCCGGGGGTGACCGGTTGGGCTCAGGTTAACTATCCCTACGGAGCTTCAGTGGAGGATGCCGTGGAAAAGTTACGTTATGATCTCTTTTATCTCAAGAACTTTTCCACCGGGTTGGATATCATGATCATTCTTGAGACCATCAAGGTGGTTTTTAACCAACGTGGGGGACGCTGAACCGGACGGTGCAACCCCTGTCCCGTCCCGATAACTTCACCAGAGGAGCTAATCTCATGAAAGTACTGTTTGCCATCGCGATACTGATTCTCGCCTCCCTCCCCGCTTTTGCCTCGGATTATGTCATTGGCGAAGGTGACGGTCTGGAAGTCGCAGTCTGGGGGGTGAAGGAGTTGACCTTTTCCGTCAAGGTTCGCCCTGATGGGAAAATTACCGTGCCGGGACTGGGGGATGTTTCCGCCAGCGCCATGACCCCCACGCAACTCCAGTCATCTCTGGGGGAGAAGTTGAAGGAGTTGGTGAAAAACCCCATTGTCACCGTCACGGTGAGTAATATCACCAATAGTAAGATCTATATTTTCGGTGGTGGCGTCAGAGCCGGTATCTACGATCTGAATCGCCGCTCATCCCTGCTACAACTCCTCTGCTCCATGGGCGATGTGAAGAGCGCGGAGTTGAAAAAAGCCTATGTGATGCGGGGAGGTAAGAAAATCAAGGAAAATTTCTATCCGCTCTTCATTGATGGAGATGTTAAGGAAGATATGGAGATGGAGTCCAACGATGTGATTTTTCTCCCTCCGGCCACCGAACGGAATGTTTTTGTCGTCGGCGCTGTGAACAACCCCAAGGCGCTGGAATATCGTGAAGGTCTCTCTGTCTTGGACGCTATTCTGGACGCAGGGGGTTTTAACAAGTATGCCAAGGAAAACAGTACCGTAATTATTCGCAAGGAAGGGGACAAGGAGCACTCCATCCCTGTCAAGGGGAAGGATCTCATTTCCAATGGGGACATGAGTCAGAACATCAAGCTCAAGGCCGGTGATTATATCATTGTCAAGGAAGGGATCTTCTAGCTTTATATGCCGCAGACACTATCGAATCAATAAAAGGGGAATCGTTACATGGCGTCGTCTCAGGTAGATATCAGAAAATATCTGGATTTATTGTTTCACCACAAGAAAGCCTTCATAATAACCGCTCTGGCTATCATGACCGGGGCGGTGTTGCTTAGTTACGCCATACCGAAGGAGTATGAGGCCAGGAGCGTTGTTTTTATTGAGAAGAATATCATGAGCGAGCTCGTCAAGGGGCTGGCAGTCTCCCCCTCCATCGACGACAAGATCAAGGTCTTGACCTATGCCATGGGGAGTCGAACACTGCTCCTGAAGGTGTTCGATGACATGGATATGAATATCAAGAAGATGAGCGACAAGCAGGTCGAAGAGCTCGTAAAGGAAACCCAGAAGAAGATGGAGGTGAAAACGAAGGAAAAGGAGGGACTGTTCGTCATCGCGTTCAGACATGACAATCCCAAATTTGCTCGTGATTTCGTCAACACTCTGATTCGCCGCTATATCGAAGAAAATATGGCCTCCAAGCGTGAGGATGCCTACGGCGCCAACACCTTTCTCACCGAGCAGATAGGAACCTTCAAGCAGAACCTGGAAAAATCCGATGACAAGATCTCTTCCTATCGACAGGGATCCAATGCCATGGTAAACGTGGGGGAAAGCGAACTCTTCCGAGCGATTAATGACGGTCAGAACCGTCTTGATCAGCTTCGTCTCCGGATGCAGCAGCTGCAGCAGGCCCGCATCGAAGCTGAAGGGACGCAACCGCTCACCCCTGCGCTGAAGGCGGCGGAAAAACATCTGACCGATCTGCGGGTACTTTACAATGAGTCCTATCCGGAGGTTATAAAGGCAAAATCAGAGATCGAATCATTGAAAGAACAGATACAGGCCTCGAAAAAAGGTTCCGCGCCAAATGATGACAATCAGGCGTTGAAGTATGTCGATGCCGAGATCCAGAGAGTCAAAACTACCGAAGATATGACCAGACGCCAGATTGCCACGTATCAGGCGCAGCTCAATCGTATTCCCGAGGCGCGTCAGGGTCTGGAAGAGTTGGAGCGGGTCAAGAATCAGTCCAAGATTGTCTATGAGGCCCTCATGGCTCGTCAGAGTCAGTCGGAACTTTCCAAACAGATGGAGATTCAGGATAAGACCTCCAATTTCAGGGTAGTCGACCCGGCAGTCATTCCCATCGAACCGGTCAGTCCCAACAGGGTTAGGATCATCCTCATCGGCATTGCCGCCGGGTTGGGTCTCAGCTTCAGTCTCGTCCTGCTTCTGGACAGCATGGATAACTCCGTGAAGTCGATTTCCAGCATCAAGGCCTTGGGAGTTCCGGTGTTGGGAGTGATTCCCAAGATGGAAAATATTCAGGACCTCCTGCTGATGAAAAAGAGGGATTTTAAATTATTCAATATTTCCGGAGCTTATTTTTCCCTCGTCATCGTCATTCTGATCATGGAGGCTCTGAAAATCTCTCTGGTGGACTCCATGTTCGCCGCCATTAATTTTCAGCAGCACGTAGCATCGCTTCGGATCAAAATCATGGCTCTCTTTTGATGGCTGACGGGCGGGTGCAGGATCTTCCTCCTAACTGAAGCAGCTGAACTATCACGAAAGGATTCTCGATGAGCAGAATAGAAGAAGCACTGGAAAAGGCCGCTCGGACTCGTACTGATCCGGAAAGTAAGGTTCCCGCAACAGCGGGGAATTCGCTGCCGACAACATCCTACGTCATGCCGGATCGGGTCCTCTCCGTCACCAACGAACTGATCGTGGCGAACAAGGATTCAAATTCCGGTATTGCCGAGGAGTATCGGAAACTCAAATCGATCATCGTCAAGCTCTCCAAGGGTGATACGTTCAACAACACCCTCATGATTACGAGTTCCGTGGCGGCCGAGGGGAAGAGTATTACGGCGCTGAATCTGGCCATAACTCTGGCCCAGGAATACGATCATTCGGTTCTCCTCATTGATGCCGACTTGAGGAAGCCGTCGTTGCATCGTTATCTTGGTGTCAGCCAGACCCCCGGACTGGTGGAGGTTCTTATGGACGATCTTCCTCTGTCCCAGGCTCTTGTCAAGACCGGTATCGGCAAATTGACCCTTCTCCCCACGGGGAGACGGCTGGACAACCCGGTGGAACTCTTTACCTCCAAACGGATGAGAGATTTTATCTACGAGGTTAAGCATCGCTATCCCGACCGGTATGTCATCATCGACACGACGCCGACTCTCCCTTTCGCGGAGCCCCGTTTCCTTGGTCCGTTGGTAGACGGTGTGTTGTTCGTCGTACGGGAAGGGATCTGTTCGGTAATCAACGTGGCCCAGGCCCTGGAAGAGCTGAAATCGGCCAATCTTCTGGGGGTGGTTTACAACGATGCAACCAGGAGATCCTCTGATTCCGGCTACTATTACTATGGCTATTACGGCGGTTACTACGGTTACGGCTACGGCTATGGTTACGGTTATGGCGGGAGTTACGGCAAGCGTTACGGCGGGTACGGTGGATACGGTTATGGCGGAGGGGGACAGGGTGACCAAGCCAAGCCTGCCGTTCCCGCGGAGCCGAAGTAACCATGTATGAAGCCTATTTCAACCTGAAGTGTAAGCCGTTTGAGCTCCTTCCCGATCCCGACTTTCTCTACATGAGTCCGGCCCACCGGAAGGCAATGAGTTTTCTTGATTACGGCATCAAGGAGCGTGCCGGCTTCATCCTGCTTACCGGCGAGGTGGGCTCCGGCAAGACGACCATCATCAAGAATATTATCAAGGGTCTGGACACGAAGATCACAACGTCACTGGTTTTTACCACCAGTGTCACGGCTCTGCAACTCCTTGCGCTAATTAATGATGATTTCGGACTGGAGACCGTCGGAAAGGAGAAGATTACCCTCCTGAAGGATCTCACCGAGTTTCTTATCAGTCAGTTCGTTGCCGGTCATCACTGCCTTCTTACCATCGATGAGGCGCAGAACCTTTCTCCTGAGTGTCTGGAGGAGGTGCGTATGCTCTCCAATCTGGAGACTGAATGCTCGAAACTGCTCCAGATCATCCTGGTTGGTCAACCGGAGTTGCGCAAGACTCTGGCTGCCAACGATATGCGTCAGCTCAGGCAACGGATCAGTATTAACAGTCACCTGCCCCCTCTGGAACGGGCAGAGTCGGAGGAATACATCCTCCACCGGTTGGAGTGCGCCGGTAACAGGAAAGCGCTCGTATTCACCCCCGAATGTTTCGATATTATTCAGCAGAAGACCAGAGGGATTCCTCGCCTCATAAATATCATCTGCGATTTTCTTCTCCTGTCCGCCTATGCGGAGAGTACGAATAAACTCTCCGGTGACAGCGTTCGGGCCGCCGCTGTCGAACTTCAGTTTGACCGCAATTACTGGAATGTCGCCGAGGAAGGGCAACACCATTCCTCCCCAGGGAGCAGCAGCGGCCGTGAAGAGGAACTGCTGGAACTTACCGCCGCAGTCAGTCGGCGTCTGGAACTTCTGGAAAAGTCCACTGCCGTTTTTGTTCAGCGGGATGAGTTTTCCTCTTTGGCGCATCGCTGCTGGCTGCTGGAGGAAGCATTTCAGAAGTCGCGACGTCAGCTCAATTCCGATGGCGAAAGTCCATCGGTCACTGCTCTTCCCCGTTCTACACCTTCGGCTGGCCCCCAGGGTAGCGGGGAGAGTGATTCCGTTGTGCTTCCGGTTGCGTCGAAGAGAGGATTTTTCAGCTTTCTCTTCAGATAGCTCCTTGTCGACTTCGAGTCGGACGTTTCCAGTTGAGCTGCCCACATGCCCGGAACTACTACCATGGATGATATGAACGATGAGGGGGTACCCATGACGATGAGTGAGGCGGATAACTTCGGCAGGCGAACCGGCAGGGCGGGGATCACCTTTTTTCTCATGACGGCCATTACGCTCCTCCTCTGGAGCCCGGTTCGGGCCGAGTCGGAACAACCGGCCGCCGGTTCCTCCTCGCCACAGAATGCTGGTACGACCGGGGGAACCGTTCCCTCCGTATCCCCGGAACCGGCGACACCGGAACCAACGGTATCTCCGCTGAGTAAGCCTCCTCAGTCACCGATAAAGGTTATAACCGAATCGGTGGGGGCTCCATCTGCCGCTCCGACTCCCCCTACAACTGTCATCGGCGCCTTCGCAGGCGGCAGTACCCTTGATCTCACCAAATCCATCGAACTTCCCCGATCTGGTGGACTCCCCTCGCTTCTGTTTACTACTATTGGCGTTAACTGGCTCTCAACGTCTCTTGGCCTCGGCCAGAGCTATGACAGTAACGTCTTCCTTACCTCCAATAAACGATCTGATTTTATTACGACGCTTTCGCCTGCGGCCGCTTTGAAATACAGCAATTCTCTCCTGGACTGGAATCTTGGCAGTTCTCTTGATTACCGCTATTATGCCCGCGGTTCCCGTAACGAGGATTTGAGCTATGGTCTCAATACCAGTGGCAGAGTCAAGGTTTATCGTGATTATGCGAACATTCTTATTAGTGATACGTACAGTCAGACATCCCAGTCTTCGTCAGTGGATTACACGTCACTTAGTTCCTCGGCGAATGTGACGGATTTGAACACCTTCCGGATAAACCCTCGTCTGGAGATTCCTCTCTCGTCGCGGATACGGTTTAATCCTCAGTATTCATATACCAACTACTGGTATCCATCGAAGAGTAGTCAAAATCATCAGAATCATTCGGTGACTGCTGATTTTTCCTATGAACTTCCCGCGGGTTTTATTCCCGCTCTCGGGTACAATTTTGTCCGATCGGAAGGTCAGCAATTCAACTACAATCAGAATTATCCTTTTTTAAGGATTAAGTATGCCTCCGATCGGATCACCCTGACCGGCGCCGTCGGCTACAGCAGAATGGATCTTGATTCCGGCAAGACCTCCGAAAGTATGGTGTGGGACGCCAGCATCGCTTATCAACTGTCGGGTACGAGTTTCAGCTTGGCCACATCCTCCGATGTGGACCAGGCTTCCTATCTGGAGAGTTCGATTAATCGCTCTGCACCACAGATTATAACCAGTTATTCGGGGAATATGAGTCACGAGTTTAAAATAATGACTGTGTCGTTGAGCATCTATTATCGCGAAAATACCGATTCCCTGACGTCTGATTTCATGTCTCGCCGTTTTGGGGCCAGCGGCGCCTTGACTCATCCCATCTCTTCACGGATGTCCGGAAATTTAAACGTACGTTTTGAGCGAAGTGATCAGGGTGCATACTATCAACCGGTTATGGTTCTCGGGAATACGACGTTGTATCAACCCGTTTATGCGTCCCACTCACTGCTGTCCCAGCTGGGTTACGGCGTTACCTATAGCTTCGGACACGACCTGGTTGCATCCTGCAGTTATTCTTATATCAACTCCAACAGTCAAAATAACCCGTATAGTGATAACAAGATCGTCTTATCCACGAGCAAGTCGTTCTAGTGCCTGGAGTCGTCAGAAATGCCCTTACCGTAGACGTGGAGGACTACTTCCAGGTCACGGCCTTTGAGCGGGTCATCGAACCTGACAACTGGGACCGGTATCCCCTTCGGGTGGGAGACAACACTCGTAAAATTCTCCAGCTGTTTGAACGGCACGATGTCAAGGGGACTTTTTTCGTCCTGGGGTGGGTCGCCCGGCGTGACCCTGATCTGGTTCGCGAGATCCGGCGTTGTGGTCATGAGATCGCGTGTCACGGTTACGGTCACCAGCTGATTTATCGTATCGGACCGGATGCATTCCGCCAGGACATCCGCCGCGCCAAGGAACTCCTGGAGGATATCACCGGAGAGGCGGTGCGGGGTTACCGTGCCCCCAGTTACTCCATAACCGCCCGCTCCCTCTGGGCGCTGGACATCCTCATCGAAGAAGGGTTCAGCTACGATTCCAGTATCTTCCCCATCATGCACGATATCTACGGCATCCCCGATGCGCCCCGTTTCCCCCATGACATCGTACGCCCCGCGGGCACTATCCGTGAATTTCCCATTTCCACGGTACAGCATCGGGTATTTCGTCGGGATCTGCGACTCCCGGTCGGTGGTGGCGGGTACCTGCGTCTGTTGCCGGCCGTCTGGTTTCGCCGCTCTTTCTTGCGGATGAACCGCGCCGGTATCCCTGCGGTGCTCTATTTTCATCCCTGGGAAATTGATCCCGGTCAACCCCGCATCAAGGCTGCTCTCCGCTCCCGATTCCGGCATTACCTCAACCTGGGAAAAATGGAAGGGCGGGTTACCGAACTCCTCTCAACTCTTCCCTTTGCCCCCATGGGGGAGGTTCTGGCTGAGTTACCTGACTCCGGATACGGCGCCGGAACAGTCGGTGCTCCCCGATGATGGAGGTTGTGGAGTATGACGGAGATCCGTCGCTGTGGGACCGGTATCTGGATGCCCATCCCGATGGGGTGAATTATCACCGTTATGCCTGGCGTCGTGTCATTACGGAGAGCTTTGGTCATGATTCCTCCTATCTCATGGCCAGGGATGATTCCGGTTCCGTGAGGGGAATCCTCCCTCTGGTGCATCTGAACAGTATTCTCTTCGGTAACGTTCTTGTGTCCCTTCCCTTTGTCAACTATGGAGGGATTCTGGCCGATACGGCTGAAGCGGCAACGCTGCTTCTGGAAGGTGCGGTAAGGGTGCGGGAAAGAGTTGGCGCCACTGTTCTGGAGTTGCGCCATCTGGAGGAGCTGCCGCTGGGCCTTCCCTGCAAATGTCACAAGGTTACCATGCTCCTTCCCTTGGCGGCTGACGTAGATACCCAGTGGCGACAGTTTAATGCCAAGCTGCGCAATCAGGTGCGTAAGGCGCAAAAGAGCGGGCTGACTGTCCGGTGGGGGGGGGCGGAGCTCCTTGATGATTTCTATGAGGTCTTTGTCCGGAATATGCGTGACCTGGGAACACCGGTTTATGGTAAACGGCTTTTCGCTTCGGTATTGGCGACCTTTCCCGATAGTTCGCGCATCATCGCGGTATACCAGGATGGTAACGTGGTCGCCGCCGGTCTGGCCTCCTGGTACAAAAAGACGCTGGAGGTCCCGTGGGCTTCTTCCAACAAGGATTATAAGAAGCTCTGTCCCAATAATCTCCTGTACTGGGAAGCGATCAGTTACGCCATCCAGCACGGTTTCCGGATTTTTGATTTCGGCCGATCGACACCGGGTGAGGGGACCTTCAAGTTCAAGGAACAGTGGGGGGCAGAACCTCATCCCCTGCACTGGCAGTATGCGTTGAAGAGCGGCGCACCCCTTCCGGAGCTTTCTCCCCACAATCCCAAGTACGATCTGGCCATCAGGTGCTGGCGCAGGCTACCTCTCTGGATGACTCGACTGCTCGGTCCGTCCATCGTACGCAATATCCCTTGACCAAGTCGACAGGTTACCAATGCTTCGTGCCCTAGCTCCTGCCGGACTCCCCATGACCATTTCCGATCTTCGAGCCGGCCTCGTCGCCGCCGGAGAGGGTGAACGTGCGGTCGCCGCACTTCGCCGTGAGATCTGTCAAAGCTTCGGCGTGCGCCATACTTTCCTGGTTTCTTCGGGCCGGGCTGCATTGAGCATACTTTTGCAGGCTCTTCATGCCTTGCAACCCCAGCGGAATGTGGTGGCGCTCCCCGCCTACACGTCCTATTCCGTCCCCTCGGCGGCGGTTAATGCCGGACTCCGGGTGGCGCTCTATGATCTGGACCCGGTCACTCTGAGTCCGGTCCCCGAAAGCCTTGCCCGGGCCGTGGATCATCGGACCGTTGCCGTCGTGGTCTGCCATCTCTTCGGTTATCCGGCTGATCTGGATCTGGTGCGGCAGGTGGCGGCAGCCCGGGGGGCGTACGTGGTGGATGACGCCGCCCAGGCCATGGGTGGTGAGTTTAAAGGGAAACCGCTGGGCTGTTGTGGCGACGCCGGGCTCTTCAGCCTCAGCCGGGGGAAGAACCTGAACGCCTTGGACGGCGGGATCATCATCACCCATCGGGATGACCTGGCTTCGCGGTTGGAACAACTCCAGCCGGTGGGCGACGGAGCCAGGACGCACCGTCTGTTTCTCAAGGCGCTGCTTCTTTCCATGCTGATTCGCCCCTCGCTGTACTGGCTTCCCCGCTCTCTTCCGTTTCTCCGAATTGGCGCATCGGTGTATGATCCCCGATTTCCCCGGGACACCTTTACTCCCTTCCAGGCGGGAATCGCCCGACGGATGCTGGCACGTTTGCCTGAAGTCACTGCGGCTCGGCGCGAAGTAGCCCGCGACCTGCGGGGACGACTTTCCAACCTGCACGACGTATCACCGGTGGGGAGCGGGGGATACGGGGAACCGGTTTATCTCCGGTTTCCCGTCATGGTCAACTCCGGCCTGCCGCTGGTGGAGAGTCCGCTCCTGGGGGTGGTCCGCTCCTATCCGACTCCCCTTGGCGCCATTGAACAGCTGCGCCCTCACCTGGTGGACGTTTCCGCCCGGTATCCCGGTGCGGAGCAGTTGGCCGGGAGGCTCCTTACGCTCCCGACCCACCAGTTCGTCACACCGCTGGACCGGAAGCGGATCGTTGAATCCATAGGCTCACGTTAGCCGGGGGAACTGCTGTCTCTGGCGGAGTTCTCAGAGAACAGGGCGGCAAATCGTGAGGATATGAAACATACATCTTGGAGTTCTCGCCCGTGGCCTTCTTCATCTTCTGGATCTGTTTCATTACCCTGGGGTATGCCTTCATGGGATACCCCCTCCTCCTCAGGGGGATCACGCTCCTCCACCTCCGGAGACCCCTGGCCGATGAGCGGTTTACCCCCCTTGTCACTCTCATCCTCTCCGTGTATAACGAGGAGGCGGTCATGGGGGAGAAGATCCGAAACTTCCAGGCTCTCCGGTATCCTGCCGACAAGCTGGAATTCATCATCGTCGCCGACGGTTGCGACGACGGCACCGAGGTCATCGTCCGTTCCCACGCAAAGGGGGACCCCCGCATCCTGCTCCTGCGGCAAGAGGTGCGGGGGGGGAAAACCGTGGCCCTCAATCGGGGGGTAGCCCGGTCGCGGGGGAGCGTGCTGATTTTTACCGACGCCAATTCCCTGTTTGCCGAGGATGCCGTCTCCAAACTCGTCCGTCATTTTGCTGATCCGGGGATCGGGCTGGTGAGCGGCCGTTCCCTCTACCTGGACTCCGCAGGGGGTGGTGAGCGCAACGGCGGCGCTTACCGGGCCTATGAGGAGATGATCAAGGAGGGGGAGAGCGCCGTCGTTTCCATCATCGGCGCCGATGGCGCCATCTATGCTCTTCGCCGTGATCTGTACGAGCCGCTGGAGCCCCGGTATATTAATGACTTCCTCCACACCGTCCAGGTGGTGCTTCGGGGGTATCGGGCCATCAGCGATCCGGAGGCGCTCTGTCGCGAGAGCGTGGACGAAAGCTACGAAGGGGAGTTCCGGCGTCAGACCCGGATCATGGCTCAGTCCTGGTTGATTTTTATCACCCAATTCGGCCGTCTTGTCATGAAGGGGAGGCTCCTCTACGCCGCAGCCATGATTTCGCACAAGCTCCTTCGCTGGATGACGCTTCCACTGGTCATGGCCATGGTGGGGGCCGGTCTGTTGCTCCTCCGGGAGGGGACCATCTACGGCGCCGTCTGCGTCGTCGTCCTGGCTGCTCTTCTCCTCGCCTTGGCCGGGGCCGTCGGCAGGGGAGGGGGGATCTCACGGGCCGCCTATCTCTTCATCCTCCTCCATTTTGCCGCGCTCTACGGTTTCGTAAAGCTGGTCAGCGGTAATCAGTATACCACCTGGAACCCCCGCGCCAATTGAGGGGAGTGGCCGGTTAACGATAAACTTCTTCACCTCCGGTGCTCCTTCCTGTATAGTGTCGAGATAGTTTGCCCTAACGGATTGTGAGGATTATCCCTATGAAATTGATCTCCGTCGCCGGCGCCAGGCCGAACTTCATGAAGATTGCGCCACTGGCGGATGCCATTATCGCCCATAATGCCACGTCATCTCCGTTCATTGAACACATTCTCGTTCATACGGGGCAGCATTACGACAGGCAGATGTCGGACCTCTTTTTCAAAGAGCTGGGGATTCCCGAACCGGATATCAATCTGGGGGTGGGGGGAGGATCTCACGCGGTCCAGACCGCTGAGATCATGAAAGGAATAGAGCCGGTTCTCCTGGAGCACCGGCCCGACTACCTTCTGGTGGTGGGGGATGTGAACTCCACCATTGCCTGCGCCCTGGTTGCGGTGAAGCTGGGGATCAGGGTCATTCATGTGGAGGCCGGACTCCGGAGTGGTGACCGGGGGATGCCCGAAGAGATCAATCGGGTACTTACGGACGCCATCTCGGATATACTCTTTACTACGGAGTCGGGCGCAACCGAAAACCTGCTTCGCGAGGGGGTGTCGGCGGATAAGATCCATTTTACCGGCAACGTGATGATCGATACCCTTCTTGCCCACCGCGCCCGAGCGGAGCAGTCGGACATCCTCCAACGTCTGGGGGTCGTGGGAGAGTACGGCGTCGTGACCCTGCACCGTCCCTCCAATGTGGATGATCCCGGGCAACTTGCCATGCTGGTGGCGGCCCTCAACGAAGTTTCGGTTGATCTGCCTCTCCTCTTCCCGGTTCACCCCCGTACCCGGAGCAGGCTGGAAGAACATTCCATCCGGATTGCGGAACGGATTCGCCTGGTGGAGCCGTTGGGATACCTTGATTTTCTCAAGCTCCAGTCATCAGCGAGGTTGGTAATGACCGACTCCGGCGGCATACAGGAAGAGACTACGGTCCTCGGCGTCCCCTGTCTCACCCTGCGCGACAGCACCGAGCGTCCGGTGACGGTGACCCATGGAACCAACCGTCTCGTGCCGTTGGTGCGGGAGAGCATCGTGGCGGCAGCAAGGCGGACGTTGAGTCAGGAACCGATAAAGGGAAGGATGCCGGAGCTCTGGGATGGCGGAGCGGCTGAAAGGATCGTGGCGATTCTGGTTAATTACGCGGGAAAGGGCCCATGAATCCGGCTACTACTCAAGGAGCTACTGCACGACAGTTCAACATCGCCGGGCCGACAGTCGTTGCCGATCATTACTGCCTTGATCCCCTGCAACGGTTTAACCTGGAAGAGATTCTCAAACTCATCGGAGAGAAGCGCTACTTTGTCCTGCACGCTCCCCGTCAGACCGGCAAGACGACCTGCCTGCTGGCGCTCATGCGCTACCTTAACACCCAGGATCGTTATCGTGCGGTGTACGCCAATGTGGAGGGGGCGCAGACCGCGCGCAATAATGTTGAATCCGGCATGCGGGCCATTGTGGGAGAGATTGCGGAAGCGATACGACGCCACACAGGGGATCATCAGCTTTCCCGCGAGTGGCCGGAACTCTATGCCAGATTCGGACCGCAAGGCGCCTTGAAGTCGGTGCTGGAGCGGTGGACCGAATCCGATCCCGGCCGCCCCACGGTCCTGATGCTGGATGAGATCGACGCGCTGGTAGGCGACACACTCATCTCAGTACTCCGTCAGATCCGCGCCGGTTATGCCGATCGTCCTGAACATTTCCCGGTTTCGGTTATTCTGTGCGGCGTGCGTGATGTGCGTGACTACCGGATTCATGGGGGAGGGGGAGAGATCATCACCGGCGGGAGCGCCTTTAACATCAAGGCGGCCTCTCTCGTACTGGGTAACTTCAGCCGGGAGGACATCCGGAATCTGTATGCTCAACATACGGCGGAAACCGGTCAGCAGTTTGCAGCAGCGATTTACGACAAACTCTGGGACGATACCGCCGGTCAGCCGTGGCTGGTCAACGCCCTTGGACAGGTCCTCTGCTTCGAGCTGTCTGCAGGGGAAGAGAGAAACCGTCCTCTCACTCTGGAGCTCTACCAGCAGGCTCGTGAGAAACTGATCCGGAGTCGAGCGACCCATCTGGATCAGCTCACCGACAAACTCAAGGAAGAGCGGGTTCATCGGGTGATAGCACAACTCTTGGCAAGCCGGGATGACACTACGACTTTTCAGGAAGATGATCTGCAGTATGTGGAGGATTTGGGCCTTATTCGACGCAAGCCTGAAGTCTCGATAGCCAATGCCATCTACCGGGAAACCTTGCCCCGTGAGCTTACTTCACCCATACAGGATGGACTGCATCGTCCTACCGCTTGGTACGTGGGAGAAGACAAGCGTCTCGATCTCCCGAAGTTGTTACGTTCATTTCAGCAATTTTTTCGAGAGAATGCCGACGCCTGGCTGCAGCAGTTCCAATACCGAGAAGCCGGGCCGCAGCTGTTGTTGCAGGCGTTTTTGCAACGGATCGTCAACGGCGGCGGCCGGATAACCCGAGAGTACGGTCTGGGCATGAAGCGGATGGATCTGTATCTGGAGTGGCCGCTGGATGAGAAGCTCGCCTTCCTCGGCCCCCTGCAGCGTGTGGTTCTGGAACTGAAGATCCTTCGTAAAGGGGTGGAGGCCACCCTTCGGGAAGGGTTACCCCAGACGGCAGGTTACGCCGCCGCGTGCGGCGCCGACGAAGCTCATTTGATCATCTTTGATCGAAGCGGGGAAAAAGAGTGG
>CAIUUR010000261.1 GCA_903902345.1 uncultured Geobacteraceae bacterium | reverse complement strand
TCGCTGGTAGAATTCCTTTCGAACTTTGCATACGGTGCGCTCTCTGCTCTGCCCGAGAATTATTTCTACGTTCATCCCGCTTCGTTCTGCTATTTCTGTCAGAATATCGTCTACGCTGACATGATGCAAACTATGAACTGTATTTTTCACCTGAAGTACCGATTCGACAAAATCGCCACATCCTAGAATTCTGTCGTCTGCCATCTCATGTGAGGCCGAATCTCTCAGCAACAATTCAACAGCACCTCCAGCACTTCTAATAAGACCGCACCCTCCCAGTTCTTCTCTTTTCCCCTGTTCTATTCCCGCCTCAACGAAATCCCGGTATTCATACTGTGCAGTTTGTCGGTTACTTGAAAAGCGAGACAAGACCGCATTGACATCTTGTATTTGCCTACGTCCCCCCCTTCTTACGAGTCGTCATCCATTCTTCGCGTTTTCTTATGTCAAAGTTTGCCATTCTGTGTTATTGTATGCGTCAAGAAAGGAGATGAACTAATGAACATTTCGCTTACGCCACAACTCGAAGCATTGGTGAAAAACAAGGTTGAGAGCGGGCTGTACGGTTCCGCAAGCGAAGTCATGCGCGACGCCTTACGTCTTCTTGAAGAGCGGGACCGGAGACAGTTCTTGCGTGTTGAAGAACTGAGAGCCGAAATAAAGAAAGGCTTGGATAGCGGCGAGTCAACCCCCTTGGATGTTGACGCCATAAAGTCGCGGGGACGAATACGACTTGATTCGCAACAAAGTATGATAAACGGCTGATGTTGAGAATCCACAAAAGCCCCGAAGCCGAAAACGACCTTGATGAAATCTGGTGGTATATCGCCCAAGACAACCCAGACAGTGCGGATAAACTTCTTGACGAAATTGAAGAAGCAAGTAGAAAACTTGCGCAGTTCGCGAATATGGGAAGAAACCGGGACGAACTTCATCTTTGACCAGGAGATGGCGGCAATGGCACAGCAAAGAATCCCGACTCAGGGGGGGATGTTCGTCACGCTGAAACCTCGACCGAAGGAGCGGAGCAGGATCGTCCCGTCCAGATCGGTGCGATAGATGGGAATCCGGAGGGCGGCCAGACGTTCCAGTGTCTGTTTCGCCGGAAGATGAAACGTATTGTCGTACCCTGCGGAAATGAGCCCTAATCGGGGAGCAACGGCCCGAAGGAACGGCTCAGAACTGGCGAAGCGGCTCCCATGATGCCCAACCTTAAGGATGTCGGCCTTCAGTTTCTGTGGTGAAGCAAGAAGCAACTCTTCCGTGGCAATCCCCATGTCTCCGGTGAAGAGGAAGGAGAGATCCCGCCAGGTAAGGCGAAATACCAGGGAATCGTCGTTTACCCCCCCGGACTCCGGTTCACCGGTGGAAGGGGCAAGCGGTTCAATCCTCCCCTCCCCCAGGATCAGCGGCGCCGACTCTCTACAGATCCTGACCATGGGAACCTTCCTCGCCGCCAGCGCCCCGCGAAGCGCCATGAAGTCCGCCGTATCTTCGTTCCTGCCGCTGGACCAGAACTGTCCCACGGGAAAATTTTCGACAATGAAGCGAAGCCCCCGAAGATGATCGGGATGAGGATGGCTCAGCACCACCACGTCCAGCCGCTCCACCCCCAACGCCCAGAGCGCCGGGGCCAGCAGCCGCTCCCCCGTATCCGCCCCACCTTCGCGGAGACTCCCACCCCCATCCACCAGCAGGCTCTTCCCATCGGGAAACCTGACCAGCGTTGATTCCGCCTGGCCAAGGCTGAAGAAAGCCACCTGCAACTCCCCCCCATGGGGAAGGCTTTGGAACAGATGCCCCCCGATCATGGTGATCAGCAGAAGCGCAACGGAAACTCCCCGGCTCCACCTGCCGCCCAGAAGCGTCAGCGCCAGCAGCACCAGATAGGAGAGGAGGAGGTCCCAGCGGGTGGGGTTCCAGTGAGGAAGGAGAGGGAGTTCCGCCAGACGGAGGATAATTTTGTCCGAGAGATAGACGAGAAACCCGGCAAGGTCCAGGAGGAATCCGGCCACTCCCGGCGCCACCAGGGCCAGGGAGATCCCGGCAAACCCCACCACCACCGCGCCATACCCGAGGAGCGGGACGATGAAGAGATTTGCGACAACCCCGGTGGCGGAGCTCCGGTGAAAGTAATAGGCTACAGGAACCAGGGTGGCGATGATAGCCGCTACCGACGCGGCGATGAGAGAGATAAGCATCCCGGTCATACCCCGCTCCCACTTCTGGAAAGGGATCATGAAGGTAGGCGTCAGGAGTATGAGTCCCCAGATGGCGAGGAAAGAGAGCTGAAAGGAGAGGTCGAAAAGGAGCGGCGGATTGGTCCCCAGAAGGAGGAGCGCGGTGACGATGAGGATATTCACCGGGTCGCTCTCCCGCCGGATCCAGAGCGCCAGAGTCCCCATGACCATCATCACCACGGAGCGAGCCGTGGCGGGTGCGCCACCGGAGAGGAGCAGATAAAAAACGACGATGGGGAGTCCCGCCAGGAGCGACCACCGGCGAAGGTTGCACGTGAGCATGAGGGTCTGGGAGCAACGCCCCAGGAGATAGAGTAGTTGATACACCACCAGGGCCAGGATGGCCACATGAAACCCGGAGATGGAGAGGATATGATTGACACCGGAGCGGGTATAGGCCGCCTCCGTCGCCGGTGAGACATATCCACGGTCCCCCAGAAGGAGAGCTCGGAGAATCCCCCCCTCCTCACCGGGGACGGCAGCGGTGATGAAGCTCCCCAGACGCCGCGCCAGGGTATCTATCCCGTGGGCCATGTGGGATGCGACATTTCCCCTCACCAGGATTAGGTCGTCGGCTCCCTTCAGATGGGCGGTGACGAAGATCCCCTTGAGAGCGAGAAACCGGACGGTGTCGAATTCACCCGGGAGTCCGTAGTTCCGGGGACGCCGAAGCTTGGAAATGAAGCGGACCCGGTCCCCGGTGACCCAGGGGGTCCGGCCATCTCGGATGTACACCAGGACGCGACCCTCCAGGGGGAGCTCTTTCCCGTCGACTAGAATCCGCTCGGCCCGGATTGTTACCCGGCAACCGGTTTCGGTGCTCTCCGGTCGCTGGTCGATGACCCCCTCCAGGGTATGTTCACGCTCCGAGGCGTACCGGGATGGAGAAAGGGGGTTCACCACAGGGTTGATCACCGGCTGAAACGCGGCGATTCCCCAGGCAAAGGTAGTTAAGAGGAGGAGGGAGGTGAAGAGATGGCGGTTGGGAGTAAAGACGGCGGCGAGGGTCAGGAGGAGGAGCGCCGCCATCACCCAGGCAGGGAGGATCACCGGGTAGAAGGCGGCCAGGGAGAGTCCCAGAATCCCGCCAAGGAGAGGGATGAATAGCGGGCGGGAGTTCACGAAGTTCAGTTCACCGTTCACCGTCCGTTCACCGTTTGCCGTCCGTTCACCGTTTGCCGTTTGCCGTCCGTTCACCGTTGACCGTTTACCGTTTGCCGGGTTCCATCGCCATTTTTCCTGACAGGTCATCCACGAACTGCCGGGCGGCACGCCCCGAACGCTGCCCCCGCTGCAGGGCCCAGCGGAGCGCCTCCAGGCGGAGGGTCTCGGGTTCCAGCTGAACTCCGGCCTGCTCCGCGTACTTTTCCACGATGGTCAGATAGGTGTTCTGATCGAAGGGGTAGAAGCTGAGCTGCAGACCGAAGCGGTCGGAAAGCGCCAGCCGGTCGGAGACCGCCTCGCCGGGATGGATCTCTTCTTTCAAGGCATCGCTCATCTGCTCCGGCATGAGGTGCCGCCGGTTGGAGGTGGCATAGATGAGGGTGTTGGCCGGGCGCTCCACTAGACCGCCATCCAGGAGGGACTTCAGCTCCTGATAGGATGCATCCCCCTCGGCAAAGGAGAGGTCGTCGCAGAAGATGATGAATCGCCAGGGAGCATCACGAAGGAGTTCCAGGAGCTGCGGCAGGGTGGCTAGATCGCTTCGCTCTACCTCCACGAGACGCAATCCCCGCCCCGAGAACCGCTTGAGCAACCCCTTGATGCAGGAGGATTTTCCGGTTCCCCGCTCCCCCCAGAGAAGGACATTGTTGGCCGGGAGCCCAGCCACGAACTGCTCCGTGTTCCGGATCAGGTCATCCCGGGAGGCATCGATCCCTGACAGGTCATCCAGCTCCACCAGGTGGGGATGCCGCACAACCGTCAGCCCCCCTCCCCTCCCTCGCCGTTCCCAGCGAAAGGCGAGCCACGGGGTAAATAGCGCCGGGTCGAAGTCGGTTGCCGGCTGATACGCTTCAAGGAGTACCTCGGCCCGCGCCAGCAGCGTCTCCAGCCGGACAGCCACCCCTTGCCATGTTTCTTGCACTGCCATGTTACCTCCGGTTCAGCGGGCAGAGGCGCACCCACTCATAGTAGCCATCCCCGGTAATATCCCAGAAACTCCTGATCCGCTCCTCATAGTAAGGGTGGTCACCGCACTCCAGATCAATCTGCTTCCAAAAGCTGTCGGAAATCAGGCCATTTTGGAATAGATAAAGATAAAAGGCGCGGATCCCCGCCAGATGTCGGGCCAGCTCGGCGCTGGTAGGGTCCATGGTGTTGACAATATACCAGTTTCCCGCAAAGGGCCTCACCGGCGAACGACTTTCGTCGAAGAGATGCCACTGCTTGTACCCTACCAGAAAGTCACGGACAAAATAGTCGGCGCTGCGGGCCAGTTCCGTGGCGATCTCCGGATCACCACCCTCCCCCTGAAGCTCCTCATAGAACGACATGAGCAGATCCCGGCAGAGGCCGTCCACCCGAATCTCGTCTTCCATGGTGACTATGGCGTAATCGGCGGCTTCAACATTCAGAGCTTTCATGAAAATGCACCTTTCTCGGTCTTATCGGTTCAAGCGGGGATCCAGGGCATCGCGCAGCCCTTCACCCAGGAGGTTGTAGGCAAGGACCGTGACGAGGATCGCCAGGCCCGGAAAGAGGGACAGCCACCAGGCAAACTCAATATACTCCTTCCCTGCCGTGAGGATATTCCCCCAACTGGGAGTGGGTGGCTGCACCCCGATTCCCAGAAACGACAGAGCCGACTCGGTGAGGATGGCGCCGGCAACCCCCAGGGTGGCGGTCACCAGCACCGGAGAGAGGGCATTGGGAAGAATATGATGGACGATTATCCGGAAATCCGAAGCACCCAGACCGCGAGCGGCCAGAACGAACTCCCGCTCCCGAAGGGTGAGGACCTCGGCCCGGACAAGCCGTGCCACCCCCATCCAGCCGGTGAGGCCGATGATAATCATGATGTACCAGATGGAGGGCTCCAGCATGGCGATAACCGCCAGGATCAGGAAGAAGGTGGGAAAACAGAGCATGATATCCACCAACCGCATGAGGATGGAATCGGCCCAACCACCGTAGAAACCGGCCACGAGTCCGACGGAGGTTCCGATGAGGAGTGCGAGCCCCACCGCCACGAAGCCGACCTTGAGGGAGACTCGGGAGCCATAGATTACCCGAGTAAAGACATCCCGTCCCAATTCGTCGGTGCCGAACCAGTGCCGGGCCGACGGTGGGAGGAGAACGTGCCAGGCGTCCAGGTGAGACGGATCATAGGGGGTGACCAGCGGCGCCAGGAACGAGAGGAGAAAGAGGGCGATAACGACAACTCCGCCGGCCAGGGCCAGCCGGTTGCGACGAAAACGGTTCCAGACGACGGAGATGAAGTAGCTGTTACGAATCATGTTCATCTCCCGCCGTGCCGGATGCGTGGGTCGGCCAGGGCGTAGCAGAGGTCGGCCAGCAGGTTCCCCACCAGAGTGAGTCCGGCGCCGATAACGAGTATCCCCATGACCAGGGGATAGTCCCGGGCCATGACCCCCATGAAGAACAGCTGCCCCATGCCGGGAATGGCAAAAATAGTCTCGAAGATGACGCTCCCGCCGATGAGACCGGGGAGCGAGAAACCGAGCAGGGTGATGACCGGGAGGAGCGCGTTCCGGAGGGCATGTTTGAGGATCACCACCCGTTCGGGTAATCCCTTGGCCCGGGCCGTGGTGATGTAATCCTGACCGATGACCTCCAGCATGGTGGAGCGGGTGTACCGGGAAAGACCGGCCAGACTCCCGAAGGAGGCCACCCCCACGGGAAGGATGAGATGCCTGGCCATGTCCAGGAGCCAGGGAACAAATGAAAGTCGTTCGCTCCCCAGGGAGTGGAGTCCGGAAACGGGGAGCCACTCCAGTTTCACCCCAAAGAAGTACATGAGAAGGAGCGCCAGCCAGAAGGTGGGGATGGCGAAACCAAGGAAGACGAAGAGCGTGAGTCCCTTATCCAGCAGGGTGTTGCGCCGCACTGCCGCCAGGATGCCAATGGGGAGCGCCAGCCCAAATTCCACGATCATGGCCATGAGATTGAGGGAGAGGGTGACCGGAATCCGCTCCTTGATCTTGTCAAGTACCGGTCGGTTGTCCGGTGCGAAGGAACGTCCGAAATCCAGAGTAGCAAGCCGCCCCAGCCAGAGGCCATACTGGACGTAAAGCGGCTTGTCCAGACCGTAGTACTCCCGGAGCCGCTGGCGGGTCTCCGCGGTAATCTTGGGACTCATGGAGGTCTGCATCTCCACCGGCTCACCAGGGGCCAGATGAATCACGGTGAAGGTGATCAGCGTGATCCCCAGCAACAACGGGAGAAGCAGGGCGATCCGTTTGAGGAGATAGATGGCCATGTTATCTTACAGGCACTTGTTATTACCTAGAATTTCGGAATCCAGATACCGCTCGAGCCTCATGGTGGTGACGGGTTGCGGCGTTTCCTTGATGCTTCCTTCATGGGAAGGCGCCACACTCCTCCCTACGTTTCTGACCCGGGCAACAATCGCCCGTTTGTGCTCCTTTTTTCGATAATATGCGGCGGATGCCTCTTCCCGCCTCCGTCGTTCCGACGCCACTGTCCTGCGGGGGCGGGGCTGTTCCTGCTGCCGAAGATAGAGCTCTTCCCTCCGAATCCGATCCAGATGTCCCTTGCGCAATTTCGACGATGCCGGCTTACGTACGGCGGGATCACGCCTGATCTCGCCCTGTCGCGGCTCCTCACCTTCCCGAAGCTCTTCCTGCTTACGGGCGTTTTCATCCGCCTGTTTCCGCGCCTCCTCCATCCGTACCCGCTCGGCTTCCACCTCCTGGCGGGCAGCCGACAATACCTCCTGCTCCGCCACGATCTTCACCGAGACCTCGTCCAGGGCCACCCCCGTAACGGCGTAGGAGTCATCCAGGTTTTCTCCCGGCTTCAGCGTGATCCGGGATTTCTTTTCCTGGATGCCGTTTCCGGTATCCCAGGCAATGGTGTAATCCGCAGTCACATCAGTTTCATACCCGCTGGAAAAGCGCCAGAGAAGATCACAATCCAGAGCACCGGTGGGTGGGCAATTATTCTTGTGACTGAACTCGATGCCGTTCAACGCGCCGTCATCCAGCTTCTTCCAGGGGGACCAATCATCTCCCCCGGAGAAACCCGACGCGGCGTACACCAGAAATGACAACAGAAACAGCAGCAGAAAACGTTTCTTCATGATATTTACTCCTCAAATCATTGCGTATATTTCTGCTCACCCTTGGGAACGTACCAGTGGATGAAATCGTAGCTGATCCCCGCGGGAGCCGGCACTATCCCCCGGAACCGGCTACTCACCGTGGGGAGTGCGTCGGGGACGTAGAGGAAGGTATAGGGCTGATCCCGGGCCAGGATCTCCTGAATCCGCCAGTAGCAGCGTTGCCGCTCCTTTTGATCAAAGGTCCCTCTCCCCGCCACGATGAGACGGTCCACCTCTTCGTTTCGGTATCCGATGAAGTTCAGCTCCTTCTTCCCCGTCTTGCTGGAATGCCAGACGTCGAAGATATCCGGATCCTGCCCCAGACTCCACCCCAGGATCACCGCCTCGAAGTTGCGTGTGTCAATGAAGTGGGTAATGAAGGAGGCCCACTCTATGACCCGGATCTTCATCTCGATCCCCACGGCCCGGAGCCGCTGCTGGATGATCTGGGCCGTCTTCAGCCGCTCAGCATTCCCTTGATTGGTCAGGACGGTAAACCTGAACGGTTTCCCACCCTTGACCAGAATGCCGTCGCCGTCCGTATGGTTCCAGCCCGCCTGGGCCAGGAGCTCCCGCGCCGCAGCCGGATCATAGACCGGATCCTGAATGTTCGGATTCCACCCCCAACTCCCCGGCTTGTACGGCCCCTTTGCTGACTGCCCCATCCCCAGGAGCACCCCCTGGACCAGCTCTTCCTTGTTGATGGCGTGAGTCAGCGCCCGACGGACCCGAACATCACTGAAGAGAGGGTTCGAAAGATTGTACCCCAGGTAGACGTAGGAGGATGCGGGGTAGCGGTACTTGTTGAACCGCTCCAGAAAACTGATCCCCACGGTCTGCCGCTGGAACTGCACCGGGGTCAGATTCATCATGTCGATACCGCCGGCCTTCAGCTCCATATACATGGTGGAACTGTCCGGGATGAGTCGGTCCACCACCCGTTCCAGGTGCGGCCTTCCCTCAAAATACCCCTCATAGGCTTCCAGGGTAATTTTCTGCCCTGCCACCCACTCCTTGAACTTGTACGGCCCGGTTCCCACCGGCCGTCGAGCCAGTTCGCTTCGGGTGATATCCTTACCCTCCAACAGATGGGCGGGGAGGATGGAGGTTCCCCAGGATGCCAGGGCCGGAGCGAAGGGGTGGTCATAGATAACCCGGATGGTGTAGGGGTCAGGAGACTCCACCTTTTTTACCTGTTTGAAATCCTCGGCGTAGGAGGTGGGGGTCTTGGGATCGATGGTGACCCGGTACGTGTAGAGGACGTCACGGCTGGTGAACTCATGACCATCCTGCCACTTCACTCCGCGGCGCAGATGAAAGGTGATGACCTGACCGTCGGGAGAGACCTCCCACGACTGCGCCAGGTCCCCCACCAGGTTCAGCTCCTTGTCGTATTTGACGAGGCCGTTGTAGATATAACCGGCAATGGCATGGGAGGCGGCATCGGATGCCAAGAGGGGGATCAGAGTGGACGCCTCGCCGATGGAACCGGTAACAATGGTATCGCCGTTGGCCACCGTCCCGGAGCTCCGCGGCGGGGGAGAACCGGGGGGGTCAGCCACACTGCAGCCAACAAGGAGGAGCAGGAGCGGCAGCACCGTGTGGATCCACCGGAACGTCATCGATCTCCGCTCTCGGAGCGGATTTTTTTCAACCGGTCCAGATACTCCTTCTTCTCCGGTTCCTGCTTGATGAGCTTACGGTAGGTTGCGATGGCGTTGTCATATTCCCTGGTGGCGTAATACACCTCCCCCAGATGCTCCAGGATCGCCGGGTCGTCGGCCACCACCGTGAGGGCTCGTTGCAGGTTGATGATCGCCAGGTCGTACTTCTTCATCTTGAAATAGACCCACCCCAGACTGTCCAGGATGAAACCGTCACCGGGAGAGAGTGTCAGGGCGCGATTGATATACTCCAGGGCATCGGGGAGATGAACCCCCATTTCGGCATAGGTATATCCCAGGTAATTCAGGGCCTGGGCATCATCGGGAGCCATGGCGATAACCTTCTTCATCATGGCAATGGATTCGTCCCTCTTTCCGCTCTTGTCATAGAGAACCCCCAGGTTGAAGAAAAGTCGTGGTTCAGCGGAAAATTCCGCCGCAACCCCCAATAACACTTCGACTCCTTTTCCCGGCTCACCCAGGGTATCCTGATAGCGGGCAAGGAGGAGGTACGGTTCAATCCCACCCGTTTTCGCCGCGGCGGCCCTCTTGAGGAGAGTCAGACCGGCCTCGGGATTCCCCTGTTCCTTATATAGGTAGGCGATATGGCTTAAAGCCTCAAAATAGACCGCTGCCGTGGGGGGAATTTTGAGAAACTCCTCCAGAGCCTTGACGTTCTGTTCCTTCCCCTCGTAAGCCGTCGCCAG
>CAIUUR010000260.1 GCA_903902345.1 uncultured Geobacteraceae bacterium | reverse complement strand
TGTGGTTGGCGTGGACGCTCTTGACGACCAGGCCGGGGAGGGATGCCCCCTTCTCCACCGCCTTGGCCATGATCTCGGTGTTGCCCTGGGGGGAGATGTAGAGGATTGCAACAGTTTTGGGGTGGGGCTTGACGGCGCACCACTCTTCGTACCGCTGGATGTATTTGAGAGGCTCGGTCCGGAGGACCGGTCCGTGGCTGGGGCAGATGACCTCGATCCGCTCATTTTCGATCTTCTTCACGGCGGCCAGGGCCTTGTCCTTGAAGGGGCGCATGATGCAGTCGAAGTAGAAAAACATATCCTTCGTGTAGTCGGGGAGTTCGTCGTTAAAGAGGGCGCCGCCGCAGTAGTGGGCGCCGAAGGCGTCACAGGAGAAGAGGACGCCGTCTTCTTCCGCCAGGGCGAACATGGTGTCGGGCCAGTGGAGGTAGGGGGCGATGACGAAACGGATATGTTTCCCCCCCAGGTCGAGGATCTCGCCGTCCTTCACCACGTGGGAGGTGAAGGGCTTGTGAATCAGGTTTCCCAGGAAAGTCTTGGCAGCCTGGGTGGAGACCACAACCGCCTTGGGGCAATGCTCCAGCATGAAGGCCAGGGAGCCGGAGTGGTCGGGCTCGGTGTGGTTGATGATGAAGTAGTCCACATCCGCCGGATCAACCAGCGTCTTGACCTTTTCCAGGAACGCCTCGGCCATGTGCGCCTCGACGGTGTCGATGATGGCAATCTTCTCTTTCCCCCGGATGAGGTAAGAGTTGTAGGTCGTCCCTTTCTCGGTGGGAAAGAGGTCGTCAAAGGTGCGCAGATCGGGGTCTTCGGCCCCAATCCAGAAGATGTCGGGTTTGATTTCGGTAATCGGTTCCATGCGTGCGTTCTCCCCGCCTCCCGGCGGCGCCGTTGGCGCCGGTCCGGCTCGTGATATAGTGTTCATCCAAACAAGCGAAAAGATTATAACACTTGACAGGGAAGGTCAAGATTTAGATGATGAGAATCATATAAGACCGTTTTAGTCCTTTTAGGGGCGGCAGCGATTTTGTGTCGGGAAAAACCGCATTATGGTATAGTAAAAAGCGTTTCACCACAGAGTCACAGAGATCACAGAGGAATCAGGATTTTTTTGAAGCCGACAGGATCATTCCGTTTAGCATCGTGGCACGTGAGTTTGAGAATTTTCTCTGTGTCCTCTGTGGTGAACTGAGTATAGATTTTTTTTATCAGCATACGAGGAGGCGATATCATGAGTTTGACGCAAGAGCTGGTGGCCTGGAGTTACGAACAGAAGTGCGGGAAGGTGGTGGCGGCGCTGGAAAAAAATGGCTTTACCGCGATCTACTGTCCCACCGTCGCCCCAGCGCGGGAGTACATTCTGGCCGAGGCCGGCGAAGCGGCAACGGTGGGGTTCGGCGGTTCCTTGTCGGTGGCGGAGATGGGGGTGATTGAGCCGTTGCGGGAAGCGGGAAAGGAGCTTCTTATTCACAGCGCTCCCGGCCTGGCGCTGGAGGAGCGGCTGGCCCTCATGCGCCGCCAGCTTACCTGCGATCTCTTTCTCACCGGCACCAACGCCGTGACCCTTTCCGGTTTTCTGGTGAACATTGACGCCACGGGGAACCGGGTCGCCTCCATGTTCTTCGGGCCGAAAAAGGTGATCGTGGTGGTGGGGCGAAACAAGATCGTGGAGGGAGGCGTTCCTGAGGCGATGCAGCGGGTGAAAGAGTGGGCCACCCCTCCCAACGCCAAGCGACTTAACTTCAAGACCCCCTGCGCCCAGACCGGCTTTTGCAGCGATTGCAACTCTCCGGAGCGGCTCTGCCGGGTCACGACGGTTCTGGAACGGAAACCGCGCTTCACCGATATCCGGGTGTTGGTGGTGAACGAGGATTTGGGGCTGTAGACGTTGTTCCGGGCGCTGCTGGATATTGTTTTCCCGCCGCTCTGTCATGCCTGCCGCGCCTTCATTCCCGGGGCCGGCAGGCTTCATCTCTGCCCTGCGTGCCGGGGAGAGATAACGCCAATTGTTTCTCCCCTCTGCACGATCTGTGGCGTCCCCTTTCTGACTCCCGGCGGGATTGACCATCCCTGCGGCCCCTGCATCATCTCCCACCCCCGGTACAGCGCAGCCAGGGCCGCACTACCCTTTGACGGAGTGACCCGCGACCTCATCCATCATTTCAAATATGATCGGAAGGTCCACCTGGCCCATCCCCTGGCGCTCCTTGCGGCCGAAGCTCTCACCCCATCAGTGGCCTCCTGGGATGCGGATCTCCTCCTTCCCGTTCCGCTCCACCGGCGACGGCTTCGGGAGCGGGGATTTAATCAGGCGGTTCTCCTGGGGAAGCCGCTGGCGAAGCTCTGGGGGATTCCCTTGGTGGTGAACAATCTGCGCCGGACCCGCTGGACGGAGCCTCAGGTGACTCTGGCGGCAGGGGAGCGGGAACTCAATGTCCGGGGGGCCTTCGCTTTGGTTGACCCGGCGGCGGTGAAGGGGAGAAGGATTCTGCTGGTTGACGATGTCTACACCACCGGGAGCACGGTTATGGAATGTAGCAAGGTGCTCCGGAAGGGGGGGGCCGCGGAGATCTACGTCGTTACCGTGGCCCGGGCGGTGGCCGGGTAGATGCAGTCCCATCAGAAATGTCTCAAGCCGTCACTGAACGTGCCGCAAGCTTCTATCCGGCGATTATAATCATCTATGGCCTCTCTGTTTTCCTCATTCCATTTTTGGCGCTTTTCATCACGCAGTAACTCAGCGAGTCGCAATTCCAATGCTTGCGAAAGATTGATCTGCCGCTCTTTTGCTTGACGGAGCAAGTCACTATTAATACTAAGGTTTGCAGATTTCTTCGGAGCTCGTTGGTCAAATAGGAAGGTTTCCATTGCGGCCTCCTTATGCGTATTGCTTATGAGCATATTCTACCAGTATATTTACTGAAGGACAATGGATAATCCTAAAAACGTCGGTTCATCACGCGGAGACGCGGAGATCGCGGAGAAAATCAAGACGTTGGGACAGACGAAGTATACACCAATCAGGTGAAGGTGATGTTCTTGTAATTGACTTGTTTTTGTTTGATTTTCTCCGCGTCTCCGCGTGGAAATGCTTTTTCTACTGTGGAAGTCGACGAGTTCAGCAGGTCTTTAGTCGAAGGGACGCTCACCTTCGGCGCCACCCGGGCGATAGCTGGCCAGAAACATGGCTGTCATGAATTTCTTGGCTCTATCCCGGTCTCCGGGGGGCAGCGACGAAAGCGACACCGGTTTGCGAAAACGACTAAGGAAGCGTCGCTCAGACCAGCCCAAAAGGAAATCTTCGCCACCGAATCGAGCCGGTATCTCCACTCTGCCCGGAAGCAGGCTGCGTAAGACTCTTCTCAGGCAGGGGTTGAGGAGCAGCAGGGAGTCGGGAGCAGCCTCTGCCTTTTGATGGTTTTCCCTCACCGCATACAGGACGAAATTACCCGGTGAGGAATGTTCCCCTTCAAGTGCCCGGAGGCGCTCTTCCTCACGTTGGACTTCGGGGAGGGCTCCTCTATGGGCATAGCGCAACACCTTCAGCCCGGCGCCTTTGAGAAGGAGGAGCAGCTCATCGAGACGATACGTCCGGACAGTAGGGTGGAGGAGTGCGTCGGCAACTCCCACGTCATCGTCCACTTCCCGGGATGCCTCGAAAAACGCCCGGAGACGTGATCCGGGGGGAGAGCGGCGGACCATGTCGCGTACGGCTGGGACAGAGGTGACCTTCAGCAGACGAAAGGCCCGTCGCAGTGATTCCTCGTCTCGTCGGGTAATGGAACTGTAAAGCATGAGCCGAATGATGCCGCCGGTGGCCAATCTCCCCACCAACGCCTGCAGGCCGGCGAGGGGATCATCCAGGTGATGGAGGACTCCGTAGGCGTCGACCAGGCCGAAGGGGCCCGGCAGCAGAGCCCTTTCCTCAAGGTCGCCCGCCACGAAGGTTATGTTGCGGCGGCCATGGAGGAGAGAGTGGAGACGGGCTCTCCTGATGCTCCCTTCCGACAGATCGAGAGCCGTAACCAGGCACTCCGGGTTGGCCAGTGAGAAGGGGTAGGGTGCGAAGGCGCCGCAACCGGCGACCAGGACCGTCCGGGCCTCGGGGGGGAGAAGTGTGCCGTTGGCGTAGGTCCAGAGGGATTGCAGGTTCAGGGCGTAGGTATCGGATTTCCGCACCGAGGCCAGGAGAGGGTAGCGGGGATAGGGGTACTGCTCGTAATGACGTTGAACAATCTCAGACATGGCAATATGCTTCGCGAAAATCCATTATTTCCCCGCTTGCGGCAAATCCCGAAGCCGACTATAAACCTGACTGGAAATCCACTTCGTAACCATTTTCTGAAAATCCGCCTCATTCATGAAACGAGAGAATATCTCCTCATTCTGCTCGATCCGTTCAATGAAATAAGTTTCCAGTAGATTATCGAACACCAGGGAAAACTTGTCCTGGGGGTTGACTTGCGCCGCCTGCTGCAGTGCTTCGTCCAGCACGGCAGCCTCGATAATCTGGTCAAAGAAAAGTTGGTCGGCGTCGTTAAAATCTGTGCCGAAACGTTCATTGATATAGTCGATCAAGCGGGATAGTGGCAGAGGAACTTCTCTGACCATGCCGGTGCCGGTCTCTGTCGGGCCATCCAGTTTATTGGCATACCCTTCGTTCAAACTGATCGACCCTTCGCTGATTTTCTGTAAGCGGTAATATTCCAGCCGTACGTCGTCATCGAAAGAGTAGCTGGGGCCGCTTTGGCGCTTGGGGAGTTTAGACAGGAGGTGCCGGATGAAGGTATAAAGTTTTTCCAGATCCGAATCCTGGTAGGGAATGATCTGGGAGAGAAAGGTATACAGGTTGCGAAACGCCGCCAGCTTGCCGCGCAACAGTTCGGCCTCTTCTTCGTTACCCTTCGACAGCGCCTTGAAACGCTCCACTGCCGGATCAAGGGCCGCGTTCATGGTCTGGTGATCGGCATAACTCTGCCGCTGTTTGGGTTTGTAATAGACCGAGCAGAAACGCTCTACCTCGTCATGACGGTAGATGTCGGCGGCGTCCAGTTCCGCCTTGAGCTCATACATCCGCGCCGGGTCGGCCTCTTCTCCTATCTCGGCCCCTTCGTAAAACTGCTTGAAGGCCTCCTGTATCTCGCTTCGGTCGTTGACGAAATCCAGGACAAAGGTATCCTCTTTGAGCGGATGTATGCGATTAAGGCGTGAAAACGTCTGCACCGCCTGAATCCCCGATAAGCGTTTATCTACGTACATGGTATGCAGCAGGGGCTGATCGAAACCGGTTTGATATTTTTCCGCAACCAGCAGCAGTTGGTATTCGGTGCCGGCAAAGCGGTCCGGCACTTCCGTATCCTTGACGCCGTCATTCATCGCTACTTCCGTGTACTGCTTCCCCTTCACCTTATCGTCCGGAACCACGCCCGAGAAGGCCACCAGCGTTTTTATCCAGTGGTATCCCTTGCTTTTGATGTATTTATCAAAACTCTGCTTATAGCGTACCACCTCCAGGCGTGATCCCGTTACAACCATGGCTTTAGCCTTCCCCCCGATTTTATGACGGGTCATGGCGTTGAAGTGCTCCACCATGATTTCGGTCTTTTGGGCGATGTTGTGGGGGTGCAGGCGCATGAAGCGGGCAAGAGCCTTGGCAGCCTTCTTCCGTTCCACATTGGGATCGTCACTGCTTGCCTTGACCAGCCGATAGTAGGTCGCATAGGTAGTGTATGACTTCAACACGTCCATGATGAAACCTTCTTCGATGGCTTGACGCATGGTGTAACGGTGGAACGGCTCCCCATCCTTGCCGAAAACTTTCAGCGTCTTGTGTTTGGGGGTGGCGGTGAAGGCAAACAGACTCAGATTTTTTTGTGTTCCGCGCTGGGCCATGGTGCGGAATAGCTCCTCCATCCCATCCATCCCCTCTTCTTCTGCTCGCTTTATGGCCTCGTCCCGCAGGGCTTCACCCCCCAGGACACCCTTCAGTTCAGTGGCTGATTCACCGGATTGCGAGCTATGGGCCTCGTCAATGATAACCGCGCAGCGCCGGGTCGGTAGAAAACCGGAGCCTGCATTCCCCCGCTCTTCAGCCATTCGGAGGAGTTGCTTGGTCACGAAGGGGAATTTCTGCAGGGTGGTGATAATAATCGGCACGCATGATTCAAGAGCCTCGGCCAGTTGGCGCGAATCCTCGTCTATCTTCTGCACAACACCCTTGCGGTGCTCAAACTGGTAGATGGTGTCTTGCAGTTGTTTGTCCAGCACCCGTCGGTCCGTGATGACGATCACGCTGTCGAAGACCTTTTCATTGCCGTCATCGTGCAACGACGAGAGCCGATGGGCCAACCAGCCAATGGTATTACTCTTGCCGCTCCCCGCCGAATGCTCGATCAGGTAGTTATGCCCCGGTCCGTCGCATCTTGCAACGTCCTCCAACTTTCGGACAGCCTGGAGTTGATGGTAACGGGGAAAGATGAGCGCTTCTTTCTTGATCTTGCGTCCTTCCTCCGTGCGAATATCCTCCGCCTGCAGGTGTATAAAGCGGGCCAGCAGATCAAGCAAGCT
>CAIUUR010000259.1 GCA_903902345.1 uncultured Geobacteraceae bacterium | reverse complement strand
GGGACGCCGGGGATTTGGTCCGACGAACAGGCGGAAGGGTGGAGCTCCGTCACCAGGGCTGTTCATGACTCGGGGGGGCGGATCTTCCTCCAGCTCTGGCATGTGGGGCGGATCTCCGACCCCAGCCTCCTGGGTGGTCAGCCTCCTGTATCGGCCAGCGCCATCGCGGCCAGGGGGCATGTCAGCCTGCTGCGCCCGGAACGACCGTATCCGGTGCCGCGGGCGCTGGAAACCGGCGAGATCCCCGGCGTTATCGCCGCCTACCGCCGGGGCGCCGTCAATGCGAAGGCCGCCGGCTTCGATGGTGTGGAGATCCATGGGGCCAACGGCTATCTCCTTGACCAGTTTCTCCAGGACAGCACGAACCGGCGAACGGACGCCTATGGCGGTTCACGGGAGAAGCGGGCGCGTCTGATGCTTGAGGTGACCGATGCGGTGGTGGAGGTCTGGGGCGCCGATCGGGTGGGGATGCATCTCGCTCCCCGTGGGGATGCTCACGACATGGGCGATTCCGACCGTACTGCAACCTTCACCTACGTGGCCCGGGAACTGGGCCGGCGACGGCTGGCGTTTATTTTCGCCCGCGAGGCTCAGCTTGAAGATAGCATCGGTCCCCGTATCCGGGACGCATTCGGTGGGGTCTACATCGCCAATGAGAACTTCACCCCTGAGAGCGCCGAGAAGGTTCTGGCTGACGGCCTGGCCGACGCCGTCGCCTTCGGCAAGGGATTCATCGCCAATCCCGACCTGGTCGCCCGTTTCGCCGCCAGGGCCCCGTTGAACTCCTGGGACGACCGGACCTTTTACGGCGGTGGCGCCAAGGGATACACCGATTATCCGACGCTTCCCGCCGCTGTCTGAACGAGGCGTTTTAGATGACGACTTTTGCTCCCTGACAACGTCGTAACCTGTTATACTGCCGTCATGGTGACAATCCGGAAAAGAGGCCCGGCAAACAGCGGCAGGAAATGAACTACGCCTACAGAAATCAAGGAGACAGACCCATGGACAAAAAAACATGCATTTCCGACATTATTTTCAAGACAGCCGTGATTCTGCTGATGATCGACTGGACGTTTGCTCTCTGGAAGATCGCCGACAACATTGCGGCTTTGAAGCACTGATCTGCCCCAACCGCACGAATAAAAAGCCGCTCCCCATGACAGGGTAGCGGCTTTTTGTCCCTTGGCGCCATCAGGGCATCAGAAACGTGACCCCTTTGCTCGTTTCAACGGGGGGTGGTGTCATGACGACCCGGTTGCGGCCGCCATTCTTGGCTTCGTACAGCAGCTGGTCCGCATGATTGATGGTTTCGTCCAGTGAATTGAGAGGGGTGAGTGTCGCCCCGATGCTCAGCGTCACCCTGATCGTCACTCCCTCATACTCCACGGAGGATGCCTCCACGGCCGCACGTAACGTGTCGAAGAGAGACCAGGCGGCGGTACGGTCCATGCCACGACAGATAACGCAAAATTCTTCCCCGCCGAAACGCGCCAGAACACCTTTCCCTTCCAGCTGGTCCTTCGCCAGTGCCGCCACGTGTCGCAGAACTTCGTCCCCGGCGGCATGTCCATAGGTATCATTTACTTTCTTGAAAAAATCGATATCCAGCATGGCCACGGCCAGAGCCTCGCCGGATGTTTTGGCCGTGGAAAAGAGCGCCGGCGCCTGGGTGAAAAACGCCAGACGATTTCCCATTCCGGTGAGGGGGTCGGTATAAGCGGCCTTCGTGATGGCACGGGCATGCTCGATGATCCCGATGCAGTTGTAGACGCGGCAGTAAAACTCCTCTTTTTCAAACGGTTTTGCCAGAAAATCACTGGCGCCATGTTTGAGAAAGCGTACCGCGGTTGCCGGTGAGCCTTTGGCGGCGACACCGATGATGGCAAGTTCATCACGCCCGTGGGTCTCGCGAATACGGGTCGTCAAGGTAATTCCGTCCATGAGCGGCATTTCGTTGTCGGTGATCACCAGGGTCGTGTCGGGGTGTTTGGCCAGCAGTTGCAGTGCCTCCGCGCCATTGGTGGCGAAAAGGACGTGGAAACATTGTGCGGTTAAAAACGCTCCCTGGAGATCACGAGCGGCGATGGAGTCGTCCACGACCAGCACCTTGGTACAGTTGTTCAGGGGTATCCGGTTGAGAGCCCGGCAGACATCTTCGATCCCCAGTTTACCTTTTACGAAATAGTCAAAGATCGGGTAACTGAAGATACTTCTTCGCGTCTCTTCTTGCCATGAGCCGGTAAGTACGATTGTGGGGAGCCCGTGCTCCAGGGCAAACTCCACGATCCTGGTTCCTTTGGCGTCCTGAAGCTGGAGGCCGACCACCGCGGCAGAAAATTTCCGGCGTTTGTCCGCCAGTAGAGCCTCCGCCTGAGCCAACGTGGAGGCCGTCTCCACCCGACATCCGCACTTTGCCAGAATGGCTCCGCCAAGCAAACGGGATGCAGCCATGGAGCCGTTAATTACCAGGATGCTGGGTATATCCCGATTGATGGGCGCGGCTGAACGTTCAGACGCACGGGTGACTCCTGAGCAGACCCGGCCTTGGAGCTGCGGCACAGTTCCGTTCTCGACAGTGGTGTTACGGTGCATTCGAACTCCTCATTGTTTGTGCCGCGATATCGTCCATGGGAAAAAGTGTCGGCAGATGGTAACTGCAGTTGCCACGACCGGTACTATACCTGAACTCTTCTGCCGTTGGGGAATGATATTTCGTAAACGCATTAATTTTTTCGGTACAGT
>CAIUUR010000258.1 GCA_903902345.1 uncultured Geobacteraceae bacterium | reverse complement strand
GCAGTGAAAGAAGGGGTCAGGAACCCGTCGGAAGCGGCGCTCTGCGCGTTTGTCAAGCGTCAGACGCGGTGTGACGCGCTCCAATGGCTCCGTGATCGGGAGGCGGTCAAGGTTATCGAGGCGTTGAAGGAGTGGCGGGACCGGGCCAAAATAGAATGTTTCCACGAGTGGTATAAGGCGTCGTACCCGGGTGTGGAGTTTCCTGCCGGACAGTTGGGGGCGCTCATCAGGTCCGTGGCCCATGGTCGGGTGTGCATTGCTGACCCGGTTGTTCCGGAATGGCTCGACATCCTGGGGGATGGTGGGTTTGCTCTCATGACGCAGTATGTGGCGCATTGCCGGGAAAGGGTGGTGGGAAAATGAAGAAGAACAGTCGTAAACTTAGTGATACGGAAATAGCTTCGTTGAAACGAGTTATTTCAAAAGATGCTCTCTATAAATTTATGGACGGGACTTCTCTTTTCCTTAGATTTAAGACAAAAGCCGCCATGTTTAGGGAAATACTGTTCTGTGAATATGAGTTGCTCTGTGTTGAAGCAAACAAGGCGCATGAGGAAGATAAGCTGAACAAAGCTTTATCGGTATGGGACAAGGCCAAAAAAGTTTACAAGAAGTATGAAGCGTTGGAGGATATCTAAATGAAAGTCTTACGAGTAAATATGCCTGATGGCAGTAAATGGGATGTTCCAGTTTCGGTCATTGCCAAAAATAGGGCTGAATTCTTTGCCCACAAATTTGATGGAGACGTTATACGCTCGATGTTCGAAGACACATTACCCCTCTTCGATGCAGATTATTACGAGATTAAAAATTGGGCTGCTAATAATATGAATTGGTCTGATGTTGAGCGGGTAGCAACTCAGGCCATGACCGGAGAAACCGATTATCAGGAAGGATGGGTATATGGTGGCAAGCAGGTTTTACTGACATGATCCTGCACTGTCCTTGCTGTCATGCTCAATTCAGCGTTGAGGCCATCATCCAGGATGAGGCGGCCCGGGAACTCATTGGCTTCAAGTCCGTCATCCCGACGGCGCTCTGGTCATACCTCTCTCTGTTCCGCTCCGAAAAGCGGGCTCTCTCCTGGGAGCGGGCGCTCAAGCTGGCCAAAGAGGTGCTGGAGTTGGCCGACACGCCGTCCCTGGATGGGGCCATGTCCGAGACCATCGAGGCTCTCCGGAGTAAGGGAGGACCGCCACTGAAAAACCATAATTACCTGAAACGGGTGCTGGAGAGTCGGTCCGGGATGGTAGAGACGCAAAATGTTGCGTCTCTACCAGCGTCACGGGGGGGGGTGAAGGGGACGTCCAGGACGGATGCGGCTATGACGAATCTGGAGGAGTGGGCGCGTGGCTGATTGGCTGCGTGTGGAAATCATGAATGGGTTGATGGGGTTACTGGCGTTGCGCCTGGAAAATGCCCCGGCAGCCGATACGATTACCAAGACGGCTGATATCTGGGAAAAGGCACTCGGGCCGCGAGTCAGCGTCGAGCAACTGGATGCGCCACGGATCGCCGCAGGATTCCAACGAATATTCTCTCTGGTTCGGAAGTGGCCTGCACCAATCCAAGTGATTGAATTGATGCCGCCACGACCACGACTGAAGGAATTGCCCCACATTTTGACCGCGGAACAACGAGCGGAAAACAAGAAGCGGCTGCAAGAATTAAGTAGAACGATTTCAGGAGATTGAACTATGGCTAAGTCCAGTGAGACGCTGAAAGAGATGCGGGAATGTGGCGCCGCGCATTTGGTCAAGGATCGCGGGTTAGATACGGTGACGGCCGATGACTATGCCAAGGTTTTCATGACTGGAGTTCAGGAGCGGTTCAAGGGAGGCGCGGTGTATATCGGTACCGGTTTCGCTGAGCGCATTTCTGAGCGTGACTGGGAAATCTGGGATAAGTTCAACGGCAAGAATCAGGAAGAGCTGGGGCGGCGTTACGGGATTACCGGTCGCCAGGTCTACAAGATCATCGAGACGATTCGGCCCTTGGCTATTGATAAAGTACAGGGGGATCTATTCGGATAACCTTGAATCAGTTCAAATCGCAGATTGACAGTATCTCTCTTATTATTACCCCCGTGGCTGAAGCCACGGGGGTTTTGCGTTTTATGCCCCCTGCATCCAATACCCACCACAACAGAAGGGACGCAGTACGGGCGAGGGTTGCCATCAGGGAAGAGCTACGGGAAACCCTGACACCATAAGGCCATGCGTATCCGCCTAGTCCCATGAGTCGATGCACGGTAAACGCGACCGAGTGAGAGCGTGGCAGCCGGAGAGACTGCACCAACTACGAAAACCACGGGGGGCCGGATGCGTGATAGCAACCCCAAGAGAACCGGGTAGGTCAAGTGGAACTCCGGATAGTGCAGAAGCCGGACCCAGCGCAATATGTAGTCCCAAATAAAGAGCAAGCTAAATTATGTGGCAAATTTGCCACACAATTTAGCTTGACAGTGACTGCCGGAAGAGACCGGCAACGGAGATTTATCTATGTTCACCCCTGACATTCAACACCTCATTACCGAAAACGCGGCACGGTTCAACCTACCTGAGTGGCTGATCTACGGAATCATTGCCGCTGAGAGCGCCGGTGATCCCTGGGCGGTTCGCTTTGAGGCCGCCTTTCGCGCCCATTATGTTGCTGATCAATGTCAGACATATGGCGCCAGCCACGAGACGGAACGGACCACCCGCGCCTGCTCCTGGGGACTGATGCAGATCATGGGTCAGGTTGCACGGGAGAGAGGCTTCAAGGGAGAGTTCTTGACCGAACTGTGTAACCCAGCCACGGGGATGGAATACGGCTGCCGACATTTGGCTCTGTTCCGTGACCGCCATTTTGCCACTCTTGGCTGGGCCGGGGTTGCGGCTGCCTATAACGCCGGTACGCCTCGCAAGGATGCCGCCGGGAAATTTCTCAACCAAGCGTACGTCGATAAAATAATGAAGTTCCAACCACAGGAGGCAACGTCATGAAACATCTTTGGGCACTCTTTACTCTCGCTTTTCTTATTACTCTGGCACTTACCAGCGCTCTTGTGTGGGCGGGTGATCCGGTACCGGTAGCTGTTGCCACCGATAACACCGGCCCTGCAGCCTTAGTCGCGTTCCTGCAAGGTTCGATCTTTCCGGTGGTCAGTTCGCTCTTAATGGGCGTGGTCAGCATGCTCCTGATTAAGTTGGGGCAGAAGTTTCATATTGACGCTATCTCTCAGAAGAACAATTTT
>CAIUUR010000257.1 GCA_903902345.1 uncultured Geobacteraceae bacterium | reverse complement strand
CTGAGCGAAGTCGAAGGGAGGTCCCTGAGCGAAGTCGAAGGGAGGTCCCTGAGCGAAGTCGAAGGGAGGTCCCTGAGCGAAGTCGAAGGAAAAACCGACTGAATCGCCTCGGTAATCATCCGGCGGGGGACCGGGTTGATGGCCCAATCGCCGGGGTGAACCGCCAACCCCGGCTTGGTCACCCGGCCGATGCCGGCGCCGCCGGAGATAATGATAGCTCCCTCTCCCCCGGCGGGGTAGGGTTTGGGTGAGGGAGAGCAGGGTGATTCGAAGGAGACCGTGGCATGAATCTCTGCACCGTTGGTGATGTCCGGATCATCGCCGGCATCCTTCACCACGAAACAGGAAGACTCTCCGGCGGAAAAGCGCTGCCCGTGGATGGTGAAACGCGCCGTTTCCCCCCGGGGGAGGATAATCTCCACCTCCGGGACTGTTCGCTGCTCCCGGAGCATGAGGGCCGCCCCCTTGGCGGCGGCGGTTGCACAGGCTCCGGTGGTGTAGCCGGAGCGAAGGTGTGTCATGAGTGCTCCAGCACCACGGGAAGCGGATTCCCCGAGGCCAGCAACTGAAGCGCCTGCTCCCGGATGGTATCCTTCCCCAGCTCTTCCTTGCCGGAGAGATCGTCGATATCGATGCGAACGATCCCGGTGATCTCCAGCTTGTCGTCACGGTAACCGGTAAAGAGGGTTTCCGGCTGATACTTCCCCATCAGGGCGTCCAGGGCGCGAATCTTCTCCCCCCGCTCCTCTACCTTCGTCGCCCGCCCGCGGATGATGACGCTCCGATAAAGGTATTCGGCCCGACAGGGAGTGTCGGGCGCCCCCTTTACGTAGGCGACCGGAAGGTCAACCTCGAAACAGACTCGGCTGTCCCGCCGGATATCGTCCAGTTTCTCTCCCTGAACGGCGCAGTGGAAGTAGAGAATCCAGCCATCACGGGCGAAGTTCACCGGCTTGATCATGGGCCAGCCATCGGAGGAGGTAGTCCCGAGACGCCCCACATGACAACTGTCCAGGATGGCAAAGATGACGGCCAGGTCGGTAATTCGTTTCTGGGGCTTGCGCACTACGTCGCCTCCGCCATGAGGAGGAGGGCATTGACCACCGCGGCAGCGATGGTGGAGCCACCCTTGCGCCCCCGGTTGGTGATATAGGGAAGATTTAACTCCGGGGCCACGGCCAACAGCTGCTCCTTGCTCTCCGCCGCGCCGACGAACCCCACGGGAAGACCGATGACGAGATCCGGGCGGAACCCGCTCTCCCGGGCCAGGCGGAGGAGCTCGAAGAGGGCGGTGGGAGCGTTGCCGATGACGAAGATGCCGTTGCCGGGATCCGCCAGAGCCTTCCGCATGGCCGCCACGGAACGGGTAATCCCCCCGGCCTGGGCCTGGGTCGCCACATCCGGGTCGGCCACATGGCAGGAGCTGCTGATTCCGAACCGCTTCAGCCTCGGCTTGGAAATGCCGGAAAGTGCCATGGTGGTGTCGGTGACGATCCCCCTCCCCTGCCGGAGGGCGGCAACGCCCCGGGCTACGGCGTCGGGGGAGAGCAACAGAGTCCGGACATAATCAAAATCCGCGCTGGTATGGATGACCCGCCGGACAATGGGCCACTGCTCCGGAGACCAGGAATGGGGACCGACTTCCGCCTCGATGATCCGAAACGACTCGGCTTCTATCTCTTCGGGACGCAGGTGCAATGACATCAGTACCACCCCGTGGCGGTGAGCCCTTGGGCTATCCGCTCCACCACCACCTCGGCCAGCTTCCGGTGAACCCCCAGATGCGGCCCCATGACCATCTCCACCCCCGGGTGCCGCCCCATCCCCTCCTCCAACTCCTGGGGAAGGTCGTGCAGGACATGGGCGCCCACGAAGAGGAAATAGGGGATGAGAAGTATCCGCTCCGCCCCTTGTTCCACACAGCAGTCGATACCCTGCTGGATGTCCGGCTGATGCAGTTCGCGAAAAGCGACCTCCACGATGTCGTAACCGGTCATCTCCCTGACCATCGTCGCGATCTCCCGGGCCGCATCGTTGGCCTCGGTGATCCGGCTCCCATGGGCCATGATCAGGATCGCGGTTATTTTCTGTCTCATGGTCATTCCCCCTTCAGTTTCTTCAGCAGGATCTCGTTCACCACCGCCGGGTTGGCCTTCCCCTTGCTCGCCTTCATGGCCTGCCCTACGAAAAAGCCGAGAACCTTCTCCTTCCCCCCCCGGAACTCCTCCACCTGTCCCCAGTTGGCGGCCATGATCTCGTCCACGATCTTCTCGATGGCGCCCGTATCCGAAACCTGCAGCAGCCCCTGTTCCTGAACTATCAGCGCCGGCTCCTTGCCGCTTTTCCAGATGGCGTCGAAGACACTCTTGGCGATCTTGCCGGAGATGGTCCCCTTATCGATCAGCGCCAGGAGCTCACCCAGGAGTCTGGGGGTCACCGGACAGGCGGTGATGGGGAGGCCGTTGTCATTGAGCCCCCTGATCACCTCCCCCATGATCCAGTTGGCGGCCGCCTTCGGCTGGCAGCCGTTGTCCAGACACTCCTGGAAGTAGTCGGCCAGCTCCCTGGTTACGGTGAGCAGTTCGGCGTCCTGGGGAGATAATCCCAGTTCCGCCGTATAACGCGCCCGCCGGGCCTCGGGGAGCTCGGGGAGGGTGAGGCGGGTATCTTCCACCCAGTCGTTGGAGATGACCAGCGGCACCAGGTCCGGGTCCGGGAAGTAGCGGTAGTCGTGGGCCTCTTCCTTGCTCCGCATGGAGCGGGT
>CAIUUR010000256.1 GCA_903902345.1 uncultured Geobacteraceae bacterium | reverse complement strand
GTCCCCCGACGGACCACCATCGGCGTAGACCCAAATCGCCTGGCGCTCCTCGTTGCAGTCCTGGAAAAGAAGGTGGGACTTCATCTGTCCGGTCAGGATATCTTTTTGAATGTGGCCGGAGGTGTCAGGATCAGCGAACCGGCCGCCGACTTGGGGATGATCCTGGCTGTGGCGTCAAGTCACCTGGACAAGGTGATTGATCCGCGTACCGTGGTGCTGGGAGAAGTGGGGCTGGCAGGGGAGGTCAGGCGGATCACCCATCCGGAACTTCGGGTGCGGGAGGCAGCCAAACTCGGCTTCACCCGCTGCGTCATCCCGGCGGGAAGTCCCCGCAAGATCGACGTGCCGGGGATAGAACTTATCGAGGTAAAATCAGTGGAAGAGGCACTACAAAAAATCATGTGAATGGTGAAACGTGAATGGTGAAAAAGCCTTGGACCTTTTCACCATTCACGTTTCACAGTTCTCAACCTTCGAACGGATTTCTGACCACCACCGTCTGATCCCGGCGGGGACCGACGGAGACGAGGGCCATGGGGCAGCCGACCAGTTCTTCCAGACGCCGCACATAGTTTTGAGCGTTTTCCGGCAGGTCGGCAAAGTTCCGTATCCCGGAAATATCCTGCTGCCAGCCGGGAAGTTCCTCGTAGATGGGGGTGCACGCGGCAAACTGCTCGGCGTTGGAGGGGAGCTCTTCCAGGTACGCGCCGTGAAGGGAATAGCCGGTGCAGACCCTGATGGTCTCGAAGCCGTCCAGAACATCCAGTTTGGTGAGAGCGATGCCGGAAAGCCCGTTCACCCGAACCGCATACCGGACAATGAGGGCGTCAAACCAGCCGGTCCGCCGCGGCCGCCCCGTAGTAGCGCCGAACTCCTGCCCAACCTTGCGCAACTCCTCACCCACCTCATCATCCAGCTCCGTGGGAAATGGGCCTGACCCCACACGGGTAATGTACGCCTTGGAGATGCCGATTACCTCATGAATATCCCGGGGGCTGACCCCGGTTCCCGTGCAGGCGCCGCCGGCGCAGGTGGATGACGAGGTAACGAAGGGATAGGTGCCGTGATCCACGTCCAGGAGAGTCCCCTGGGCCCCCTCGAAGAGGATACGCTTTCCTTCCTTCACGTCCCGATGAAGAATGAGAGTCGTATCGGCCACGTACTTCCTCAGGGTATCGGCGTACTTGCTATACTCGTCAAAGATCTCCTGATAGGTGAACGGCTTGTCTCCCAGAAGATGCTCCAGAATGAAGTTCCGCTCGGGGAGCAGCTCCTGGAGTTTCCGGGCGAATACCGCCGGGTCCAGCAGATCCGCCAGACGGATACCGCGACGGGCAACCTTGTCCTCATAGGTAGGCCCGATCCCCCGCCCCGTGGTGCCGATCTTGCCGGCGCCGCTCTTCGCTTCCCGGGCGATATCGATCCGCTTGTGATAGGGCATGATGATGTGGAGGGACTCGCTCAGGAGAAGGCAGGAATCATCCTGGAACTTCCCTTTAGCCTTGAGGTTCGTAATCTCCCGGATGAAGACTTCGGGATCAAGGACCACACCGTTACCGATGATGCACCGCTTCCCCGCATGGAGGATTCCGGAGGGGATCAGGTGAAGCACGATCTTCTCGTCGCCCACCACGAGGGTGTGACCGGCATTGTTCCCTCCCTGATAGCGGACCACGTCATCGGCAAACTCGGTATAAATATCGACGATCTTTCCTTTTCCCTCATCGCCCCACTGGGCGCCGACCACCACTACGTTCGCCATCTGTATCTCCTTGATCCTTCGTATCGCTGTAAGCTAACCATTGCTTGTATGAACTATGTAGGGATACCCCTTGCGGGTATCCTTGTTTGAACGTCCTCGCTGCAGGGCGCCCGCAAGGAGCGCCCCTACAAAATAATGTCGAGGACTATGTATCCGATACCGTACCACCCAGCAGCTCGTCTACTCCCATGACCTTCTCCGCTCCACCATCCAGATCCAGCAGCCGCAGTTGACCTTCGGCAAGCCCTTCTCCGCCGATGACGAGGACCCGTCGAATCCCGACGCGCCGGGCGTAATCCAGGGAACTCTCCAGATCACGCCGGATGATATCTCTGGCGACGGAAAAACCCTGCTCCCGGAGTCGCCGGGCGATCTCCAGAGCATCGCTTCGGTCATCTTTGCGGTTAAAGATGAGAAAGTCTCGCCGGGCGCTCTCTCCCAGCTCCGGACGCGCTTCCAGAAGGGGCAGGAGCTCCAGGAGATTGAAGGCAAAACCGGTAGCCGGGGTGTCGAAACCGTAGACCCCCGTGAGGGTGTCATAACGGCCGCCGCTACAGACCGCCGCCCCTCCCCCGGTGACGAATCCTTCCATTGTCACGCCGGTATGGTAATCAAGACCGCGGATCTCTCCCAGGTCGATGGTAAGGTACTCCGAAACTCCGTAACGATGAAGGATATCAACCACCTCCACCAGGTTAGCCAGAGCCCGCCGCGATCGCTCGTTGGTCACCACCCGGGCTGCGGCGTCCAGCACCTCGCGCCCTCCGAAGAGCCGGGGGAGCGCGGCGATCTCTCGAGCCGACTCTTCCGACAGGGGAAATTCCCTGATAAGCTCGGCCACCGCCGAGGCGTCCTTGCGTCCCACCGCACCCTGGAGTGCGGCGCGGGCCGGTGCAGGGAGACCGCTGGCGGCCATGATCCCGCGAAAAAACTCGACCTGTCCCAGGTCGATGGAGAACCGCTGGAAGCCCAGCTCCTTCAGGGCCTGCACCGCCATGGCGGCCATCTCGGCGTCCGCTTCGGGGGAGTCCAACCCCATCAGCTCCACCCCCACCTGAAACAGCTCCCGGCTTCGGCCGGAACCGATCTCCGAGTGGCGCAGGACCCGTCCCGCGTAGGAGAGACGATGGGGGAGCGGCTGGGTCCGGAGACGCGTGGCCACCATTCGGGCGACCTGGGGGGTAATATCGGGAGGAACGGCCAGAAGTCGACCGGTCTGCCGGTCATCGAAACGAAAGGTTTTTCCCTTCAGCTCCTCCCCTACCCCGGCAGCCATGACATCGTCAAACTCCAACAGAGGCGGGATAATCCGCCTGAATCCCCAGAGATCGAAGGTATGGAGAAGCTTCTCCTGGATACTGCAGAGCCGTGCAGCCTGTTCCGGGAGGAAATCGTTGACACCGCGGGGGAGAGCGGCCTCTATGGGGGTGCGGGAGTTCACGGTCGGGGTAATCCTTTGGGGGAGGGAATGAATTCAAGCCTCTCGCCGGCAATCAGCAAAACGAATAAATCCTAACAGCAGCAGGGGGGGATGTCAACGTATAAAGAAGGCTTGCCGGTAGAGGTAACTCACGAAATTTTAAATCAGTAGGTTGGGGTGAACGGCTTAACCGTGAACCCCAACAATGTAACGTTGGGGTTCACGGTTAAGCCGTTCACCACCAACCTACGAAAAGAGACCGATGTCCAAACGAAGAAAGGGGCTCTTGCGAGCCCCTTTCCGGGTTAAACGGTGGTGCGAACGACTAGAAGAAGTAGTAAATGGCGCCACGGATGGTGTGGCTCTGACCAAAGTCGTTTCTGATAGCAGCAGTTGCATTGGTATTGTTGATGTAGTTGGTGCGGAGGTACTCATACTCGGTGGCGACCCGGACAGCAGCATTCAGGTCATAGGAAACGTTACCATAGACGTTGTAGTTTGACTGCTGAGTCTCTTCCGCGTAAAAGCCCGCGTTCAACACGCCACGACGGCCATAACCAAATGTCATTCCCAGATCCTGGGTAGCATAGGCTTTAAGTTCAACGTCGAAATCGTATCCCTTGGCGCCGGCTTTACCGCTGCTCATCAACTGATTGGCTGTACCGTTATTGAACGGCATGTTGGAGGCCATGGCAACCTGTGCTTCAAGAGAAGCAGTATTGGCGCGGCTCTTGCCGTCGGAGGATTTCAGGATCGGCAGGAAGGCGTATGCGCCGTATCCCCAGGAAGGGAGGGTCAGATTCGTAACTCCGGCCTGCAGTTTTCCCGAACCGTAGAGACCGAAGAGGCCAACGGTAAAAGGCTTGTTGGACATTCCGTAGAAGCCGGGAGCAACGCCCAGAGCCTTGCTGGAGAACATGACCTGGCCGGCAGCGTTAACCATATTGGTCCATTCGTAGTTGGCGCCGGGAGTTGCGGCAGCGGCTCCGGTTTCAGCCTGAGTGGGGTTCTGCAGAGCAAGTACGGTGGTGATGCTGTTGCTTTCACCCATGTTATATTTTTGAGTAGCACGAAGCTGGGGAACCCGCGGGCTGTTGGGCGCACCAAACGAAGCCCCCTGACGGAAGTCCACCGTGCTGGCAGCCATGGGGCCGAAGGTATCCCAGTATTGTCCGAAAAGCACCTGGGTGTTGGTCCAATCCAGGGTCGCATAGGCGAGACGCATACGCAACTGAGCGGCCTCGGTGGCTCCGGACATATCACCGTAGAAGTCCCCTTCGATCAACGCGCCGGTCTTGGCGCCAAAGAGGTCGGGACCTGAGGACTTGAACCAGAGGCGGGACTGACGGGCGGTAAATTCAGACTCGCTTCTGAGTCCGTCAGCCGCATTGGTTTTGGGAATAGCACCGCTCGCCGGGGCCAGGGGACCGATTTTTTCCGAGTTGTTGGCATAATCAAGCTTGACGAAACCGCCGATGGAAAGCTTGAATTTGCTGGTGACGTTCTCGTCGGCCAGAGCCGGAGCGGCAATCATGAGTCCCAGTGCGGCCATACCAATAATCTGTTTTTTCATCTGTGCTGCCTCCTTCAAGGGTAAGATGGTTGAGAAAAATCTCAATATCAGTCAGACTAAGCGGTTGCGGTACGGGAAGTTCACCTCCTTTCGTTGGATTTACCTCTCGATTTCGGATGCGCAGGGTTTCAGTTGATGGAAACTGTGTCCGAAAGAGTTATGCTCTGCCCATCCTTGACAACACCATACGAACCATTGGTGCCGATGAAGCCGGCGATAACGAGAGTCGAGACCTCTTTGCCAGGATCGAAACCGATACCGGCAATAACCTTCCCACCTCGATAAACCTTTAGTTTCTGCCCAAGCTGAAGGCCGGATTCACGACCGGCGTTGAGATACACCCGCTCCCCCTCGACCGCAAAGATTCTGCCATACCAGGGGGTAAGGTTAACAACGTCACCCACCCGAAGCGCGAGATCCGCACAGGGGATGGTCAGTGAACCTTTATCTACGCCGGCAGTTGCGGGAATCCGGGTCGAGACCCGACGCAGCCTGGATTTTTCGATACCGTCATAGATATCGGCAACCAGCGACTTACCGGCGCTGACCCCGTCAGGGGCCGAAATCACAACAAGAACAGAGGCGGTGTTCTCCTTCCAGAGTTGACCGGCATAGTCAGCCCGATCATTCTCTTTAGCCGCAGCTGCCGCCGATCCGTCAACACCACCAAGGTCCACAGCGACCCCCACACCGAATCCTCTGACCTGATCGATAAAGGGAGCAACAAGTCCGCTGTTCCCCGGATCAAGAACTGCAATCAGCTTTTTTACGGTGGGGGAGGTAGCGACCGAGCGCAGCGCCGAAGCAACAGGAGCAGGTGATGCTACCGCAGCAGCAACTACTCCCGCGGCGGGGACGACAGGAGCAACAATAACGGCAGGTATGGATGGCGTTGAGGTTGCGGCAGACGATCTTTCGTCTTTACCCGTGAGTCCCTCCTTGGCCATCTGCACCCCTTCCTGCACCAGAACCGCTCCCCGGGGAACGCCCTTCTCGGCGCTTGAGGGAACCCAGATGGTACTGGAAGAGCCTGGAGACATCGTCTGCATGGGGTTGGTAATTTCGACGTACTCTCCCGCAGGAGCCGATGAGCCACTCTTACCACCGGCACAGGCGCCCAGAAGCAGAAGGGAGAAAACGACTGTAGCCTTGGTGCTGAACTTGAAAATCGTGTAAGAGTTCAAAGATTCTCCTTCCGTAAAAACTGTGACACTGTTTTAAAATTACCGGCAAAATACAGAAATTCAAACAGTGTTGCAAGGAAAAAATGCAGCACTGCAAAAAAAAAGAGCAGATCCGGTCAGTTACCGTATCTGCTCCCGTTGTCAGTGCCCAGGCTGACAAAGTTCCGTCAAAACTCCGTTGCTACTCTTGGGATGGACGAAGGCGATCCGTGTACCGTGGGCGCCGGAACGAGGGACGGCGTCGATCATCCGTGCCCCCTTTCCCTGGAGATGGGCGATGGCCCCCTCCACATCCTCCGTTTCGTAGGCTACATGATGGACCCCCGGCCCGTTCTTCTCCAGAAACTTCGCCACCGGACTATCATCGGCGGTGGGTTCCAGGAGTTCGATCTTGGACTCTCCGATCCGGAGCATGGCGACCTTCACCTTCTGCTCCGTCACCTCTTCGCACCCCAGGAGCGTCATCCCCAACTGATCGCGGTAGAAGGGAATCGTTTCTTCCAGGGATTTCACGGCTATGCCGATATGGTTGATTCTGCTAAGCATGGTAACCCCTCTGAACCACGGAGACACGGAGGCACGGAGAACTACAGAACCAATCTCTTTATGCCGTCCTTTAATACGTGGGTATGAAAGTTGAGAACGAGGCCGGTCCGCAAACCGGAAAGCTTCAGATATGTCAGCAACTGAGCTTCATGAATCGGTAATATTTTTTCGACGCACTTAAGTTCCACCACAACACATTCAGCCACAACTATGTCCATCCGATAGCCACAATCTAACCTTAGCCCTTTATAGGTGAGCGGCAAGGATTTCTGTCGTTCAAGTGGCATACCGTTCAAAGTCAATTCGTAACAGAGACACTCCTCGTACGCTGACTCAAGGAGACCGGGGCCTAGAGTCCTGTGAACCTCGATTGCCGACCGTATTATCAGATCAGTGACACCAGAGTCGTTAAGGATTTTCTCCGTGCCTCCGTGTCTCCGTGGTTCAGTTATCACTACAGCACTACCGTCTCGCGATGAACTCCGAAGACTTCACGAAACACGTTGGAGATCTCCCCCAGGGTGGCGTAGACCTTCACTGCGGCGAGAATGGGAGGAAGCAGATTCTCCGTGCCACGAGCCGCTACCTCCAGCGCCTTGAGACTCTCGGCCACCGCGACGTTGTCACGCCCCGCCTTCAGTTCGGCCAGGAATTTTTTCTGCCCGATCTCCACCGCTTCCTTGACCCTGAGAAGATCCTTGGGAGGGGGCTCCTGTACGGTGAATTTGTTGACCCCGACGATGATCAGGTCGTCGGTCTCGATGCTCCGCTGGTAGGCATACGCCGAATCCTGAATCTCCTTCTGCTGGAAACCGCGGGAGATAGCCTCCACCGCCCCCCCCAGCTTGTCGATCTTCTGTATGTACTCCAGCGCCGCCGTTTCGATCTGATCGGTGAGCGACTCCACCAGGAAGGAACCGGCCAGCGGATCGACGGAATCGGCGACTCCCGATTCGTAGGCAAGGACCTGCTGAGTACGCAACGCAATCCGGACGGAATCTTCCGTGGGAAGCGCCAGGGCTTCGTCACGGGAGTTGGTGTGGAGCGACTGGGTTCCCCCCAGGACCGCCGCCAACGCCTGGATGGTGACCCGCATGATGTTGTTGTCCGGCTGCTGAGCCGTGAGGGTGCACCCGGCAGTCTGGGTATGGAAACGGAGCATGAGGGACTTGGGATCCTTGGCGCCGAACCGCTCTTTCATGATCCTCGCCCACATACGGCGGGCGGCCCGGAACTTGGCCACCTCCTCAAAGAGGTTGTTATGGGAGTTGAAGAAGAAGGCCAAACGGGGCGCAAACTCGTCCACGTCCAGACCAACCTTGATGGCGGCATCCACATAGGCGATACCGTCGGCCAGGGTGAACGCCACCTCCTGCACCGCCGATGATCCTGCCTCCCGGATATGGTAGCCGGAGATGGAGATGGTGTTCCATTTGGGAACGTTATCCTTGCAGTAGGCAAAGATGTCGGTGATGATCCGCATGGACTCCTTGGGGGGATAAATATACGTTCCCCGGGCCATGTACTCTTTCAGGATATCGTTCTGGATGGTGCCGGAAATTTTTTCCGCCGAAACCCCCTGCTTTTCCGCCACGGCGATGTACATGCAGAGGAGAATGGCGGCGGTGGAGTTGATGGTCATGGAGGTGGAGACCTTGTCCAGCGGGATGCCGTCAAAGAGGATCTCCATATCAGCCAGGGAATCGATGGCCACACCGACCTTCCCAACCTCCCCCAGGCTCATCCCGGCGTCGGAGTCGTACCCCATCTGGGTGGGAAGGTCGAAGGCGATGGAAAGACCGGTCTGTCCGGCGGAAAGGAGGTACTTGTACCGCTCGTTGGACTCCTTGGCGTTACCGAAACCGGCATACTGACGCATGGTCCAGAAACGACCACGGTACATGGTAGGCTGAACCCCCCTGGTATACGGGAACTCCCCCGGCAAACCCAACTGCTCCTCGTAACCGGGGTAGTCGAATCCGGGAGTAAAGCAGCGCTCCATGGTCAAGTCAGAGCTGGTGTTAAATTCCTTCCGGCGCTCGGGAGCCTTGGTCAGTCCCTTGGCCACCTTTTCCTCCCACGCCTGCTTCTTATCGGAAATGCTCATCAGGTTCTCCTTGTATAGTTCAATGACTTACCAGAGGGTCGGCTTGACCAACGCCCAGGCGTCGGCGAGAATCTCCTCCTGGGAACGACTGGCCGAAGCATCGACGCAGAATCCGCGCCATCGGGAGATTTCCCCCAGATAAAACTCCCGCATCTTTTGATAATAGACCATTCCTCCCTCGTGGTGGATCTGCAGGACATCCTCGATCCGCTCGAAAGCCTCTACTGCCGGGATATCGTAGAAGAGGGTCAGGTCGGGGTAGATCTCGTCGTCGAACAGATAGCCACGGGAAATCTTTTCGATCTGCCGCAACACGTCAAAATGATGGGTATGACCGTTGACCCAGGCATTGGCCAGAGAGGAGATACTCGACTGCTTGCAGAGGACGACCTTCCCCTCATCCAGGGCAGGACGGACAATATTCTTGAAGATCTCGGCCCGGACTGCTCCTTCCAGAAAGAAATCGGCCCGGACATCCTTGCCGAAGGGCCAGTTGAACACGGAGGCGAGTCCCAACTCCTGAGCTCGTCCCGAATCGGGATTGGCGCATTCCACCACTTCGTACCCCTCGGTGGCCAGGAGTTGTTTCAACGCGACGATCCCCGAGGTAACCTGCTGGCCGGAGCCGCTGATACCTTCGATCACTATCAATTTTCCTTTTTTCATATCTCTTACTCCTCAATGTAAGTGGTCTTTTTACTGCCAATCCCATCCCCACCCTAACCCTCCCCTTGATGGGGAGGGAATTACGGTTCTCCCCCCTCTTCAAGGCGTAGCAACCGTAATCTCCTCCCCCTTCAAGCCTGCCCTGAGCGCAGTCGAATGGGGGGGAGGTCAGGAGGGGGATGGGGTCGGATCTGCTGTCAAAATAAGAATCTGACCAAGTCAGGTTATAGAACGGCCCTGAGATAGGTAGCCGTCCGTTCCCGCTTCATCCGGTCGACCTCGTCAGGGTTTACATCGACAAATATTTCGTCCGGCGTAATCTTGAAGAGTGGTTGCCCCTTCTGGACGATACTACCGTCCCCGCCGGTCATGATAATCTTGTCCAGAGTCCCGGAGAACTGCGCATAGACCTTGTTGAACATCTTCATGACTTCGATGATGTAGAGTGTCTGCCCCTTCTCGAAATGCATCCCTTCGCTGACGAAGGTCGGCAACCCGGGCGCCTCCTGAGCGTAGTACATCCCGCCGCACATGGCGACGATCTCATCGGCTTTGGTGGCCGGCGGCGGCACCAGGATCTTTTTCATCCTGGCTTGCAGTTCGGCGTCGAAAAGGTACTCAGGAATGGTGACCTCCAGGTCCTCCTCCACGCGGAAATCCCAGAATTTCACGTTTTCGGCGATGAGGTAGAGCATCCCCAACAGCTCCAATCCGGCAGAAAAACCGAAATGGGCCGAGCGGATCTCTTCCCAACGGGCGGAGTCATACCCCCCCTGGGGAAGTTCGTTTGCAAGAATCTCCATCAGCTTGTCATACTGGCAGCACTCCAGATTGAACGCAGCATTAATGGTCGTGTAGAACCGGAGCGCCTTCTGGAGAACCTCGTTGTCATGGCTCCAGATTGTTTCGGCGGCCGGAGCTGCCGGGTTCCACGACATATTCAGGTAACGGTAGGTTTCATCCAGGACGGCTATGGGATTCTTCACCCAGACGACCTTGCCGCTCTCCATCCGGAAACTGTTCCGGTTGATGCTGAGCCAACCGGAGAGGCTGTGCGGATCGTCCAGGAGCTTTTCCATGGGGCGAGTCACCAGAGTCCCCTTGCGATCCAGAATCTGGGACATCTCTTTGGCAACCTTGGCATCGCCGGGGAACTGCTCGGCGATCTGTCGGGCATAGGACTTTTTGGTCTGAATGAAGGCGAAGACCGGATCAAGCTTCTGGGCCTCCTCCTTCAGCTGCCCCACGAGGGTCAGGTAGGGAACCACAAAGCGGGTGGTTGGTTTGGCCAGAACATTCTGACCGATGAACCAGTTGACCAGTCCGTAATGGAACTCCAGGTTGGTGGCGGTATCCGTACCACGAAGGCTCGTGGAACAGAGGACCGTTGACATATGCTGGTAACAGGCCAGCCGGTTTTCACCCTTGGTGAGGAGGAGGGCGATATTGGAGTCATAGGCGCCTGCCACCCGGTACCGCATGAACATACCGGTGTCGGGGTTAACCAGACTGATCCCCTGATCGTCCCGAATCTCTCCAGGGATCGGCTTGGACCAGTAACGGATGACACCGCCGGCATGGGGCGAAAGTGAACAGTCGGTGGCGTTGAGCCGAGCCTCCACGGAAGAACTGAAGCGGCGGACCCGCTCCGGACGGGGGAGACGCTCCTTGTGCCGGGCCAGTAGGGCCATGGCCTCCACCAGCGACTCCACGATGAAAAAGTCGCCGGCATCGTCGGGATTGGTAAACTTGAGGCTGTAACAGAGTTCGGTGACCCGATGCTCCACCTGAATACGGGTGTTCACCTCCATGAAGTAGTGTCGATCCCGGTCCACGATACATTCGAAGGTGGAGGCCGAATCCAGACCCACGGCGAGACCGAATCGCTCGGCTTGCTCCTCCATTCGCTGCAGCACCCCCAGATCGCTCTCCAGGGCCTTTACCTCGGCGTCCCTTCCCGCAGTGCGGGCTTCGGCGATGGCCTCCGCCAGTCCCTCCTGGGTGACGGAAACCTCCAGGAGTTTTTGCTCGTGCATCTGAAGAGAACAGTCGCGTCCCCCCAGGGCGATGCTCCAGACTCCGTTCCCCAGAAGCTGGATTTCATTGTGACGGGTCTGCTCGATATTCAACTCGATGAGGACGTTCTTGTTGTCCCCCACACCGTTGGCCTTGACCTCGTTCAGCGCCTCGCGTACGAGACCGGGGGCTTCGGCGGCCGCCTCGGCAATCTGCTCGGGAGTGGCTTTTTCCAGATTGAGGAGGGAGCCGCCGATGATGCGCTGCCCCTTGCCACCACCGCCGCCGATGGCCTTGATCCGGAAACGGCTCCGGGGGGACTGTTTGAACAGCTCCGTTGCCTCGATCTCCACCTGACGCCCCAACTCGTCGATGGTAAAGAGATCGATCCCCTTGTCATAGGAGGCGAAGAGGATATGATCCGCCAGCCGCTCCAGGGTCTGCCCTGCGTCACCCAGGATCGCCGGGTCGCAGGCCAGTCCCTCGGCGGTCACCAACTCCAGCAACTCCTGACGGGTAGGATATTTTTTTACCAGGGTCCGGGCGGTGACGTTATCGATCCCCGGCGTAACACTGACGTTCACGGAAAGGGCGGTCCGCTTGGCCTCATCCTTCTTTCCCGCGCCGGCCTGGGTGGCCGAACAGGGACCGATGAACTTGAGCCCGGCCTTTTCCACCGTCGCCACGAACTCCTCGTCCTCCGCCATGAAGCCGTAGCCGGCGAAGATCGCGTCATAGCCGTTATCATGGGCGATCTGCACGATCTGCTGCATCCGCTCCACCCGCTCTTCCTTGGTGGCGCCGGTGTAATCGGGCACCCGGTGGACCCGGGTGGAATCGGTCAACTGCCGGAGTTCCGGGGCCAGGGCGTTGGGATAGACGATGGAATCCTTTTCCGAAAGAAGGATTCCGAAATGGCTTATTCCCATCTCGGTGTAAACGTCCATGGACTCCTTGCGGATGGGACCACGGCAGACGATGAGGGGCTTCAGATCTTCGCAGGCAAAAGAGCGAACCCACGCGGAGTCGGACTGGCTCAGGCGGCGGTCTTTATGAATGAGCGGATTATGCTGGTACAGGTCGGTCATTGGTATCTATCTCCAATTTAATAGTTTAGTGGAATTCCCGCTGGGGTCCCATCATCGGACCGGGCTTGTAATGTCGTAGCAGGAAGTTCATGTTCTCACCCAGGACCTGACGCAGGTCGGTGGGCATGACGATGGAGGAGATGGAGCCCAGGGAAAGACCTTCCTTGGGGTTCATCAGCTCTTTTTCGTACCGTTGGTTCAGGAGCGTCTCTTCCCCCTTCAACCAATCGGCCGCTTCTTTGTCGGCGTCCCGTTTCGCGTCGTCCCCATTCATCCCCGCAGCAATCCGCTCCTGGGTCCCCAGTTTGGCCCGCTCGGCTACGGAACCCCGGATCTTCCGGATTTCGTCCTTGTAGACGAAGTCTTTCCCGGCAGGCCCCATGACCGCTAGGCGTGTGGTGGGAAGCGCCAGAACCAGGTCGGCGCCGGTGGAGTAGTTGTTGTAGGAGGCGTAGGCCCCACCGTAGGCGTTGCGCAGGATAAGGAGGATACGCGGAGTCCTGACATCCACGATGGAGTCCAACATGGAACGGCCGGCCTGAACGATTCCCCGGGATTCCTGTTCACGCCCCGGCAGGAAGCCGGTGGTGTCTTCCATAAAGATGATCGGGATATTGTAGATATTGCAGAACCGGACGAAGCGTGCGATTTTCACCGCAGTGTCACAGTCGATCTGACCGGAGCCGACGGCACTGTTATTGGCGACAAAGCCGACGACATTCCCGCCCAGACGACCGAAGGCAGTTACAACCTCGCGGGCTCGCTCGGGCTGCATCTCAAAGTAATCGCCATGATCGCAGATCTGCTGAATCACGATGGAGACGTCAAAAGGGGTGTTGAACCCAGTGGGGGAGTTGAAGGCCTTCTTGAGGAGCGTATTGATCTCCCAGGTCTTCCGGTCCAATGGATCGCTGGTTTCCTGGAAGGGAGGCGCCACGGAGTTGTTGTCCGGGATATAGGAGAGGAGCCGCACCGCAATGCGTAGCGCCGCCACCTCATCGGAGACGGTGAGATCGGCCACGCCGGATTTGCCGTGAACCTTGGGTCCGCCCAGTTCCTCTGGTGTGATATCCTCGCCAAGAACCGATTTGACGACACCGGGACCGGTAAGTCCGAAGAAGGTGTCGGCGGGCTGGATGACAAAACTCCCTTGCCGGGGGAGATAGGAGCCCCCCCCCGCGTTGAAGCCGAACATGCACATAATGGAGGGGACCACGCCGCTGATCTTCCTGAGGGCGGTGAACGCCTCGGCATAACCGTCAAGCCCCCCTACCCCGGCGGGAACGAAGGCGCCGGCGGAGTCGTTCATACCAATGAGGGGTATCCCCTTCTCGCCGGCAAGTCGGAAATGGTCCGCCAGCTTCCGTCCGTTGGTGGCATCCATGGAGCCGGCCCGGACGGTGAAATCGTGCCCGTAGACCGCCACGTCACGGCCGCCGATATTGAGGATGGCTGTGACCAGCGAGGCGCCGTCCAAGTTCTTCCCCCAGTTCTGGAACAGGATGTTGGGCGCCTTGCTGGAGAGGACCTTGAGCCGTTCCCAGACGGTCATACGTTTTTTGAAATGCTGTTTTTCGATCTGGTCGATACTCACCGACTTGATGGGGCGCTGGATAAGGTCATACCCCTCCTTCATCGCCTCTTCGTAGGGACCGGTGGCCCGGGAAATCTCCCCGGGGATCGTAAACTCGACCTTCTCTGGTGGGTCAAAGGGGTTCTTCAGCAACGGCTTGATCGTTTGTTTGGACATCTGTACCTTCCTTCCGCATCGTAGTAGTGTGACAAAAATCCGGCGCCGGAGACCGGGGACCGGGAACAAAAACCTGAGATGGAGAACGAGGCACAAGGCGCAAGGAAAAAGGGGTAACCTTGAACCTTGAACGTGAACCTTGAACCTAGAACCTAGAACCTTGAACCCGCCTTTTACCTCGACACCACCGCCAGGACCTTAACTTCCGATCCGTCCTTGGAGAGGAGCCGGTGTCGAAGACTGGAATCGAAGTAGATACAATCCCCCTCCTCAAGAGTAAGACGCTCTTCGTCAAGAATCAGTTCGGCCGCACCGGACATGATGTAGAGGAACTCCTCCCCATCATGGCTGTAGGTGTTCTCCTCTGAGGCCATGTCGGTCACGGCCAGGAGAAACGGCTCCATCTTCTTGTTATGCTTACGCACCGAAAGCGATTCGTAGGAGTACCCCTGGCTCGTGCCGGCGCGGGAGATGACCCTGGAGACTACTTTTCTCTGGGTGGCCCGGACCACCTCATAGCGGCACTCCTCCTCGTCTTCAGTGAAGAACATCCCCACCTTGACATCGAAGAATTTGGCAATCCGGGAAAGTGTGGCAATGGGAGGAGAAACATTATTGTTTTCAATCTGGGAGATGAGTGCGGGGGAGAAACCGGTTTCCCTGGCAACCGCCTGAAGCGTCAGCTTCTTGGCAAGACGGAGCTTCTTGATCTTCTGGCCAATATTGTATTCGGTCATCGGCAAGGTCCGTTGTCATGGGAGAAAACTTGTTTCTATTTGTTCGGAATACATAAACAATTTGTCCTGTAATGTCAATAAATATTATTTATTCCAGCTTAAATCCGTAGATTCCGCGCCAGTATCTGCAGAGTGTGCAGCACCTGGGTCTTTGACCCGTGCTGCTTGAGGCCGTCGGAGAGCTGCATCATGCATCCGGGGCAACCGGTAACCACAGCGCTGGCGCCGGTGGCCAGGATGGCTCGGCTCTTGATGGCATTGATCTCCATGGAAGAGTCGTAGTGATAGACGTTAAAGGTCCCCCCCAGTCCACAACAGGTACCGGCCCCCTCCATCTCCGCCAGGTCGACCCCGGGAGCCCCCTGCAGCATCTCCCGGGGCTGTTTCGTGAGCCCATGGGTCCGGAGGTGACACGGGTCGTGGTAAGTTATCCGGATATCAGGTCCGGCCCCGCTTACCAAAGGATTCAATCCCAGCTTCTGGAGGAGCACCGTGGCATCCACACTCTTGTCGGCCACCCCCTTGATCCGGGCCGCCAGTTCCGGGTTTCGCTTCCCCACTACCAGGGGATAGAGACGGGAAAGCGCCCCGCCGCAGGTGGCGCAGGATGTCGTTATGTAGTCGGCCTCATACTTCTCCAGCGCGACCAGATTTTTCTCCGCCAGTTCCCGCACCGTGTTCAGGTCCCCGCCGGACATACCGGGCAGACCGCAGCATTGCTGCTCCTTGGGGATTATCACGGTACAGCCGAGATGACGGAACAGCGCCAGTGCCGCCTCCGCCGCTTCGGTGTAAACGAAGTTGGTCATGCAGCCGACGAAATAGACAATGCGCGGCTTCCCCGGTTCACCGGGAATCACCTCCGGGTGCCTCTCCAGAAACGGCTTCCGGGCGATGGGGGGGATGTGTCGCTTGTTCCCCACAAAGGGGGCGGGGAAGCGAAGCCGAAGACCTGAGGTGGCAGGAACTTTTTTAAAGAAGAGCGGTCCCAAAAACCGCGCCGCCTTGGCCCCGAAGGTCATCAGTTTCCGGTTTTTGATGACGGTTCCCACCGCCTTATGGAAGGTCGTCAGTCCGCGACGCTGCGCCAGCGATTCCCGGGCAGCAATGACGATCTCATCGGTGGGAACATCGTTGGGACACTTTTCCACGCAACCGCCGCAGAGAAGACAGCGGGACATGGCGGCATAGGTGCCTTCATCCAGGGGAAGGTCTCCTTTGAGAATATGCTGGGCCAGGGCTATCTTTCCCCGGGCCACGGCCGGCTCACGTTGGAACGCGGTAAAGGCCGGGCAGTTCACCCGACAGGTACCGCACTTGACACACTTCTTCAATTCGCTTTCAACCCGTTGCAAGGGGTCAGTTATGGGCAATTCAGGCACGGCAGCCTCCGGTAATTCATACTCTACATTTGCGTTCATACCATAGCATCATTCAGGAAAAAGTTACAAGCAGGGGAATATGCTGGAGGCGACTAAAACCAACTAATTCCATTCCACGCCAGAGGACTCATCCTCTGCCGGCCGATGCTTCAAACTTTAGTGCTAATCATGCCAAATTATGGTACATACTACAACTAATCATCCCGGGAGGATTCCAATGTTTCTTGCACTACGCCTGACACTCTGCGCTCTTGTTTTCGGCCTCACGATGGTTACCGTCGCCTTTGGCGACGAGCTGTCCACACTCAGAAAGCAGGCTGCTGCCGGTAACGCTGCCTCTCAGTATCTTCTTGCGTTAAAGTATGACACCGGGAATGGGGTGTCACAGGACTATCAAGAAGCTCTGAGTTGGTATCGGAGATCAGCCGAACAGGGGATTCCTGCCGCCAGAAACAATTTGGGAGTCCTGTATCAGCTGGGGCAGGGAGTCCCACAGGATTTCAAGGAGGCGCGCAGCTGGTATCTCCTGGCTGCCGAGCAGGGCTTTGCGCCGGCGGAGTACAATCTTGGTCTCATCTATGCCGAAGGAATGGGGGTCACGCAAGATTATACACAGGCACGCTTCTGGTACCTGCGGGCCGCAGAGCGGGGCAGCTCTGCCGCCCGGAGTAAACTGGACGGACTCCCTCCCATCGTCACGAATACCGTTGCCGTTGTTCAGGCGCCGCCGAAGAACCCAACCGGGACGACTCCCTTCGCCCCTGACGTACAAATCCGTCAGTCAGCCGACCAAGGGAGCGCTGAAGCCCAAACCAGGATGGGGAAGATGTATCAGAACGGTGTGGGAGTTCATCGTGATCTTGCTGAAGCTCTTCGCTGGTTTCACCTAGCAGCTGAGCAGGGATATGCACCGGCCCAAAACGAGCTGGGAACCATGTATTTCTACGGAGAGGGGGTGATCACGAACTATCCCGAGGCGCGCCGTTGGTTTCTTCCGGCGGCCGAACAGGGATACCCCCCCGCCCAGAACAACCTGGGAGTCCTGTATCAACAGGGGCTTGGCGGCTTGGCACAGGATTTCCCCAAAGCCTCTCTTTGGTATCGCCTGGCGGCCGATCAGGGTTTGAGCGGCGCCCAGCGGAATCTGGGCGCCCTGTATTTCAACGGGCTGGGTGTTACGAAGAATATCCCGGAGGCTCAAAGGTTGCTGACTCTGGCGGCGGCCCAAGGCGACGCCGCGGCGGCCATGATCCTGAATAAGGTGATTCATGGTGATCCCTTCGCGCGGTAGTCTGCGTAGCCAGGGGTGAAGCCGATGAATCTTGCTTCGACCTGCGGTTTTTTCAAGAAAGGAGGGTCAGCGGTATAGCCGCGACCCTCCTCGTTTTTCAACCTAAACGGCTTTTGAACCACTGAGGCACGAAGACACGGAGGAAATCACTGAGAAGATCTGATTCTTGGTTTTAACCCGAAAGGTTTGACCAATTCAGATTCCGTATCAGTGCAACCATCCGTAACTGCGTAAGCTTATCCTCCGTGTCTCCGTGTCTCAGTGGTGGACAGTTTTTTTTAGGGTTAACGCCGTCCATTTCCGGGACTACTCCGGCTGTACGTACCGGAGGTAGGCATCGCGCACCCTCAGCAGATGGGTCTTTATGTACTCGGGAGTCAACCGGTCACGATCGTAATAACTCTTTGCCACCGTATTAACCGGTGGACTCTCCCCTACGGAAACAAAAACCGAATTGGAACCGTCCGGGCTGTGGGTAACGGTCTGGAGACGATAGTCCCACTGGTCCGTACCCTTTACCTGGACAGGGTACGGCTTCATTCCCTGGCGAGGGGTTAGAGGGAACGACAACTGGATTCCACCGACCTGGTAATTCTGATCCCTGGTCGTCCGGGAAACCTTATAAAAAACGGATAAGGCCGTATCACCCCAAAAACGGGTCATATCGGCACGCAAACCAGTATCGTTATCCCAGAAACATCCCCCCGTCAAGGTGAGTGCGCTGTCCAGCGGAGAATAGTTATACCGGTAGGAACCGAGATATGCCGCTCGGTTGTAGTTGCTGTCACGGTACATACCGTACGCCTGCTGGAAACCTAGTCGGTGATTTCCCTCTTTGGAATACCAATACGCCTCATTTACCATCCCATAGATTTCATTGGAGATCATTCCGCCACTCAGCGACACCATGATATCAGATCGGGGTCTCACTGCTTGTGTGAGCATGAGACTTTCCAACTGGGGATCGTTACGATAACCTCTGAATGGTTGATCATTGTCGAAACCGTTGCTCCAGACGACCGGGATATCGGCAGTGGCGTTCAGGGTCGCCCCCTTCCAGATATCCAGCGACAGTGAAGGAGCAAGCGAGAGCAGGTAGTCCAGACTATGAACTTCCGTGGCCACGAAGGTCTTCAGCCGGGGCGCCAGCGTCAACTGAGAACGGAACCTGGTTGAGAAGCTCCTTTCCTCCAGATAACTCACTCCCTGGTCATCATCAATCCCATAGGATACCTCCACAAGATCACTGAACAGTCGATTCATGCCGGCATCACGGAAAAACGATCCGAGACTCCCCGTGGGGGCGGAAATCTGCAACATTTTTATGTTTTGCACCTTGAGTACGAGTCGTACGCTCTTGAAGTTATCGGGGAGGTATTTCACCACCATTCCCAACACCACCCCCATGCCGTCCAGTTGACTCTGGGTGTAACGACCGTTTTCGTATTCGATAACGAGCAGGTCGCCGTTGTCCGCCCCGATCCGTACATACATGAAACCGTCAGCCACAAGCTTGTCGCGCAGAAGGAGCAATGCTTCTTTTCTGACACCGGCGTTGGCAACGATTCCCGCCGGAATCGCCTCAGCCCCGGCCTTAACCGGGAGATCGACGGCAACACCGGATGGCGTAACTGAAGGGAGCGTTGGAGAAGCGAGGGCGACGGATTCAGCGCCGGACTTAAGCGGCAGTCGACCAGCAGTCGTTACCGAAGCCCTTGGCTGGAGGGGAAACGAGGGTTGAGCCTTGACCGGCAAGGATACGGAAGTCACGGCGCTTTTCGAATCCGCCGGGTTTGTGGTGGGGATGAGTCCCTCATCCCTGCGATGCCAATCCTTCCCCAAGGCGAACTGGATACCGGCAGTGAC
>CAIUUR010000255.1 GCA_903902345.1 uncultured Geobacteraceae bacterium | reverse complement strand
CGGAGAGATCATGGTGGAAAGCCTTTTGGGTGTCGGGACGACCTTCACGGTGAAGCTCCCCCTCACTGCAGCAGAGATCCTCTGAACAATACGAGTGGAACCATCTGCCGGCTCAGATCATGATCCAACTCGAAATTCCTTCTCTTTTTGCCAGCGCTTGGTTATATCCCGCATGATCGAGGCACAACCCTGTATGCTGCCGACTTCGTCTCGCAGCAGTACCATGCTGAATTCCAGCGAGATCCGGGTGCCGTCCTTGCAAATGCCCGGTGATGAAAGCAGACCTGTTTTATATTTTGTCTCTCCGGAGGCCATCACCCGTCGATAACCCTCCCAGTGACGGTTCCGCAGATTTTCGGGAATGATGAGATCCAGTGATTGTCCCACTGCTTCGCTTTTGGTGTGGCCGAACATTCGCTCGGCCCCGCTGTTCCAGAAGGTGATACTACCTTCCCGGTCGGCAATGATAATCGCGTCCGGTGTGTCATCGATCAGTTGCATCACTTGGTTATTCATTTTTCCTCCCCGTATGCCAATTGTATCATTATAATATAACAATTGCCTTCGTTGTCAAGCCCCTCCATTATCCGGTGCGGTCTTCCCGTAACAGCATCTCGATTCCCCGCAAACTGATATCCACGGAATTGTGCCGGATCAATTCATGACCCAACTCGGTGACTACCTTTTGAAACAGATAACAGCGGAGCATCAGCGCAAGATCACCCCTTTTCTCGGGGATAAGTCCGGAACCTTCAACTGCGGAGATGTATGCTTTGAGATATGAGCCGCCGATGTAGGCGGACCAGACTTCCAGCCACCGATCCAGCAGCTGTACTTCGTCGGGAGTCGCGGCGGCGGTGTGATGGATCAGCGTGGTCATGGCGGCGTAATGAAATGAGCGGATCATGCCGGCGACATCCAGGAGCGGCGAGTGTTTCAAACGTCGACCGCTGAGGGAATACGCCGGTTCACCCTCAAAATCAATGAAGATGAAATCCTTGCCGGTAAAGAGCGCCTGGCAGAGGTGGAAATCACCGTGAATCCTGCATTTCATGGCTGAAAGGCGTGGACCGGTAATTTTATGGAGGATGGCGATTATCTCCTTTTCAGCATCCAGTATCTGTTGGGCGCGGAGCCGTTCCGGTCCGGGGAGGAGCGGGAGGTTTACGGTTAGAAGCTGGAAGGTTTTTTGGACGAGAGCGCGCAGTGACTGAAACACCGAACGCTGATACAGAGTCGAAAACTCCTCAATCCGCCAGTTGCTCTCAGTTGAACTGCATGCCAGGGCCAGGTGCATCTCTCCGGTACGTTGGCCAAGGAGCAACGCCATTTCCAGATGCAGCCCGCTCACGAGATCCCTGAACTGATCCGGGATACCGTTGTCCACGACGTCCAGGAGCGTCGGTAATCGGTTGGGAAGCTTTGGCAGCTCTTTTTTGTGTGACAGCAGATGATCTACAAATTGCGTCAGAATAGTCAGGGTGTTGTGCCAAGCATCGCCGTGGGAGGAGATGAACGTTTGCAGGACACCGATATGAAAGACGTTACCTCCGGCGTCTTGGTAAACTATCTCTCCGGAATATGACGGCACGTTTCTGAAGTTTCCCGCCTCGGCCAGATACTTGAGAATTTCGGGTTCCGGATTGATTCCGGTCTGAAGTTTTCGATACAGTTTGAACAGGAGCCGTTCACCGTAGATGATACTGGTATTATTCTGTTCCCCTGCCGCGACTCTGGAGGGGAATAATTCTGCTGCGGGCGGATTGCATTTCGTCACTTCTCCAGCCCGTATCCCGGTGAGTTCGAAACCGTGCGCTCCCGCTACTCTCATCCGGTCGCTCATGAGTATGAAAAGCAGTTTACGGAACTCTTCAAAGTAGACGGCATCACAGAGAACGCCTTCAACATCACCCACTGAAAGTTCGGTCACTGTTGCCAGCGGATGCAGGTCTGTCATCGCCTTCACCTGCTCATTGGAAAACCAGGTCATGGGCATCAGATAGATTTCGGGATCATGGTCTGTGTAGGTGACCTGTATAAAGACCAGCCTGAATTGTTGATCATCCAGTTTCAGCGGACAATCATGGATAATGGCGATCTGCCTGATAACCCGTTCTTTGCCGAAAAACCAGCAGACACGGGGCAGGTACTGAGGAATAACTGCGCTGCATAACAGTTCTCCGTTTTTCCCCGCAAGGACATTCCACCAGGGTTCTCCCTTCCTCAATTTCAGCTTACGGTTCTCCTTGCGGGGGGCACTCCGGGAGTCGGAGCTTCGGAGCAGAAACCAGAAATAGTCATAGGGCCCCATGGTAACGTGGTATCTGCTTTCCTGAATTATCGGGAACTGGCTGCCGCTGAAGAGTTCTTCAGGAATCATCCCCTGGTAACGTGACAGATCGATGCTCACCGATTGTGAAAAGTGTGAAGAGTTGATGATCACGAGAATCTTGTCCTCTTCGAAGGCGCGGACAAACGTCAATATTTTCGGGTTGTCCGAGGGGATAAGTTCCAGAGAGCCGCAGCCGAAGGCCTTGAAACGTTTGCGCATGGCGATGGTGTGCCGCATCCACCAGAGCAGGGACGAAGGATTATGCTCCTGATTCTCCACGTTAACGGCTTCATAGTGATATTCCGCTTCAATAATGACCGGCATGAAGAGTCGCTGCGGGCTGCTCCTGGAGAAACCGGCATTGCGATCCGGGCTCCATTGCATGGGGGTTCGGACTCCGTTACGATCACCCAGAAAGTAGTTGTCACCCATACCGATTTCGTCGCCGTAGTAGATGATCGGGGTTCCCGGGAGAGAAAAGAGGAGGATGTTCATCAGTTCGATCTTCCGATGATTATTGGCCATGAGCGGAGCCAGGCGGCGACGTATCCCCAGATTGATCCGCGCCCTGGGATCAGTGGCATACACCCGGTACATGTAGTCACGTTCCTCGTCGGTCACCATCTCCAGGGTCAATTCGTCATGGTTACGCAGGAATATGGCCCATTGGCACCCTTTGGGTATCATGGGGGTCTGATCCAGAATGTCGATAATCGGAAAACGGTCCTCCATTTCAATGGCCATGAAAATTCGGGGCATGAGCGGAAAATGGAAGGCCATGTTGCTTTCATCACCGGCGCCGAAATAGGCAGCGGCATCTTCCGGCCACTGGTTCGCCTCGGAAAGGAGTATCCGGTTTTTGAAAGAGCTGTCCAGATGGGCCCTGAGCTTTTTGAGAAAGGCATGCGTTTCGGGAAGGTTTTCGCAGTTGGTTCCTTCCCGTTCGAAAAGATAGGGAACGGCGTCCAGACGGACTCCATCAACTCCGAGACGCATCCAGAAATCGATTACCTTGAGCATTTCGGACTGCACCCTGGGATTGTCGAAGTTGAGGTCAGGCTGATGGGAATAGAATCGGTGCCAGTAGTAGCTCTTGGCCACCGGGTCATAGGTCCAGTTGGAAATTTCAAAATCCTGAAAGATAATGCGTGCTTCCCCGTATTTTTCCGGGGTGTCGCTCCAGACATAGTACTCTCGATCCGCCGATCCCGGCATGGCCAGACGAGCACGCTGGAACCAGGGGTGCTGATCCGACGTATGATTGAGCACCAGTTCCGTGATCACCCGGATGCCGCGATGGTGGGCGGCGCGGAGTAACTGTTTGAACTCACGAAGGGTGCCGTAACTGGTATTGACGTTGCAGTAATCAGCAATATCGTAACCGTCGTCCCGCTGTGGTGAGGGGTAAAAGGGGAGCAGCCATAATGCAGTGATTCCGAGCTGTTGCAGGTAGTCAAGTTTGCCGAGCAAGCCGGCAATGTCACCGATTCCGTCAGCATTGGAGTCGGCAAAGGCCTTGATATGCACCTGGTAGATGATGGCTTCCCGATACCAGAGCGGGTTGTCCTCGAGGATCGATTCTTCAGCACTCATTTTGGGTCACTGCTCCCTTCATCTTCTGTCCGTACCAGCAAGGCCACGGGGTATAGCGCCAGGATATCCCTGACCGCCAGAGTCAATCGCCCCCCCTGTCCAGCGAGATGGACGATTTCATCCGTAAAAATGTTGCGGTAACAGCCTGGAGCGCTCTCTGCCGGCACCGTTATCCGGGTATCTTGCCACACCTCTTCCCCCAGCGGCATCCCGCTGCTGCTCTGTATCAAGCGGCTGCACAAGCGGGGAACGACCACGAGAATCGAGCTTCCCCGGAGGTAGCGTTCAAAGACGCAGATATTTCCGGCATGAATCCCTTCCACGGTCAGGGGGTGGTAACTTCCGTCTGCAAACAGTTCACGATGAGCAGCGCGAAAGTTCAGCGCCTTATGGGTGAGATACATCTTTATGCTGCCGTTACACCGGTTGGCAACGACTTCCCGGGCTGTGGCCGCCGCTCCCTCCGATGCTTCTTTGAGGAGCAGGGCCTCCAGCAGCTTCTTTCGCAGGCGAAAATCCACGGCGCGGCGATTGTCGGGATCCACCAGACTGAAATCCCACGACTCATTTCCCTGATAAAAATCGGGAATCCCCGGCGATGTAATCTTGAGGAGGGTCTGGGAAAGGGAATTGAATTGTCCGCAGGCAGCGGTCAATTCCTGGAACAGCTGGAAATCAGGAATGAACTTGTTGTGCGGTGATTCCGTCAGAATTGTCTGGATGAACGTCGCTACTGCATCCTCATAGGGAACGTTGGGGCTGATCCAGCTGGTGTGAACCTTCGCCTCGCGGAGGGCTTTTACCATATACGCCTTGATTCGTGTGCGAAACCGGGCAAATTCTTCACTGTCGGGGGTGGCGTCCGGCCATGTTCCCACCAGTGTCTGATACAGCAGATACTCTTCATTCCGGTCGGGAGCGGATTTGTCTTCCACCGTAATCCCGTGGTTCCGATTACGGCGGTTCCAGCGGGAAAGAGCCTTGCGCCATTGCTCCGGGATCTCCGAGAGGACATTGATCCTGGCCCTGACATCCTCGCTCCGTTTGGTGTCATGGGTTGACGTTGCCAGCATGGCATGCCGGCGGTTCTTGCACCGTTCCCTGTTCTGGCCATGGAATGCCTCCGTGCTGATGCCGAACCGCTCCGGGCTTCCTCCCACCTCATTCAGGGAAACAAGCCGATTGTACAGGTAAAATGCCGAGTCCTCGACCCCTTTGGCCATGATCGGGCCGGTGACCTGCTGGAATCGCTTGACGAAATCCAGCCACGACTGTTTGTGGACGGCTGAAAACGTGGGGGGGAACTGGAGCAGAAGAACGTCCTGAATGAAATCGAATACTGAACCGCTGATGGCCGGATTGCCGTGCTTTGCCCGGATAATCGCCGTTTCAAGGTACTGGTGGTCATGGGGAGTGATTTCGAAGCTGTTGAGGTAGGTCCGGTACACCGGAAAATGAGCAATCACCTCCACCATGGCCTTGGTCAGGCTGTTAAGGGTGAAATCCCGCGTATGCCGGCTCTGTTCCGACAGTTTGTTCAGATAGTGACCCAGCATGTTGATTTCGCTGGACATGGTCACCTGCATGACCACCCTTTTCCTGCTGAGGATGACCTCCTGGAAATCTATCCGTTGCTGCACAAAGCGGCTATAGAGCAGGTCAAAGGGAGCGGCATTGGCGCTCTCCACAAACAGGCTGTTTACCTGTATGGCAAAATCGTAACCGGTGGTGCCGAAGATCGGCCAGCTATCGGGAAGTTTCTCGCCTTTTATGAGAATTTTTTCTCCTATGATGTAAAAGGGCTTGTAACAGGGGTCCGCCGCAAGAACCTTGTCGTACCTCTCTCCTGTCGAACCTCTGCTGCAGTCATCTTCGTTACCCGCGGGCTCGTCACCCGGATGTTCCTGCCGCAGGCCGAAACAAGCAGCCTGAAGCCGCTTCAGGTACAGTTCAGGGTCAAGCAGGCCGTCAGCGTGGTCGATACGCAAACCGCTGATGTTACCTGCCGCCACCAGCTTGAGTACGAGACGGTGTGTCTCTTCAAAGACGACCGGATCCTCAACCCTGATGGCGCCCAGGGAATTGATGTCGAAGAACCTCCGATAGTTGATCTCCTCGGTGGCAACGCGCCAATGAGCAATACGGTAAACCTGTTGTCCTAACAGCGCATCCAGAAGATCGAAACTGCCGGGGTCGCCGACGTTACCATTGAAGGTGGCCACGTTGGCGTCAATGAAAACCCTGATGGCGCTATTGCTTCGATACAGGTTCCCGAGGCGCCTCACAATGACGATCTTTTCCTGGTAACGCTCCGCCACCAATTCCGGACTCAGTTCTGTTGTGGGGGGAAGGTGTCCCAGCGCGGTGATGATACTGGTCAACTCCTGTAGCTGAGGGTTGGCTTCACCCGGATCACGTTCCAGTTCCGGAAGATGGAGATTCAGAATTGTGATGCACGTCTTGGGAATGACCGGCAGCTTATGCTCATAGTAGTTGATGAAAAACGTTCCTTCTTCAAAGGAGAGGGTCAGCTCCCCCTTTTCCAGCACCGTACCGTATTGGTCTCCCAGAATCGGAATCAGAATCTTGTTATCCAGTTCTTTCTTCAGCGGATGCCAGTTGATGTCGAAAAAATCGGCGTAGTGGGCGCTGGGGCCGTTTTCCAGGACATCCATCCATAAGCTGTTTCCCTGTCCCTCAATGCACATGTGATTGGGGACGATGTCCAGGATCTGCCCCATGCCGTACGATGCCAGGGTATCCACCAGCACTTTGTACTCTTCCTCCGTGCCTATTTCCGGATTGAAGCTGTTCTGATCGAGGACATCGTATCCATGCAGGCTCCCTTTCCCCGCCTTGAAGTAAGGGGAGGCGTAGATATCGCTGATACCCAGAGTATGGAGATACCCCACAATTTCCCGGGCATCGTTGAAGCGAAACTCCCAGTTGAATTGAAGCCGATAGGTCGATGTCGGTATTTTTAGCGTCATGCTGCTCATACCTCTTTCCCCGTTGTCGCCAGCAGCGCAGGAATGTCATACTGCAAGACTACCCCCAGTTTTTTTATGGAATCGCTCCAGCAGCAGAGGCTTTCCTCCGCCTTGCCGTGGGTGGCGACACCGTCTGCCCGGGATTGCAGCATGGTCCAGTACATATTCTGCGCCTGCCAAAGGTTGATCTCAACCGGGAGGAGCAGCACCGCCTCCACCAGGGTGAGGATTTCGGCGACGCGCTGGGCATCTTCCGGTTCATCCAACAGCGCCGTCATCATCTTCCTGACCCTACCCCGAATGATGAATTCCAGAGCCACGGGCTCCAGAGTGACGTTCCAGTTTTTTATTTCGGCGGCATCTTCCCTGACTACGTCCACGTCGATGGTTTCCGTCGCAAACATTTTTTGCAGTTTGAGATTGAGGGCGTTTTCGGCGGTGGTTATGAAATAGTGCGGCACCGGCATGCCGGTTTCCCTGACAAATCCCATCAGACTACTGCTGTTTTCGTAGAGGGTTATAAATTTGTTTTCAAAATCCTGGAGTGTGTCGGCAAGGATCCGTTTAAGGATATGGCGCTGCTCGTCCCTGAAGAGATCCTTGATGGAGTAGTTATGCATACCGAAATGGGTGTCGATCAACCGGATTACCGCGGCATAATCACCCCCGTTGAAAGCTGCTACGACTTCCTGTTTCATGGTCAGGTAGGCCTCTTCACCCACAAAGGAGCAGGCGCCGCAGTTCACGGTCTGACCACCGAAATACAGGTTGCAGAAACTGATTCTGTCCGCCTTGCCGGTGATGGACGAGCGAACGAGAATCTTCCCCACGGCAACTTTCATCTGCCCGGCATGAAGGATCAACGAATCTTCCTTGTGCGCGCGATAACTGAAGATATCGGTTTCTTCTCCGTACTCTTCAAAGACGAAACTGACGGCAAAGTGCGCACCGACTCTGATGGCGTCGATCATGGCTGGGTTAATGTATCTTTCGTAGATTTGCGCGCCGTTTCCCTGCTGAGGGAGATTGCTCCCGGCCAGCGCCATTTTTTCCAGGAAGGTAGCACTGAGATCCAGGGATGCGTAGCGCTCCGCCAGTTGCATTGCCCGTGCTGCATACTGGATGATCTGAACCGTTTCCATCCCGGACAGTTCGTCGAAAAACCAGCCGCAACTGGTGAACATGAGCAGAGCATGTCGCTGCATCTCCAGCAGGCTGAGTATCGCCACCGATCCGTTTTCATCGCGGGGATGCAGGGAGTGTTTCACCAGAAAGGCCGCGACAGTTTCCTCGGAACGGTCAAGCATGACCTCAATATACTCATTACGCGCTCCCCAGGGCTCCATCAGATGATCGGCCATGGCATCTTTATATCCGTCCGCCAGCTTCTCACCCAGCCAATCCAGGGCGTTTCGCAGCGGTTGTCGCCACTGTTGGTTCCAACCGTCGTGTCCCCCCGAGTTACAGCCGCAGTCATTTCTCCATCGTTCGATGCCATGGCAGCAGCTCCAGGAACTGTTCTCCACGATCTGTACTTCATGGAGTGCGGGGTTTAGCTCCAGGTATTCGCCATAGTTGGTCAAACGCGCCAGGCCGTTGGTCTCGAAAACGCTCAGGGCTCGCCCCAGCGCCATTTCGCCGAAGTGATGATGGTGGCCATAGCTCTCTCCGTCCGTGGCGATATGTACCAGCTGGGAATGATTGCTCTGCTCCGAAAATCCGGACATGAGGCGGGCGGCAAAGGTGTCACCGTTGTCCAGCAGATTCTCGAACGCCACTGCCTGGGAAAGAGGGCCGTCATAAAAGAAAATGGTGATGCTTCGTCCCGAAGGAAGGAGGCAGAGATAGGGTCGGGTCGGGTCGATGCGTGAGCCGGTGACATCCTTCCATCTTCCGACTCCGATCTTTCGCACCCGTCCCGCCTGACGCGGTGCGAGGATGGTGAAATGAATCCCCGCCTCGGCCAGCACCTCCAGGGTCTCGGTATCAACGGCGGTTTCCGCCAGCCACATCCCCTCGGGGAAACGCCGGAAACGGTACTCGAAATCCTTTATTCCCCACCGCACCTCCGTTCTTTTATCCTTCAGAGTAGCCAGCGGCATGATGATATGATTGTACACCTGAGCCAGCGCCGCTCCATGGCCGGAACGCCACAGGATGCTCTGTCGGTCGGCGGCCTGGAGTGCACCGTGGGTGTCCGGCGCATGTTTTTCCATCCAGGAAAGCAGGGTCGGGCCGAAATTGAAACTGATCCGGGCATAATTACAAACTATCCCTTGGATACGGCCATCCATGCCCAGATTCCGGGAGGCGGTATTGGGCGCATAACATTCGGCGGTAATCCGTTCATTCCAGTCATGGTAGGGGTAGGCCGAGTCCTGGATTTCAACGGATTCCAGCCAGGGATTTTCCCGGGGGGGCTGGTAGAAATGGCCATGAATACAGAGAAAACGTTCCATTGTCAGTACTCCTTTGAGTATACGATGACGCCGAAGGGAGCAATCTTCGGGAAGGTTTCGGGACGCCGGGGGGCCACCGTTACGTACGTCCCCACCGCTCCGCTGTCGGACGAATGGAGTAAAATCCTGAGTTTGCCGGTGATCAGCGGTATGCGGCAGGCGCGGTTTTCTCCGCTGTAGTTGAAGAGGCAGAGTACCCGGCTGTTTTTGGCGCTCCTGATGACGGCCAGCATCAGGTCTTCCTCGCAGGTGACAATCTGCAGCTCTTCTCTCCGGATTCCGCTAAAAGTCGGGCATTCCTTTCGCAGGCGTATCAACTCCCGGTAAAATGCGTAGATTTGTTGATGACCATCCTCGCGGCGCTGCTCCGGAGCCACTTTCGCCGAAAGGTAGGTACTCTCCACTCCCGGATCTGAGGGCTCACCCTGATGGGCAAACCCAGCGAACTCCGCCAGCCGTCCCTGTCTGACCGACTCCAGCAACTCCGGATCACCATGATTGACGAAATAGGGAAACGGCGCCGTTTCCGCATATTCCTCACCCATGAAAAGGAGCGGCAGGTACGGGGAGAGGAGCACCGTTGCAGCGGCAAGCTTGAGTTGCTGTGTGGAAAGATGCTGATCAGATCGTTCACCGCGCATCCGGTTCCCCACCTGATCATGATTCTGAGAAAAGACCACCAGACGGCAGGGAGGGACCGCTGCCGAGGAGTTGCCATGGCGCCGTTTTCTCACCGACGAGTAGCACCCTGACAGGACAAACCCTTCCCGGAAACTGGTGGCCAGGTGCGAAATCTGCCCGAAGTCACCGTAGTACCCCGTTCTGTCTCCGGTGAGAAGCGCCCGCAGTGCATGGTGAAAATCATCGTTCCACTGGGCATCCAGACCATAACCGCCGGATTTGGGTGAATTTATCATTCTCACGTCGTTCAGGTCGCTTTCGGCGACCAGGTGAACCTGACGCCCCAGCGCCGTACCCTGACGATGGACTGCGTCCGTCAGTTCCTGGAGTATGTGCAGGGCGCTGAAATCGTAAATGCCATGAACCGCATCCAGTCGCAGGGCATCCATATGGAATTCGGATATCCAGTAGAGAGCATTGGAGATGAAATAATGACGCACCGCATCGCTGCCCGGACCGTCAAAATTAACGGCATCCCCCCAGGGGGTGCGGTAGCGGTCAGTGAAGTAGGGGCCAAAGCCATGAAGATAGTTCCCTTCGGGACCCAGGTGATTGTAGACCACATCCAGGGTCACAGCCAAACCCCTGGCATGACAGGCATCCACCAATCGTTTCAAGCCGTCCGGGCCGCCATAGCTGTTCTGTGGCGCATAGATGAAGGTACCGTCATACCCCCAGTTGCGTTTTCCCGGAAACTGTGCCACCGGCATTAGCTCCACGGCTGTTATCCCCAGTTCGCACAGATAATCCAGGCGGGAGATGGCTCCGTCAAAGGTTCCCTCGGAAGTAAATGTTCCCACGTGCAGCTCATAGAAAATGTACTTGTCCAGTGCGATCCCCTGCCATCGGCTGTCGCTCCAGGCAAAGGAGAGATCCCTCACCTGAGAAGGGCCGTGAACTCCATCGGGCTGGCTGGATGATGCCGGGTCCGGCCGTCTCAGGGTGCCGTCCAGCCAGTACCAGTACCGGTCACCCGCTGCCGCCGGCAGTGTCCCCTGGAAGTATTCGCCCAGACGCTGGAGTTCTTCCTTGGGTGTCGGGTAATCCACCAGCTCAACCTCCACCGTTTTGGCTGTCGGAGCCCAGACTCTGAAGGTCGTTCTGCCGGAAACGGAGTATGCCCCGATATCAGGGGTGGTGAAAGTCATCGCGTGCATCGGCTTTTTCCTTTCGTTGATGGTCGCTTGGTCGTATACGGTTTTTCACGCGCTTCAGCGGCAGAGTTGCTCGCGCCCTGAACTCCTGTGAGCAACAAGCGAGCCAGAGATACTGTTAAGTGATGTGAATGCAACTATCTGATAGTATTGGTTATTAACTCCTGGATGTTACGCGCCCAAATAAAAACGTTCACCGTTGCCCGTCATGTTTGACATAACCGTCATATACTGCGTGCCGTGCTCCGGTTATCGTCCGCGATAAAACTCGCTCTCCACCTTCCCGCTCCTTTTCCTTCACTATCTCAGGAGTGTCCCTGCGAGATGGTCCGTTATATTTGATGGTTATGTCATATAGGGTGGTTTTCGTTGACGGTTATCTGTTCGCACGATTACGCTGATATTGTTTTATTCTTTAACACAAGCAAGTTGCATTGCCACCAACAGTACCTTGGTGTTGGCCTGTTTATTGCATATATCGAGTTTCGGAGCAGTGACGTAATGACGAGTTGCGAAAGAAGGGGTAATTATTATGGTGGATTTATCCGCTATTCTGAACGCAAAAATTCTGGTCGTTGACGATTTAAGTGCCAATCTTCTTCTGCTCACGAGGATGCTGGGCTCCGCAGGCTATACTTCCGTCACGACAACGACGGACCCCTTTGAAGTCTGCAAGCTTTATCAGCGGCACCGCTTTGACCTCATTCTGCTCGACCTGCTGATGCCCGGCATGGACGGATTCCAGGTGATGGAGGGGCTCAAGGAGCTTGCACCGGACGGTTATCTTCCGGTGTTGGTTATTACCGCCCAGCCTGGCCATAAACTGCGTGCGCTCCAGGCTGGGGCAAAGGATTTTATCAGCAAACCGTTTGAGTTGGCCGAGGTTCTGGCTCGGGTACATAACATGTTGGACGTATCCCTGATGCACAAAGCATTGCAAGATTGCAACGATGCCCTGGAAAAACGTGTGCGGGAGAGGACCGTCGATCTACAGGAAAGCTATCTGGAAACCATATTTTCCATGACACGTGCGGCGGAACACAAGGATGAAGATACCGGAACTCACCTGCAACGGATCAGCTATTACAGTCGTGAACTTGCCGGGGTGCTGGGTATGGATGATGAATTCGTCGACCGGATTTATTTCGCGAGTCCGATGCACGATATCGGTAAAATTGGTATCTCCGATCAGCTGCTGCTCAAACCGGGGGGGTTTACTCCCGAGGAGTGGGAGGTTATGAAGGGGCATACCACGATGGGCGCCCAGATCCTTGGTAACAGCAAATCACCCTATCTCTGGATGGGCGCAGAGATAGCGTTGAATCACCACGAGCGGTGGGACGGCGGTGGGTATCCGGAGGGGATACGGGGCGATGCAATCCCCCTGACGGCGCGTATTGTCGGTATCTGTGATGTTTACGATGCGCTTCGGAGTCGACGCTCCTACAAACCCGCATTCGATCATCAGAAGAGTATGTCGATCATCACCGATGGCGATGGCCGCACCATGCCGGAGCATTTTGACCCGGTGATTATCTCCTCGTTCAAGGAGCATCATCAATTGTTCTGTGATATTTTCGACAAATACACGGCAGATGAATGTTCCTTGCCGATGCCCGCAGCAAGAGCCTGAAGGCCGAGAGCAGCTGTGAATGTACGGAGTGAAAACTCTCTACGAGGCGGCTTTCAGTCATGACGGGGTTTTTATTAAGGTGGATCTGTTGCACAAGGGGAGGGTGGGAGTTGCATGAGGTGAAGGGCTCCACCAGGATGAAGTGGGTGTATCCGGATGACATTTTTGAAGGGAATCGCTAGCTCCGATTTAGCGAATTAGAAAATTTATAATAACATCTGGTCTGGTTGAAGGGGCTGAAGGTATACATAAAAAACGACCAATGAAGCGGCGGAGCTGAACCGGATCGATTCGATACCAAGACTGAGCAAAGGAGCAACAGGGATCTGTCCCTCGTGACGACCCGTGGCGAGATCAATCGAGACATCCCCACGTTCAGCGTAAACAAGCTGTGGTAAAGAGGGCTGAGCCTCAGGGAACTCTGTCGGATGAAGATGACACCACGTACGATATCCCAACCTTCTTCCGCAAAAATCTTGATTGAATCCGAACAGGAGTACGTGATGTCCGGATTGAAACCATGAGATTTTTTGGAGCAAGAGGGATAATATAGGGTGTATGAATCATGGCGTCGGTCGAAAATTATGTTCATATGTTAGAATGTCATTGACTGAGAGGAATTTTTGCGGTAAAAGTATCCCTACAATGCAGTTACAGGTATTTACAAACACGGTTTGTAGACCAAAAAAATCCAAAAAATTACGCAAAAACATTAGTTTGGAAGATAATTGTCAGGCCGCCTTAGCTCAGTTGGTAGAGCAAGCGATACATAGAGTAAACAGGAAGGCTGTAAGGACATTACCTTACGGCCTTTTTTGCGTTTTTTGCTCTACAGGGGTGCTTTTACTGGGGTGTTGTCTCAGCGGGTTTTTTGCCTGATCTGAGCGCAGGAGGTAAATGAATTCGGGTAGTTGTCTCTCCCGTGGTGCTGCGGGGGAATCTGTATTCGATGATGAGGTAGGAGGCGTAGAGGCTGATCCCTTTGACTGCTCCGGCGATGACGGTGCGCTGTTCTGTGGCCGTCATTTCCTGCCATTCGTCTCGGGTCAGTACGAGATTGTTCCAGTCGGGTTCATCGGTGTCGGCTGGTTCGGCGGCGGAGATCCTCTGCGCCTTGACGGTTTCCATTTCGGCGTCGATGACGGATCGTGCTTTCTTGGCGTCGGCAAAGTCGATGAGCCCTTCGACTATGGCGGCGGTGAGACGTTGTTTTTTAGCCAGCAGGTTGTTAATTTGCTTCTCGGTATCCTGTTTGGGCGCTGTCTGGTCTCCGGTGTGCGCCGCAATCCAGTAGTTGCGTAGATCGTCGGCATGGGCGATGGTGCTGAGTAAGTTGTTGGTGACTTTATCGTCGATTATATCTTGAGGTATGAGCCGGGAGCGTTCACAGAGGCGTTTGGTTTCGTTGGCCTTGCAACCGTAGTGGTGATAGATGTCGGTTTTTCCGCTGGGGCGTAGGCGGTGATTGTTCCAACTCCTGATGGTTCTCCCGCAATAACCGCAGGTAAAGATGTTCATGGAGGAGAGGAGACTTCCGGCATGGGGGCGCTGATAGCCGCGTTTGCCTGACCGTCGTCCGGCTTTGATGCGTTCGACTTGTTCGGTGTCGAGGCAGGG
>CAIUUR010000254.1 GCA_903902345.1 uncultured Geobacteraceae bacterium | reverse complement strand
TGGCCCTTATCGCCATGGGCGCCGCGGGAGTGGCGATCTACCGTAAGCGGAAGCAGGATGCACAGGGGTAGACCACTTTTATCTGGGGGTGGCGCTCCATCGTCTGGGGCGTCCGTTGCAGGCCGTGGAGGCGCTGAAAGTGGCGCTGACGCAGAATCCCAATCTGGTCCCGGCCCTGAACCGCATCGCTTTCAACATCGAAAAGCGGCTGAAAGAGCCGCTCCTGGCGGCGGAGTACTAGCAAAAAGCCGAAGAGGCCGGGCAACGGGACAAGGATATCACCTCGGGCCGGATCTCACCCCAGGCTGCTCCGGGGGCCAGGCGAACCGCCATCACTTCCGACCGGTACGGGATCATCTTCATGATGCGAGACCTCAACGAGGTGGTGGCTTCTCAGCGGGACATACTGGCGGCTCGGGGAAAGGAGGGCGCCCGGATGCCCGATACGCTCCTCAAGCATACCTATGGTTTTGATGTCGTTGCGGAGCTCATTACCAATTTGATTGTCCTTGAATTTACGGCATGAACCTGAAATAATTCAGGCATCACGCGGAGCAAATCTGATAAATTCGGATAAAAGACATCACGCTAAAGGTTAAAATTAGAATTTATTAGATTGCCGGATTGCGCCGATCTCGTAGCTATGCAGGTTTGCCGTGAAAGTTTCTCAAACATCCGGCCTGAGAATCACCAAGGCAGGCGCCATCTATGTCGGCATGACCCTCCTTCTGGGGTTCGCCGCGGTGAACACCGGCAACAATCTCCTCTTCCTGATAGTGGCGGCGCTTCTCGCCTTCATGGCGGTCTCCGGACTCTCCGGATGGCAGAATATCAAGGGGTTGAGTGCCGTTGTGGAGTTCCCCGACGAGATCTATGCCGGTGGAGAGCTGTTCGCCACGCTCCATCTGGAAAATCGGAAAAGATACCTCCCCTCGTTTCTTCTCGATGTGACCCTCCCCGGCGGCGGTTCCGCCTCCTTTTTCATGCTCCCCCGTGGGGGGAGTGAGAGTGAACTCATATCTCTCACCTTTCCCCTGCGGGGGGTGCAGGAGCCGGCCTGGGCCCGACTTGCCTCTCCCTTTCCCGTTAACTTTTTTGTCCGGTGGAGCGCGATCCCGGTCAGCGGGCGCTGCATCGTCTTCCCCACACCGCTGCCAGGGGAAGACGATCAGCAGGGGGGAAGTCCCCGGTGGTGGGGAGGGGAGAATCATCAACGAAAGGGAGGGGAGGGGGAGCTACGCCGGATCTCCGACTACACCGGCGGGGAGCCGCTGAAGATGATCCACTGGCGGCTTTCGGCCCGTTCCCAGGAGCTCAAGGTGAAAGAGCTTGCCGGGACGGTGCGGGAGCCGGTGGTTATCGACCTTAATACCCTTCCCGGCGATCCGGAAGAACGACTCTCCCGGGGGGCCTGGCTTGTGAACAAGCTCATTCGGGACGAGGGGATTCCGGTGGGGCTCCGCTTGGGGGACAAGCTCCTCCCGCCGGGGGATTCCCGCGGGCACCGGTTGCGGTTGCTGGCCGCATTGGGGGCTTATGATCCGGCTTGACAACGTCATTACCCTGATGGCCCTGGCGGTAAGCCTGTCCGGCTATCTCCCGCTTTACCCCTGGCTGGAGAGCTTTCCCCGATGGTTTCTCCCCGGCGCCCTGTTGGTCCGATTCCTTGGTGAACGGACGGGATTCAGGGCGCCTCCTCGTATGCTCACCGTTGCTTCGGTGGCTCTCTTTCTCGCCTACCTGCTCCGGCTGTCACCAGCCGATATGATCGGGCCGGCAGTGAATCTTCTCGTGCTCCTGCTGGGGGTCCGATTCCTGGGGGAGCGAAGCAGCCGGAACTATCTCCAGCTCTTCCTCCTGGCCCTCCTCTGCCTGGCGGCATCGTCTCTCTATTCCCTTGATGCACTCTTCATGCTCTACCTGGGGCTTCAGACCGTGCTCTTTCCCGTCGCTCTGGTCCTTTTGACCTGTTACGATGGCGATCCCAACGTCACCCTTTCCCCCCGGCGATTCCGCGCCCTTCTCTTCGTCCCGCTTACCATGCTGATCGTCTCCATCCCCCTCCTTCTCTGCTTTTTTGTCATCCTCCCCCGAACCCAGTTTCCCCTCTGGGAGTTTTTGCCCGGTTCCGCCGGCAAAAAATCGGGATTTTCGGAGATAGTGCAGCCAGGGAGCACCGCAGTGGTGGGAGAGTCCGGTTCTGTGGTGTTCCGGGCGGAGTGCCGCAGACTACCCTCCCCGGAACTTTATTGGCGAAGGATTACCCTCAACTCTTTTGACGGGAGCAAATGGAGCCGCCGGGAGCCACCCCCCGGGGAGCGGTTCGTCCGGGGGATGGGGGACGTGGTGAAGCAACGAATGTTTTTGGAGCCGGGAAGTTCCCGTTACCTGCCGGCCCTGGATCTGCCGGGAGAGCTCTCCGGCGTACGGGGCTTGACCTGTTCGCGGGACTTTACCCTGACCCGGAGCGTTGCGTCGGGGGTGCGGAGCAGCTACGAGCTCTCCTCAACGGTGGGAGGGGTAGTCAGGGGTACCTTGGGGGGCGCACGCGGCTTTTACCTGGAGACGCCGGAGCGGCCTCCCGCCTGGTTCAGGGAGGAGGGGCGTCGTCTTCGGGAAAGCCGGCACAGTGATGTCCGGCTGCTGGCGGAGGTGGAGGAGCTGCTGCGGGGGAAGAGGCTGCTTTACGCCACCTCGGGACTCCCCGTCTCCGGAGAACCGCTGGTGGCGTTTCTTACGGGGAGTAGACGGGGTAACTGTGAATTCTTCGCGTCGTCCTGCGCCCTGCTCCTCCGGATCGCCGGAGTCCCCGCCCGCCTGGTGGGAGGATATCTGGGGGGAGAGTACAACGAACTGGGTGGGTACTATGTGGTGACCGAGGAGCGGGCTCATGTCTGGGTGGAGGCGTATCTGGAGGGGGAAGGATGGGTTCGGGTCGATCCGACCAGATGGGCGGTGAATGGGGGGGAGGTCGGGGCCTCCGCCGGAGGGGGGGCTTTCCGCTCCTTGCTGCTGGCAGTGGATACGATCACCTACTTCTGGAACCGACAGGTCATCACCTACGACCTGGAGCGGCAGATAACCCTGTTTACCCAGGCGGGGCGGCGGTTACAGGTGGTCGGGCTGTCGCGGCCGGAGCGGTTGCTCCGCTTCGTTGTTCCTGTTGGCACACTGTTTCTGTTCTGGTGGCTCAGTATGCTTGTCCGGCGGCGGCCATCCCGGGAGATGCGGCTGGTGTCAGCTTTTACGGAAAGGGTTCGCTCTCTGTACGGGATTGAGGCGCCGGCTAATGTGGGATTGCGTGAGCTCACCGCCGGTATCCATGCTCCGGATGTCTCCCGTTTTGTGGAGATTTACAACGGCGCGCTCTACCGGGACCGCCGGCTCCTGCCGGCGGAGATTCGGGAGTTGCGATGTATTATCAGGAACATGGCGAAAAGGGAGCGGTCGGTCAGGCAATTTCCTTACAGATAATTTCTAAAAAGAAACAAAGCGGAAACAATAAAAACATATCCGGATTGAGAGGCTACATCTATTATTGTAAAATTATCCACATAGTATTTAAATTGTATACGGCATACAGATTATTGTTGATATGTAATATTGAATCGTGTTACGTGTCCCCTCTGATTGTGAGGAGGACTATTGTGACCGTAAATGGATTATGGCGGTTGTTGCAAATAACAGTGATAACCCTGTTTCTGGGATTGCCGGCGGTGGGGGGCGCCTGGGGGGTGGTCTCCGGCGGGAGCGGCGTCTACCAGTTGGAGCGGGCCTGGCCACCCCAGTTCAAGGCCCCCCTGGGGACGGTTGCGGACGGCAGTGGCCACATCTACGCGACGGACAGCGGAAATCACCGTATTCAGAAGTTGGATGCCGTTACGGGCGCGGTCCTGACGATCTGGGGCAGTGACGGTAGTGGCCAGGGAGAGTTCGCCACTCCCTGGGGCGTCGCCGTTGACGTCGTGGGGAATGTCTATGTGACGGACAGGGGGAACAGTAGCGTTCAAAAATTTACCGCCGAAGGGAGATACCTCCTCTCTTTCGGGGTTGCGGGGAGTGCCGACGGAGAGTTCCAGAGCCCCACCGGGATCGCCGTGGATGGTAGCGGCAGTATCTATGTGGCTGATCAGGACAATTCCCGTATTCAGAAGTTCGCTCCTGACGGTACCCACCTTCTCTCCTGGGGAAGAGCCGGAAGTGGCCATGGTGAGTTTAACTATCCTCAACAACTGGCGGTGGCGGAAGGGATTGTCTATGTTGCGGATCGGCGTAATCACCGCATCCAGAAGTTCAACGCTGCGGACGGCGCTTTTGTGGGGATCGTAGGGTATGGTAACGGCAGCGGAGTGGGCCAGTTATCCTACCCGGTGGGAGTAGCTGTTGACAGGGGCGGTAATGTTTATGTGGCTGATTATGGGAATGATCGGATACAGAAGTTCGATGCCGCCGGAAACTGGCTCTACCGTTCCGACAGCAACGACCCCACAGGGGTTTCCGTTGACAGTGGCGGTCACCTCTATGTGACGGATTACAGTGATGGCGCCGTCAGGAAGTTGGCGGCTTCAGACGGTACTTTTCTCAATGTGTGGGGTGGGGGTAACGATAATCCCGGGCAGTTGAATAATCCTTCCCTTGCGGCGGTGGATGGCGCCGGTAACCTCTATGTGGCGGATGGCGATAATGACCGGGTCCAGAAGTTCTCTCCCAACGGAGCATACCTTTCATCCTTCGGAGCTGGCTCCGGCAATGATGCCGGCGAGTTCTCACATCCCAGCGGGGTGGCTGTGGACGGCAGCGGCAATGTCTACGTGTCGGATTACAATAACAACCGAATCCAGAAATTCCGGGCCAACGGCGCCTTCGTCACCGCATGGGGGGGACTGGGGGGGGGCAACGGCCAGTTCTCCGGCCCCATGGGAATCGCTCTGGACGGCAGCGGTTATCTGTATGTGACGGACTACGGCAATGGTCGTGTGCAAAAATTCACCACCTCGGGCGTTTTTCAGGGGCTCCTGGGTGACGGAGTGCTCTCGGGCCCCCAGGGGATTGCCGTGGATGGTGGCGGCGCTCTCTATGTCACGGAGCAGAATACACACCGCATCGTAAAGCTTGCCCCCTCCGGAGCGGTTTCGGCATTCTGGGGAGGTCCTGGCTCCGGTGAGGGGGAATTTCAGTACCCTCAGGGGATAGCCCTGGATGCTGCCGGTAATGTTTATGTGGCGGATTATGCCAACCATCGGATACAGAAATTCGACTCAGTCGGAAGATTTCTCTACGCCTGGGGAAGTTACGGCAGCGGCCTGACCCCCGGCGCCGCCCAGTTCAGCTATCCCTCCGGCGTCACCGTGGACGGCGGCGGCACTCTTTTTGCCGTGGATCAGGGGAATAACCGCGTCCAGAAATTCAACCCCAGGAGTGACCTGGTTCCTTTCGTCGTTTCTACCTGCCCGCCGGGGGTGCCGGTTACTGTCGACGGCATTTCCTATGCTGCGTCCCAGGATTTCAACTGGGAACCCGGAAGCAGCCACCTGCTGACGTCGGCCGCAATCGTCGGGAGCTCGGATACCCGATACCTTTTCGACAACTGGTCCGATGCCGGAGAGAGGAGTCACGCTGTGACCGCACCCTCCGCAGCCGCCACCTACATCGCCACCTTCGCCACCCAGTATCAGCTCACGACCGACATCTACGACGGCAAGGGGAGCATCACCCCCGCCACGGGTAACTGGTATTACGAAGGTACCTCCGTTCCCCTCAGCGCCCTTGCCGATCCCGGGTACCGCTTCTACCAGTGGGGGGGGACGGTGGTCGTCCCACGAAGTGACGCCACAACCGTCATCATGGGTGGGGCGCAATCGGTGGGGGCGTATTTCACCAAGATCGAAACCGTCAGCGTCACGCTGCAGAGCTCACCGCCGGGACTCGGCATGGTCGTGGACGGAACCACCCTCACCGCGCCCCAAAGCTTTGACTGGGCGCCGGGAAGCAGCCATACGGTTGCAACTACTTCCCCCCAGGGGAGTACCGGCGGGCTCCGGACCACCTTTGCCACCTGGTCCGACGGCGGAGCCATGAGTCACACCGTTACGGTTCCGTTATCGGGACCGGTAACCTATACCGCATTTTTTACGGTGGTAAGCGGGGACAACTATCTGCTGGAACGGGCCTGGCCCCCCCAGTTCGATGGCCCGGCAGGGATGGCCGCGGATGCCGCCGGTCACGTTTATGTGACGGACAGTGTTAGCAACTCCCTCAAGAAAATCGATGCCACCTCCGGCGTCCTGCTGGCGCTCTGGGGGGGGAGCGGGGGTGGAGTGGGACAGTTCAATTCTCCCTCCGGCGTCGCCCTGGATGGTGACGGTAATCTTTACGTGGCTGATACGGGAAATAACCGCGTGCAGAAATTCACCGCCGATGGGGAGTTCCTCCTCGCGTTCGGTTCTTCGGGGAGCAATGGCGGTGAGTTCAGCGGACCCCTGGGAATAGCCGTGGACGGTGGCGGCATGGTCTATGTGACGGATAACGGAAATAACCGGATCCAGAAGTTTGCCGCCGACGGGACATTTCTGGCGCTCTTCGGCGCCCCGGGGAGCGGTGACGGTCAGTTGAGCGATCCGCGGCAGCTGGCGGTGAGGGGGGGGATTCTCTACGTCGCGGATTACGGGAATCATCGTATCCGGAAGTTCAACAGCGCCGACGGTTCTTTTTTAGGGAGCATCGGCTCGGATTCCGGCAACGGGGGGCTCTATTCCCCCACCGGGATCGCTGTTGACGGTTCCGGGCATCTTTATGTGACCGATAGTTACACTAACAGGATCAAGCAGTTCAATGCTTCCGGCAACTGGGTGGATAGCTCCGGGGGATACGGTTCCGGTGACGGACGGTTTGATTCCCCCAGCGGGATAGCCGTCGATGGCGCCGGCTATCTCTACATTGCGGACAGTTCCAATGGTCGGGTACAGAAGCTGACCGCCGCCGACGGCACATTTGTGGCGTCGTGGGGACTCTACGGCAGCAGCAGCGGACAGCTCAGTTATCCCTACAACGCGGCGCTGGACCGCGGGGGGAATGTCTATGTGACCGATTATAACAACCACCGACTCCAGAAATTCGACGCTGCCGGAACGTACATCTACTCCTGGGGGGGATATGGCGACGATGAAGGGGATTTCGATAACCCCGCCGGAGTTGTCGTGGACGGCAGCGGGAACGTTTATGTGGCGGACCAGGATAACCACCGTATCCAGAAGTTCACCAGTTCCGGAAAATTCATCCTTTCCTGGGGGGATTATGGGGACGACGCCGGGGATTTCGATGCTCCGGCGGGAATCGCCCTGGACGGAGGCGGGAATGTTTATGTGGCGGATCAAGGCAATCACCGGATCCAGAAGTTTTCCTCCAGCGGGAAGTTCCTTCTTGCCTGGGGGAGCTCGGGAAGCGGTGCGGGGGAGTTTCATTCCCCGGCGGGAATCGCTCTGGACAGCGGCGGCAATGTCTATGTGGCGGATTTCGGCAACCAGCGGATTCAGAAGTTTTCCTCCAGCGGGAGGTTCCTCCTTTCCTGGGGGAGTAGCGGGAGCGACCCGGGGGAGTTCAGTGGGCCCGCGGGAGTAACCGTTGATGGAGGTGGTCACGTATATGTGGTGGATCAGGGGAACCATCGTATTCAGAAGTTCGATTCATCGGGCAACCTTCTGACCTTATGGGGTTCCGAAGGGAGTGGCCTGGCAAACGGCGCGGCGCAGTTTTCCTCCCCCACCGGGGTGACCGTGGACAGTAGCGGCAACGTGTACGTGGTGGATTCGGCCAATAACCGGATCCAGAAATTCGACAGAAGGAGTGATCTTGCCCCGGTGACAGTGCAGAGTTCCCCGTCGGGGCTCACCGTTATTGTTGACGGGGTACCCTATACGACTCCGCAGACATTCAGTTGGCGGGAGGGGAGTCGACACACCATGGATACCCCTACCCCCCAGACTCCCCTGGCGGACATCCGCTACAGCTTCGATTCATGGACTGACGGTGGCGCCGTGAGCCACTCCATCAACGTCCCGTCCGGAGCCGCCACGTACAGTGCAAACTTCATGACCGAGTATCAACTCTATACCTGTGTCAGTGTGGGGAGCGGCATTGTCACCCCCCCCGATGGGAACTGGTATCCTCCCGGCGCCGTAGTTCCTCTCCGGGCGATCCCGGACCCCGGATATCAGTTCGATTATTGGATTTACGGCCCGGTGGCCGATCCCTATGCCGCTGAAACCACCGTCACCATGGATCAGAGGATGTCAGCCTACGCGGTCTTCCGGCAGCTTGTCACGATTCAGAGCGATCCGCCGGGACGAACCGTCATGGTTGACGGGGCCTCCTACACCGCGCCTCATACCTTTGCCTGGGATCCCTGGAGCGACCATTATGTCGGCGCCTCCTCCCCCCAGAGTGGAGCCCCGGGGAGCCGCTACCTCTTTGACAGCTGGTCCGATGGCGGGGCCGCCACCCACTACATTCATATCGATCCGGCTTTTCCGGCATACACGGCTCGCTTCAAACTTCAGTACACGGCAGAGAACCTCCCCATCCGCCTTGCGGGGGGGGGCGCGCCCTATTCCTGCGTCGCCGAAGCTTACACCGTCGCAGCCGGGATCGACACTATTCTTGCCAGGGATGGACTCCTGCCCGAAGGGGTGATACATCTGAATCTGCCCAAGACCATAACCTTCAAGGGGGGGTATGGCGAACGGTTCGCGGCCCGGAGCGCCGGCACTACCACCATCAAGGGGGCGGTTATTGTCGAGAAGGGGGTTCTTGTCGTGGACGGGATGACTATTCTCTAGCTGCAATCAGTTATTCCAGCCAAGGGAGAATTGCCTGGATCAGCGAGGCAAACTCCAGGTCGAATGCGTCCAGCCGGGAGGTGCTATCCGGTAGATTGTTCCGGATGCTCTCCTCCAATCCCAGGGCGCTCCGGGTCAGTTCCTCCGCTCCCACCAGCCCCAGTGCGCCGCGGAAGGAGTGGAGGCGAACGGTTGCGGCTTCCCGGCTTCCCTGCGCCAGTTCGATCCGGATTCGCTGGGCGGTATCTCCACTCTCGGTGACAAACTGTCGCAACAGGTCAAAAAACAGTTCCCGGTCGTGGGCCAGGGCCTGAGCGGCCTTATAACTGTCGATGCCGGAAATGACGGGAAAGTCCGGATCCCTATTCCGTGACGGCGGCGTTACTTCCGCTCCTGAGGTGGGTGATGACCTTTTCCCTGGCCCGGAGCGGGTCAGAAGGTGGAGGAGTTGTACCAGTTTTTCCATATCCAACGGCTTGTCGAGGATGTCATTGACACCGGCGTCCAGCGCTTTCTGTCGTTCCTCCTGCAGGACGCCGGCGGTAACGGCGATCACGGGGAGCTCCCGTAACCCCAGCTCGTTTCTGATGGCGTGGGTGGCGCTCAACCCGTCCATCACCGGCATCTGTACGTCCATCAGGACGGCATGAAAGTAGTTGGGCCGTTCCCTCAATGCGTCCAATGCCTCCCTGCCGTCGTTGGCTACCATAATGTCGGCCCCTTCACGGGAAAGTCCCTTTTCGGCCACATATCGGTTTATTTGGCTGTCGTCCACCACGAGAATCCGCAGGCCGGTCAGGCGTGGCGCCATGGCTTTGGTCGTACGGGTATCAATATTCATTGTCCCTCCGAAGAAGTAGGTGTAGTATCTAGCGCCTGTCTGAAGGCTGCCATCCGTGAATCGGATGGCATGGCTGAAAAAGGATCTCTGCCATGAAAAAAGTGTTGATTGCCGATGACCATGCGATCTTTCGCGAGGGGCTCAAGAGGCTGATCGCCAAAACCGTCGATTTCGTGGTCTCCCATGAGGCTGCGGATGGTATCGAGGCGCTGAAGAAGGTTCAGGAACTTGAGTTCGATCTGGTTATTCTCGATATCTCCATACCGGGACGTAGTGGCCTTGAAGTTCTCATGGATATCAGAAAGATCAGACCGAAGCTGCCGGTTCTCATCATGAGTATGTACCCTGCGGAACAGTTCGCGCTCCGGGCGTACAAGGCCGGCGCTGCGGGGTACCTCACCAAGGGAGGAGCCGCCAATGAACTTTTCGACGCTCTGTCGAGAATCGCGCTGGGCAAACGCTACGTCAGTCAGGTTCTGGCCGAGGCTCTCGCCGATGGTTTGGGGGGCGACAACGAAAAACCGCTGCATGATGAACTCTCCATTCGCGAATACCAGGTGCTCTGCAAGATTGCCGGCGGCGTCAAGCCTCAGCAGATTGCCGATGAGCTGGGGATGGGAGTCAAGACCGTCGGAACCTACCGCGCCCGCATCTTGCAGAAAATGCGTATGAAAAGCAACGCCGAGCTGACTCGGTATGTTTTGGAAAATAGTTTGTCATGACCTCATATTCACTCCCCCTCCCTGTAACGTTCTCCTTCCTCGCCAGGTGATTCGCACTAAAGGCTATTGTGTCTTCTTTGCGGAAAATTCCCTCATATCACTATCTGTACTGAAAATACCTACAGCAATTTAAGCAATTTCCCGAAAATGATTCAGGCAAAATATCACAGGGTATCCGTTGCGAATAGGTTATAGTCATCCGGTATTTTTGTCCATGCTGAGGATGATTCTTAATTTTGCGTTGCGGATAAGTGCTAAATTGGCACAGTGTTTTAATCTGTGGGATCTTACTGGCATCGAGGAAGATCATGAACAGTAGAGATTACAAGCGTACCGCGCTGCAGGCAAAGATCCTGGGAAGGGTGGAGCGGTTGATGGGGCGTGACTGTAACGTCAATCCGTTCCCCGCCGCAACAAAAAATTGGGAGGCCTTCCGGGAAGGGTGGCTGCGGGATCCGGGTGATCCTCTCTCTCATGAGATGCGCGCCGGTGGCAAGACGTATCTGCCCAGGGAATCGTAACGTACCTACCCTCCCCGGTGTCTCACTGTCTCAGGGGTGTCCCTTGAACTCCCCTCCACCCAGGAGGAGATTGAGGGGAGGGACCATCCGGATGGGGACGGTGAAGTACTGCTCCCGGTAGGTCGGCGGGAGAGGGGGGAAGGGGGTTGCTCCGTCCAGCGCCTGGAGGACCTTCCGGTCAAATTCCGGGTCACCGGAGCTCTGCTCCATGACCCGATTGAGCAGTTCGCCGTTGCGGTTGAGGACCACGGTGAGGACCGGGATGCGGGGGGTGCGAACGGTTCCGGCGCCGACCAGCCACCACTGCTCGTTAACCTTTCGGAGCAGGGTGAAATAGTACTCCTTGATGTCGTCCCGCAGTGTTCTCCCCTCGGCCAGGCTGCTGAAGTATCCCAGCGAGAGTCCCAATCCCAGGGATGACTGCTCCAAAAGTTCCGGTTGCTCCCTGCCGCCGGCGATGGCCTCCCGGACGTCGCTGTCGAGTTTTTCCGCCTCTGTCGCCGGAGTCGTGATCGGCGGTTCAGGGACCGTCGGCGACTCCGGTTCCGCCGGGGAGGCCTTCTCCGGAATCGGTTCCGGTTGGGGGAGTGACCTGGGGAGTGACGGTATCGTGCTCAGATCTACTCCCAAGGCGGAGGGGACGGGGAGACCACCGCTTCGCTTCCCCGGCAGGTAAATCAACGGAGCCAGCGCCAGATGGAGGAGGATGGAGAGGGAGAGCATCCGGAAGAAGAGGGGAGTTACCGTTTTCACGCCTTGAACTTGCTTTCGGTTCCGGCACGGAGGCGGGAGATGTTTTCCCGATGTTTCCAGACCACAAGGAGCGCGATGATGACGGACATGGCGACGACGAGGGGGCGCCGGTCCAGCCGGAAGATCAGGAAAGGGATGGCCCCGGCCGCAACCATGGAGCCCAGGGAGACATAGCGCCGGATCGCCACCACGACGATGAAGAGCACCAGGGCGACACCCACACTGGGGGGAGATACCCCGAGAAAGACCCCCAAGGCGGTGGCGACCCCCTTCCCCCCCTTGAAGCGAAGGAAGACGGTATAGACGTGGCCCAGAAAGGCGGCGGTCCCGGCGGCGGCAATCCCCGCTTCACCCATCCCCAGTTGCCGGGCAACCAGAACGGGGATTAATCCCTTGAGGCAGTCCCCCAGGAGAGTCAGGATGCCGATGTTTCGTCCCAGGGTCCGGTAGACGTTGGTGGCGCCGATGTTCCCGCTGCCGGCGGTACGGATATCCACCCCGGCCCCCTTGGCCAGGAGGAGCCCGGTGGGGATGGAGCCCAGCAGGTAGGAGCAGATGATGAGAATAATGAGTGGCAGCACGGTCTTCTCCGAAACTGGTATGCAAGCGGGTGTATCCTAAATCATTTCACCGTAGGGTGCAAGGAGAAGGGTGCAATCGGGCGCAATTGAACGTAGGTGACGGAAACGATGGATCAAAGGAGATTCGGCATGAAGTGGTACTACAATCTGAGACTCAGCACGAAACTGTTCAGCGGTTTCATTACCGTGGCCCTCCTCGCCGTGATCATCGGTGTGATCGGGATTCGCAACATCTACGAGAATAACGCCGATGATACCATGGTCTACGAGAAGATCACGGCGCCGCTGGCGACGCTGCAGGATATGACCTGCTCCTATCTGCAGATACGCATCAACGTGCGGGACATGGTGCTGGATCCGGAGGAGTCCAAAACCACGGCCAAAATCAAGACCATAAAGGAGCTGCTGGCGAAAATCGACGCCGATGCACTCTCCCTGGAAAAAACGATCTTTACCATGGAGGGGCGTTCGCACTTCGAGAACTTCACCGACGCCTGGCAAGGGTACAAGACGGAGCTGGGCAAGTTACTGGATGTGGCCGCCCAGGGGAAGGATGACGACGTCAAGGTCCTCATGAAGGGAGGCGTGCATACCTACGGCATCAGCGCCTACGATGGCCTGAACCAGTTGGTGGATGCCAAGGTGAAGCAGGCCAAGCTGAAGTCCGAGTCCAACCGCAAAGAGGGGGAGACGACGGCACGATTCATGATCATTTTTACCGTGATCGGCGCTTTTCTGGCGGTGGCTATCGGTTTCTTCATCCGGCGTAACGTCAAATCGCAGCTGGGTGGAGATCCTCTGGATGTAGTCGCCATTGCCCACAAGGTGGCGGCGGGTGACCTGGAGATGGAGATCGATATTAAAGGACAACGGGACGACAGCCTCATCGTCGCCATGAGCACCATGGTGGACACCATCCGGATGCTGGTGACCGATGCGGAGCTGTTGACCCAAGCCGCGGTCTCCGGCAAGCTGGCCTCCCGGGCCGACGCAAGCAGGCACCAGGGGGAGTTTCAGAAAATCGTGATAGGTTTTAACGAAACCCTGGACGCCATCATCGGCCCCCTTAACGTGGCGGCGGAGTATGTCGACCGGATCTCCAAGGGTGATATTCCTCCCAAGATCACCGAAAACTATCAGGGTGACTTCAACGAGGTCAAACTGAATCTCAACAACTGTATCGACAATATCAATGCCCTCATCACCGATGGCGATGGCTTGGCCCAAGCGGCTATTGAGGGGAAATTATCCAGTCGCGCCAACGCCGGTCGACATCAGGGTGACTTCCGGAAGATCATAGCCGGCTTCAACGATACCCTGGACGCCATCATCTACCCCCTGAATATGGCTGCCGAGTACGTGGATCGAATTTCCAAGGGGGAGATCCCCCCCAAGATCAGGGACAGCTATCGGGGAGACTTCAACGAGATCAAACTCAATCTCAACAACTGCATCGACAACATCACTCTCCTGGTCACCGACGCCGATCTCCAGGCCCAGGCCGCCGTGGCCGGTCGACTGGAGTCGCGGGTGGAACTCTCCCGGCATCAGGGGGATTACCGCAAGATCATGTCCGGCTTCAATGATACCCTGGACGCCGTTATCGGCCCCCTGAACGTGGCCGCCGAGTATGTGGACCGGATCTCCAAGGGGGATATTCCCCCCAAGATCACGGCGGAATATGGTGGCGATTTCAACGAAATCAAGCTGAACCTGAACAACTGCATCGACAACATCAATGCCCTTATTGTGGACGCGGATCATCAGACCGCTGCCGCCCTGGCCGGTAACCTGACCAAACGGACCGACCCCTCCCGGCACCTGGGGGATTTCCAGCGCATCGTGGTCGGCTTCAACGAAACCCTGGATGCCGTCATCGGCCCCCTGAGCGTGGCGGCGGAGTACGTGGACCGGATCTCCAAGGGGGATATCCCCCCCAAGATCACGGCGGAGTATCGGGGTGATTTCAACAAGATCAAACTCAACCTGAATAACTGTATCAACAACGTTAATGCCCTTGTGGCCGACTCCACGATGCTTTCCCGGGCGGCAGTGGCGGGAAAACTGGCGATTCGCGCCGATGAAGCGAAACATTCCGGCGATTTCCGAAAAATTGTCCGGGGGGTCAACGCCACGGTCGATCGCCTCGTGGGGCTTCTTGACACCATGCCGACCCCCTCCATGATCATCGACAACGATTTCACGATCACGTACATGAACGAGATCGCGGCGAAAATCGGCGGCAAGACCCCTTCAGAGGTCATGGGAACCAAATGTTACGACCACTTCAAGACCTCCGACTGCCGTACGGAGAAGTGCGCCTGTCAACGCGCCATATCGGATGGAAAAGTTTCCTTTGGGGAAACGGACGCGCATCCCTCCGGTGGCGTCGATCTTGACGTCACTTACACCGCCGTCCCCCTGAGAAATGAGGCCGGTGAGATCATCGGCGCCTTCGAGATTGTGACGGATCAGACGGAAATGAAAAAAGCCCTCCGCCTTTCCGCCAAGATTACCGAATATCAGGATAATGAGACTCAAAAACTGGTGGGAAGCCTGGGCAAGCTTGCCAAGGGTGATACCGACT
>CAIUUR010000253.1 GCA_903902345.1 uncultured Geobacteraceae bacterium | reverse complement strand
TACCACGTTTGGGACGCGTTATATATTCCTGAATGTAAAAAGCCATTTGAGGTAAAGATGACCTTTCCGCTCCCTCCGATTGAAACGAGAAAAAGATGGTTGATGCAAAAGAGCAGGTGGTATTATTTCTACTATTTCAGATCATTACTGGATTCGCCCGGAATAACCATAACATCTGATATAACTCCTGCCTACTCCGGCCTCAACCGTAACATACTTTTAGAAATTAAAAACAGCTTCCTGAAATACGGGATAACCACGAAAGTTGTTTTTTTGATGCGTGATCCGGTGAACAGGTGCTCAAGCCTGGTCGCCATGAATAAACATAGGGGTTTTATCGATAAAAATGTAGATCATAACGATTACATCAGGAAAATATATGGCAACAGATCCTGCGAATTCAGAACCAGATACGATGCGACAATAAAAGAATTGGAATTCGCTTTCGCTCCTGATGATATCTATTACGGCATCTACGAGGAGATGTTCGAAACTGATAAAATTGTCAAGCTGTCGGAATTCCTGGGAGTTGAAACGGACAGTGATTTCGGAAACAAGATCGTCAACTTTTCACCCAAACTCTCCTTTGATGAAGGGATCAAAAGAGTTATAGCCGCGCACTACCGCGAAACCTATGAGTTTGTGGTGAAGCGCTTTCCTCAGACAAAAAAATTGTGGGAAGGATTCCGCTATATCTGACAATCCGATACAACATAATCGGGAGAACCATGCTGCCAACCCTTTCGTATACTATTTGTACAGCTCAGAGAAGTGGAAGCAATTTCCTTTGCGATCTTCTTAGACGAACCACCATAGCAGGAAAACCTGATGAGTTTTTTGCCCAGTGGCACATATCAGCGCTTGCGGGAGAGACAAATCCCGGTACTCCCGATAATGAATCACGAGAGTCTGTTGAAAAGTATCTCGCCGAGATACTGGAACGGGGATCTTCCACCAACGGTGTTTTCGGGGTAAAAATCCTGGGAGACCAAGTTGATACTATTTTGGACAAATTGAGACTGGTGCCAGGAATTGGGCAATCGTCGCTGGAAGGGGCGTTACGCAGTGTGATGCCGAATCTGCACTATATCTATCTTGTTCGGAAAGACAAATTAGCTCAGGCGGTTTCCTTCTCCAGAGCATTACAGTCAAATCTTTGGTTGGAATTCGAATCTTACGTCCTCGAAACAAAACCCTCTGATTGGACAGACCAACAGTACAAACAGGTGGTGGAGCGAACTGAAAAGGGGCTTAACAGCATCCTGACCTACAAATACCGACAAATCGCCCGTTGTCTCAGCAGGATAGAACAACAGGAAGCATACTGGGAGAAATTTTTCAGCGATTCGGGAATTACCCCGCTCAGCTTGACGTATGAGCAGCTGGAACAATTTCCTGAACGTGAACTGAAACGGATTCTGAAGTATCTCGGCTTGTCACCTCTCACCGAATCAGGTTCTGCGACAGTTACATTGAAGCGTCAGAGAGATGATCTCAACGCGGAGTGGATAACCCGGTTCCGTCAGGAACATATCCCCGCGCGACAGACGGAACAGCCGTGAATACTTTACCGAGGAAAAGAGGGAGTGTGTCAAATAGCCACCCGGACAACCGGGAAACAGCCTCCTCCCGGCTGAAGTGGCAGTATCTCAGTCACTGGTATCCGCTGATCACCCTGGTCCGGCGGGATTTCAAGGTACGCTACGCCCGATCGGTGCTGGGAATCAGCTGGTCCTTTCTCCTTCCCTTGCTCTCGCTCATCCTCTATACGACTGTTTTCGCCACGATCCTCAAGGTGCGCGTCGGCCATGAGGTTAACCGGGGAAGTTTCATCCTGTTCCTGCTCAGCGGCAACCTCCCCTTCACCGCCATGGCCGAAGGGATCATGCGGGGCAGCGCATCGCTCACCGCAAACCGGAACCTGCTGAAGAAGGTCATTTTCCCGGCGGTGGTACTCCCCATGGTCGGCGTACTCAGCGCCACGGTTGCGGAGCTCATCGGCCTGACTCTGCTCCTGCTCTATGCCGTCGCCTCGGGAGTTAATCTGTCGTTATGGATACTCCTCCTGCCGCTCTTAATCGCCCTGCGAGTGGTCATGACGCTGGGGCTGGCCTGGCTGGTAAGCATCCTCACCGTGTTTTTTTCCGATTTCGGCCATCTGCTGGGACTGATGATCACCGGATGGTTGTTTGTGACTCCGATATTTTACCCGGCCAACACCATCCCGTTGTCACTGTTGCCGCTGTTCAAACTCAACCCCCTGTTTCACCTCACTACGGCATACCGGGCCGTCATCCTGCAGGGAAGCAATCCCTTTCCGGGAATTTTCCCGGTTGCCCTCTTTGCCGCCGCCGCGGCCCTGACCGGCCTCTGGTTTTTTCGCAAGATGCTGGATAGGGCCAAGGATTTCATCTGATGAGCGCCCTGGAAACAGTAGCGCTGGGAAAAGCCTACAAGATCTATGAGAAGCCGCTGGATAGTCTTCTGGAAGTACTGTTCCGGGTAGTACGTCATGAGACCTTCTGGGCTCTCCAGGACGTCACCCTCTCCGTTCCCGCCGGTTCGGTCCTGGGAGTAGTGGGGAGCAACGGTTCCGGCAAGACTACCTTGCTGCAACTGCTGGCGGGGACACTGGCTCCCACCTGCGGGACGCTCCACCGCAACGGCCGTGTTTCGGCCATACTGGAACTCGGCTCCGGTTTTCACCCGGACCTCTCCGGCCTGGACAACATCCGACTCGGCTGCGCTGCGCGAGGGCTCACGGCGGCGGAGACGGCGGAAATACTGCCCGAAATCATAGAATTCTCCGAGCTGCAGGATTTTATCCAGCGTCCGGTGAAGAGCTATTCCACAGGGATGTTCGCCCGACTTGCGTTCTCTCTGGCCATCTCCGTGCAACCGGATATCCTGGTGGTGGACGAAGTACTTTCCGTAGGTGACCAACAGTTTCGGGAAAAATCCCAGGAACGGATGATGTCGTTTCGCCGCCAGGGTAACACCATGGTCTTCTGCTCCCACAATCTCCCATCGATCCTGGAGATTTGCGATCAGGCGGTCTGGTTGCGCAACGGGAGGATCGAACTGGCGGGGGAGGTGAGGGGGGTCGTCAAGGCCTACCGGGACTCCCTGAAGCGTCCCGAGCCCCCACAACCTCCTGCGCCATTGCAACCGGTGCAACGTTCCAACGCTCTTCACACCCTGGAGGTCACCCTTGGCGGAGATATCCGTAACGGCGCCATCTCCTCCGGCGACAGCCTCACCGCCAGGGTAACGGCCAGGCTGGATCCAGTGACGTGGGAGCAGGGGATTCATCTCGGCGTCATGATTTCCCGCAACGACAAGGTCCGCTGCTACGGCGTGACCACCGCCATGGATACCACACTCCTCGAGCACCTTGGGGGCGACCAGTACGGCATCAAGTTTGTCCTGGAAGAACTTCCCCTGCTGGCCGGGGAGTATGGCGTCGATGTTTATTTCTGTGACTCCCAGGGGGTAAAACTGTTCGGCGCCGAATCCCGTGCTCCTTTCAGGGTCCGGCAGACCGGTGAGATTAAAGGGTTGGTCCGGATGCACCATCGGTGGGAGGCGCCATGACGGGGATAAGATGCGGAATGGTTGTCCGGGGAATCGCTACCCTGGCCGTCATCCTGCACGAACTGCAGCTTCTCCGGCTGAGAACGGAATCACTGCTGGCACGGATCCTTCCCGGAAATTCCGGCAGAATTCGGGTGCTGGCCACCGCCTGCTGGAGCTTTCCCATCTACTCCCAGACATTCGTTTATCAGGAGTTGACCGATCTGATCCGTAACCGGTTCAGGGTCAGGTTCATCTACTGCAGGGAAGATACGAGATCCAACCTCCCTGGTCAGTTCCTGCCGCTCTGGCGTTCCCGACGCCGGGCCATCATGACCGACGAGGTTTGCCAACGGGCCTACCGCTATTTTCAACAGCGCTACCCCGAAACCGTCGGACAATTGGTGGCAGATATCTGTTCCGCTTCCGGCATGGGAGAGCTGGAACTGCGGCGGCACCACCACTTTCGACAGGCATTCGTCTTCAGCCAGCTGGCCGCCGCCTATGGGCCGGACTACCTCCATTCGTACTTTTTTTACGAGGGGACTCTCTTCGCCTACGTGGCCTCCATGCTGCTGGGGATCCCTCGCGGGGTGAGTTGCTACGCCGACCATATGCTGCAGGATTATGCACTCAAGCTGGTGCCGCTTCATCTGGAACAGTGCCGCCTGGTGGTGGCAACCTCGGAACGAATCAAGGGGGAGCTGGTGGCGCTGGCCCCCGGGACCCACCACGGGAAATTCGTGGTGAAACCCAATGCCATCAATGGCAGCTCCTTCCCTCCCGTCGCCCCCTATGATGATCCGGCAACCGGTGACCCTTTCCGGCTGGTCTGCGTCAACCGCATCGAACCGAAAAAGGGGCTCGTCTACCTGGTGGAGGCTCTGGGAATCTTGCGTGGCGCTACCCCCTGTCCCAAGCTGCAGATCATCGGCGGAGCGGATAACGATCCCGGCTCCCGAGCGTATGGCGATCTGCTGCGACAGCGGATAGATGAATTGGGACTTAACGATACCGTGGTTCTGGCGGGAATCCAGACAGAAACCGCCATAAAAAAAATCTTCTCCCAATCCCATATCTATGTGGCCCCCTTTGTGGAGACCGAATACGGCGACAAGGACGGCATCCCCACATCCCTGCTGGAAGCCATGGCCAGCGGTCTTCCCGTGGTCGCCACCAACGCGGGCTCCATCGGAGAGGTCATGGAAGATGGTGTTCACGGGATCATCGTCGGGCAACGGGATGCCGCCGCCCTGGCCGCGGCCCTGGCCTCCCTCATGGCGAACCCGGAGCAGCGGGCCCGATTTGGTAACAATGGGGCAAAACGGATCAGGGAGCGTTTTGTGGTCTCCGTCTCTGAAGAAGCGTACCGGAGCAGAATTCGGCGACTGGTTGACGGCGGCGCCCCCAACCCGGGCAACAGTGAAAGCGGAAATCTACGCCATGAGTAACCAGCTGAACCCTGCCATAAAAGTAATCGTCGGCTCACCCAGTTGGACGTTGACCGGAGTGAACGTCTTTTCGGTCAACTTGGTGCGAGGACTCCTGGACAGAGGGGTGGATGCCCGGATCCTCCTGACGGAAGAGCATACCATCCTGGTCTCCACCAACGATGCGCCACTGGAACGACCAGCCGGCATCCCCTTTGTGGAACTCCCGGTGGAGCCATGGCAAAGCTGGGGGGGACATTGGGGCGCCACCATCGCTTATCTGGAAAACCAGGCGCCCTGTATCTATATACCCAACCATGACTGGCGCCACTCCTCTGTTTCGCCGCTGCTGTCGAACCGGGTGTTTGTGGTGGGAATCGTCCATAGTGACGATCCGCTCCATTATGACCATGTTGCGAGGCTGGGCCGATACTGGAATGCCGTGGTTGCCACCAGCAGCCAAATCGCCGCAAAGACGGTACTCCTGGATCCGACGCTCCGGGAGCGTCTCTCCACCATTCCCATCGGTGTTCAGATCCCTGCCACCCTCACCCGCCGGACCGGCGGCAACCTCCGGGCGCCGTTGCGGGCCATCTACCACGGCGTCCTGAAGCAGCAACAGAAGCGGATCCTTGATCTCCCCGGGATCGTAGCCCGGGCGGCAGAAAGGGGGGTCGGAATCACGTTGACCATTGCCGGCGGCGGTCCGGACGAAGCTCTCCTCAGGGCGGCGTCGGAGAATCTGGTGGCGGCGGGAATGGTCAGATTTCTTGGGGTGATCCCCCACGACAGGTTGCTCCCCCTGCTGGAGGAGCAGGACGTCTATCTCCTCACCTCCGAGTTTGAAGGGATGCCCAACGCCCTGCTGGAAGCCATGGGGCGGGGGTGTATTCCGGTGGTGTCCCACATCGCCAGCGCGATCCCGGACCTAGTGATTCAGGGGGAAAACGGCTTCATCCTCCCTGTGGGGGATCTGGAGGGGTTCGTGGATCGCCTGGAGGAGTTGCAACACTCCCCCGCGCTTCGGGAGGTGATGGCTCGGCAGGCTCATGCCACGGTCCGCTCCGGACCCTATGGCGTGAGGAATATGGTGGACTCATATCTGGAGCTCTTTTCGGCAGTCACAACGGATCATCCTCCCGACAACTTTTGTCGGCCCCGTGGGGAGCTGAATCACCCCCCGGCTGAGGTTGCGGGGATCGGACTCCTCCCCCTACAGTACCTGTTTCGACAGGAGGGGATCGGCTGTTTTCCCAACCGTTTCGTGGACTATTGCGAGTTTCAGCAGGAGGTACGGCGAATCAAACTCCCGGTGGAGACGCTTCTGCGGAGCGCCCTGGAGCCCCTCCCCCAGGATCTGAGCGGTATCACCGTCATCATCGCCGCTCCCGCCTGGACCCGCTCCGGAATGAACGACTTTTCCCTGGCCCTGGCTCGCGGGTTGGGAGCAGGGAAGCTATCTGTCCGCATTCTCCTCACCGAGGAAGATACAGACCTGGTTACCGACTCTACTCCCCGGATGTCCCAACCGGACGATGTGACCTTCGTCCCGCTCCCGGTGGAACGTACTGCCGGCTGGGGGGGGCGCTGGGGTGCGGTGATCCGCTACCTGGAAGAAAACGCCCCCTGCGTCTATATTCCCAACCACGACTGGCGCCACTCCGTTGTCACACCGCTCCTCTCTCATCGGGTGGCCGTCGTCGGCGTCGTCCACCATGACGATCCCTGCCATCGCGACCACCTTCGACGCTTGGGGAGGTACTGGGATGCAATCGTCACGTTCAGTGACGCCGTTGCCGCCGGAATCCATGACTCCGACGAATCGCTGGGATCACGCATCGCCATCATCTCCCCGGGCAGCAACGGATGGACAACAAAATTTGCAGAGCTTTTCCGACAGCTTTTTGATGACAGGTTGCACTGCATCTACGCGAGACCGATGGGATTGCTGAATCAACCACCAGCACAAATTGACGGTCTCGACATCCTCCCCCTGACATACCTGTTCACGAAGGAGGGGGTCGGCAGCTTCCCCAACCGTTTTTTTGACTACGGGGATTTTCAGCGAGAGCTGCGGCTGATTGAAACGCCGGCAGAGTGCCTGCTGCGTGATCTCATGGAACCCGCTCCCCTGGGCCTAGCCGGCATCACCGTCATCATCGGCGCTCCCGCCTGGACCCGCTCAGGGATTAACGACTTTTCCGAAACCCTGGCCCGTGCTCTGGGAGCCGAAAACGTAGCGGTCCGGATACTCCTTACCGAGGAAGATACTGTTCTGGTGACCGACCCCGAGCCCCGGATTCCCCAGCCGGAGGATTTGACCTTCGTCCGGTTGCCGGTCCCCGCCACCGCCGGTTGGGGTGGGCGCTGGGGCGCCATCATCAGCTACCTGGAGGAAAACGCCCCCTGTGTCTACATTCCCAACCATGACTGGCGCCATTCCTGTGTGACGCCGCTCCTCTCCAACCGGGTCGCCGTTGTCGGCATCATGCATGGCGACGACCCCTGTCATGATGACCATCTCCGGCGCCTGGGGAGGTACTGGGATGCCGTCGTCACGTTCAGCGACGCCGTAGCCGGACGGATCTCCCACGACGACCCCACCCTTGGAGCCCGGATCGCGGTCATCGCCAGAGACGCCGACGATCCGGCGCTCCGCTGGAGCCGGGTACTGGAACAACTACTCGATAACAACCGTCATTGTCTTCACCAACGGCCCGACGGTGTCCTGAATCTTCCGCCGGCCCGCATAGACGGGATCGGGGTTTTTCCCGTAACCTGCGCCTTTGTCAGCGAGGCGATCGGCGCTCTCCCCTCCGGAGATACGGATCCGGACGAATTCTGCGATCAGGTGGCCCGTATCGGCGCGACCGCGCACCCGCGCATCCTCCGTTTCATGGAAGAAAACTCCCTTTCCGGAAGAGTTCGCAACGAATCGGTGTTCCGTCGTCACGACTACCTCTCCTTTTCCCTCCTTACCTGCGCCTATATCGTGGTGCTCTACCGGTTTTTTTCCTGTTTGTTTACCCTGAAAGGGTGGAGCAACCATCCGCTCCTTTACGGCGTCATCTCCATCATGGTCATGGTGACCACCATCAATGTAGTCGGCCGATGGCTTCTCCTCCCCCTCATGAAACGACCGCTCCCCATGGAGCCTCCTCCCGGGTTGAAGACCGCCGTCATTACGACCTTTGTCGGCCGGGCTGAATCGCTGGAGATGTTGGCGGAAACCGTGAGGGGAATGATCAATCTGGAGTATCCCCATGACAACTGGGTTCTCGATGAAGATGATGACGCTCAGGTAAAGGAGTTATGCTCTACCCTGGGGGTGCGTCATTTCAGCAGAAAAAATATCCCGAAGTTTCAGAGCGAAAGCGGTCCGTTCAAATCCCATTGCAAACATGGCAATGTCACAGCATGGCTTCACGCCGTCGGCTTCAATGACTACGACTATCTGGCTTCCTTCGATCCCGACCATATCCCCGAAAAATCTTTCCTCCTCAGAACGCTGGGTTATTTCACCGATCCGGATACAGGCTATGTTCAAGCGCCTCAAGTTTACTACAATCAGTCGGCAAGTATTGTCGCCCGCGGCGCCGCGGAAGAGACCTACGACTATTTTTCCTGTGTGCAGATGGCTGCATACGGCATGGGATACCCCATAATATTGGGTTCTCACAACTGTCACCGCATGAAGGCATTGAGGGAGGTGGGCGGGTTCGCCCAGCATGACGCGGATGATCTCCTGCTGACGGCCCATTACCGAGCCACCGGATGGAAGGGGGTCTACGTCCCCGAGATACTGGCGCGCGGATTGACACCAGTGGGTTGGACGTCGTATTTGAGGCAGCAGCGGCGCTGGGCACGGTCAGTGCTTGACCTCAAAATCCGGCACTATCCCAAGTTATCGTGCAATCTCGCCATGGGGTCACGAATCATGAGCTTCCTGCATGGTCTCAACTATTTCCATAGAAGCCTCATAATGGCGCTCTCATTTTTCCTGCTGCTCGCCATGCTTGCCGGCGGGGTTACACCGGAGCTGTTCTCTTTCGTGGTGGTCTCAAGATTCGCCACTGTCATAGCTACCCTGCAACTGCTGGAAAGATACCGACAAAAATTTTACCTGGACCCGGGTAGCGAGCAAGCTCTTCACTGGAGGGCCGGTTTGATGCACATTGCCAAATGGCCCGTCATGCTGCAGGCGCTCTATGATGCCCTGGCCGGAAGGAAGTTTCCCTATGTGACGACCAGCAAGGTGAAATCGTCACCCGACAGATCTTCAATAGTGGTGCAAAATTGTCTGGTAATTTTTTTAACGGTGGGTTCCGCTCTCTTCGGCGCTGCTACGGCTGGAACCGTGCCTCCCTTGCTCCATGCTTGCGCAATCGGAGTCGTCCTGGTGGCGGCGTTTCTCATCGCCACCGAACTTCGTGGATTTCCCGATCCGTTTCAGAGCAGGCTTATCCCGAAACAGGACCGTACTCACAATCCGAACAGTAACGACCAGGGGGTCTAGGATGTCAACACTACTCGTTTGGGGAATCATGCTCGGAGTGCTTGCCTGCTATATCTCCGTCGACCTGCAGATGGCGCGGGCACATTACCGTCTGCAACGAAGCCGTGGCCACGAATGGAAACCCTTCATCCGCTGGTGGTTTAAGAAAAGCGCGACCAGACTCCTTGTCATCGGAGGGATCACACTGGCCGTCACGTCATCCCTGTTTCTGTATCAGTACGGTCCGGTCATCCCGGAATTCAGCAGCCGGATCAGGATTTCCAACGGCACCCTCTGGGCATTGATGGCGCCCGCTGCGGTTGTCGCTTTTGTCTTCCTTGATCTCTTCATCGCCTGGCGGTACTATCGAGACCGCCGCGGCGCCGAAACAAGCGGGGTTCGTTTTTATCGATGGTGGCTCCGGAAGAGTGTCAAAAAATTCTCCGTTGCCGGCTTGCTCGGACTCCTCCTTCTGGTGGGGATCTGCTACGTCCAGAGCGACAATCTCATCCCCCTCAAGGGCGAGACAAAAACATACCTGGCCAGGGCCAGGGAGTATCACAAACAGAAAAAATACCGGGAGTCCATCGCGGAGCTGCGAAAGGTTATCAAGGCCGATCCGGACGATGAGGAGGCGTATCTGCAACTGGCTCGCTCGTTCTGGTCACTGGGGTCAAAGCAGGAAGCTCTGGACTCCTATAAGACCGTCATCAGGATCAATCAGCGCTCGTACTTCGCTCATGAAGAGATGGGGAGGTTGGCATTCAACGGGTTGGGAGATACCGAACTCGCCCTGACATCGGCCCTCAAGGCGGCGGAGTTGGCTCTGGACAAACCGAAACCTCACCTGTTGCTGGCGTTGATCTATGCCCGTACAGGCAGAATGAATCTTGCTCTGGAGGAGTACCGGACCGTGCTCAAAAAATCGCCGGGACATGACGAAGCCCGCGTGAAGCTCATCGAGTCGCTTCTGGTATGTCAGTCGTGGAAGGAGGCCGGCATCGAGGCTGAACGGTCACCCAAGGGGACCAGGTTCATGGTGTTGCGGGCACGGGTAGATATGGAACTCGGGAAAGAGAAAGAAGCGCTGGCCATTCTCAATGCCGCGACGGAGCAGGACACCGGCTCTCCCTTCCCCCTTGTGGCCCTGGGTGATCTGTACGCCCGCAGGGGTGATTACATCCTGGCCACAACTAGCTATGAGGGTGCGCTGAAACGGGCGCCGGAGGATGTCCCGGCCATGAGTAGCTATGCACTGCTCCTCGCCGATCACGGCGCCGACCTTAATCGCTCCGTCGCGTTGGCAACGATGGCGTACAAAAAATCATGGCCCAAGGATCCCGACGTGGTCGGCGCCATGGGATGGGTACGGTTCAAACAGGGTAAGCTGAAGCAGTCTCTGCCGCTGTTACGGGACGCCTCCACCGGAAATTCTTCGAATCCCCTGCATCATTATCACTTCGGCGTGGCGCTCCTGCAGGTGGGAAGAACGGAGGAGGGGCGTCGGGAAGTGGAGACGGCGCTGAAGATCTCCCGCACGTTTGACGGCGCCGCCGCAGCCGCTGCTACCCTGGCTCACCCTTCCCCCAAGCAGAGCCCGCCGCGCAAGCCTTCCGCCTGAGATGACGGTGACCGCAAAGAGGGCTTTCTTGCTCAACAGCAGGATGAAACGACTCCTCCCTTTTCACCTCATGGGAGTAGCCGCGGCATATCTGCTTCAGATCCTCTCACCACTGCGGATCAATACGGATTCGTCCGTCCTCCTCTCCATGGCGCTCTCCGCCTTTGAGGGGAAGGGGTATCTCTTCCAGGGACAACCCACTCAGTATCCACCGGGGTACCCCTTCGTCATCAAGACGCTGCTGCAGCTGCATCTGGCAAGCTCCGGGCTCCTCATTGCTCTTAATCTTGTTTTCCTCCTCATCGGACTTCTGGTTCTGCGCGCCTGGTCTAAGATCGGCGGCAACCATGGGGTGAACAGTTGGCTCCCGGCACTCCTGGTCCTTGCCTCATGGGTCATGATAAAACATGTGACGATCCCCCTCACCGAGTTTCCCTACTTGGGATCTTCGCTCCTCTCCCTACATTTCGTCACGGCATTCTGGAATCAGGGAGGGAAACAAAAGTGGTTGAGTTTTGCTGCTGGGGCGATCCTGGCAGTCATGTCCATTCAGTTCCGCACAATCGGTCTCAGCCTTCTTCCCCTGTTTCCCCTCACCGCATTCCTGCACAGAGACCATGCGCCCCTCCGCGTTTTTCTCATCAAAAGGGGGCGATTTCCGGTGGGGATGATGGTCACCGGAGCCATCCTCATCGTCGTCATCTGGCTCGTTGCCCGGAGCACGGGGTGGTATAAGCTGCAATTCATCGGTAATGACAGTTACGGGCAAGCCCTTCGTGCGACGTATCGTAACGGGATCATGAGGACCCTCTTTTACAGTACGGAGTGGCTACTCCTTGAATTCGGGACACTCTTCAGCAATATCCCCCTGGAGAAGGTCCCTCAACTTCGTTCATTATTCTACCCGACAGGTCTCTTCTTTCTGGGTGCGGTCCTTTACGGCGGAACGTTGCTTCTCCGAGCCGGACGCCTCCTCCCCTTGCCGCTCTATTGCCTTTCCTATTCGGGGATCGTCTTCATCTGGGCAGGTTATGATCCCCGCCTCTTTCTCCCTCTTCTCCCCGTTCTTGTACATCTGGTTCTCACCGCAGTGGACGACATGGTCCGTCGCCGGCCGGTACTTCGTACCCCCTTCGTCTGCTACCTGGCAGGGTACCTGCTTCTGGGAGTCATCGCGTTACTCTACAGTTCCAGGATTTCCCTCTCAGGGGTGGATTTTGGCGAAAGGTATGGCAACGGTACCAGACGCATGACGTACCGCTACGCTTTTCATAGCAAAAAGCAGGTCGACATAAGTCACGTGGATGCAGGGGAAGCGAAACTCCTCCGAACCTTCGAACCGTTGGCAATGCATTCCCCTGATGGAGACCCTCATGTTTCAAGAGATATCCCGCATAGGTAGCAGGATCTCTTACGCTATTTTGTGACTATCCCCATCTGCCCAGGGTTTTCCATTTAGTGACGGATACAATTACTACCAGAGCTATGGATATCACCAATACGACACCTGATGGCCATTTAGCTCTGGTTTTGAGTGTTACTAATTTCTTCGGTTCTGATACCAGCACGGCAGTGTACAGACAAAAGATGTGCATTACCGGTATTCTAAACCTTGAGCACATAAAAAAAAGCGCTCCTGATAATGAAATAAAAACCAGATAATACAGTGAAAAAGTCTTGAATGGTGAGGCATCACTGACAGCCATCCCGGTCAAACCGAGTAGTACTACGGTCAAGTAAGCATAAACACTGATATTTGCGTAGAGCGGGGCATGAGGCATATCATAGTTTCCGAATTTTTCCGCATCAAGTAATCGATGTATTACAAATGAATTGGGTGTCCAAAGATTGGCGAATTGTTTCGGGATAGTATATAGTGCATGTTTCACTTTTCCGACAAGCACCTCTTTCAAAAAGAGCTCTCTGTTTTCTTCACGTGTCAATTTCCATATCTTGTGACCGTACACGGCTTCATTGGCGTTTATAAAAGGTGCTTCGGCAACGAGAATCACCCGCTTGTTACTGTAGGTGGCATACGCCGAATAGATGACTACCGGCAGAGCAAAGAGCAAAAATGCATAAACCGGTATACAGCGATGCCTCAAAATATCTGCTCGCTTCAAGGTGGAAAGAGAGGCGACAAAAAAAAGCAAACCCGTCTCTTTTATCAGTAACGCTATTCCCATGGCAGCAAAAGGCAGATAGTAGTTCGTGCCGAATGCTTCGACTTCCCGTTTTTTAAATAAAAGGCACGTGATGACTAAGCTGAAAAGCAGATAGAAATTTTCCGACCAGAGATAGTGGGAGTATCCTATGAACTCCGGGTAGATTGCCGACAGGACTCCGGCAAGTATTCCGACTTTTTTAGAAAAAATTCGCGTTCCCACTACATACATCAAAGGAGGTATCGCTGCTCCCAATACCGTTGTAAAGAGCCGGCCCCACAGAGGATTATCCGCAAAGAGCGCCGATATGGAGAGGAGGTAGACCCAAATCGGCGGACGCAGGAAAATATCTTGAGGAATTAGTTCTCCCCGGGCTATACGGCATGCCAAATCCCAATAGTACGATTCGTCTCCCCCCAGGGGAAGATTTCCCCAATAGGGAAAAAACAAAAATCTGACCAGCAGCGAAAAAACAAACAGCAGAGACACACTACGATAGTTCATGACATGAGCCTTTGTTTATCTCATTAATTCTCGCAAGTACTTAATTTTATGAACGTTGACAACAGTCTGAGAACGATGTTACTGTAGTTTCAATGAGAATCACGCCACCCCAACAGGCACGATCAGTCGTTTCGCCATGACCATGCGAACCTCCTTCCGGCACGTATTCCGCCGCCGGGCAAATCACCTCTGCTCTGAAAATGACTCGCACGGAGTTATCACGCTTCCCGGATTTTGGAGTACTCTACCATTGCCCGGAAAAAAGACGTATCGGCAACAGGGATGAGTTTTATTTCTTTATGACCTTCAACTCCCTATCCTATTTTCTGTTCCTACCGGCCATCTACCTGGCATTCTATTTTACACCCGACCGCTGGCGCTGGCTCCTGCTCCTCTCCGCCAGCTACGGTTTCTATGCGACCTTCAAGGCGCCCTATCTGTTGGCCGTGCTTTTTCTCACAACCGCCATCAGCTATCTCTGTGGCCTCCGTATGGCAGCACTCCCGAGTGGAATCAGGCGTAAACTCTGGTACGTGAACGGCGTCACCGCAGCCGTGGCCACTCTTGTACTGCTCAAATATCTGCCGTTCCTGGGCGCCGGGGTCAACAAGATAGGGACTCTGAACATAACCATTTCCAACGCCATCATCTTCACCGGCGTTTCCTTTTTTACACTGCAGTCCCTTTCTTACCTCACCGATGTTTATCTGAATAGCGAGGAACCGGAAAGGCATTTTGGCTATTTTGCCCTGTACATGGCATTTTTCCCCAAACTGCTTCAGGGGCCGATTGAACGAGGCAGAGAGCTGCTGCCCCAGCTCAAGAAACCCTATACCTTCGATTACGGCAACACCCGCTCCGCTCTTCTGCTTCTGACCTGTGGTCTGTTCAAAAAAGTGGTGGTGGCAGACAGGGTGACTCTCTATGCCGACGTTATCTACAACAATGTGCACGCTTATACCGGGTTACCACTGATAATCGGAACCTACGCTTTTGCACTGCAAATCTATTATGACTTTGCCAGCTATACCGACATGGCGAGAGGAGCAGGGCGCTTGTTCGGTATTGATCTGATGGAAAATTTTAATAAACCGTACCGAGCGACATCTCTTGCCGATTTCTGGCGAAGATGGCATATCTCTTTTTCCCGTTGGCTACGGGACTACCTGTTCATCCCCCTTCAGATGTCCTGGCGTGACTGGGGACAAGCGGGAACAGCAGCGGCGCTCATCATAACCTTCCTGGTTTCAGGGATTTGGCATGACGCAAGCAGCGGCTTTATCATCTGGGGGGGGCTCCATGGCACTTTTCTTGCGGCGTCCACGTACTACCGCCCTCACCAAAAAAGAATCCATGCCCTGTTCGGCTTAAAAAAAGGGCAACTGCTTACCTGTTGGCAGACGTTTGTAACGTTCAATATCGTCGCTCTTACCTGGATCTTTTTCAGAGCCGGACTCACTGACGGTCTGTACGTCCTGAGAAACATTTTCAACTTCAACGGAGCAACGGATTTATGCTTCATATTGTTGCCGGGAAAGCCGAATTTCATCATACTTCTGACGTTCTTTACCCTATCAGGAATAGCCGCTATTCTTCCACAGCTGTCAGTATATGTCAAAATCGCCTTTGACGGCAGATTCAGATGGCTTTGCTACTATCTGTTAGTGATGCTGATATTGGTATACGGAGTATTTCTTGGCAGCAAACAAATGTTCATCTATGGTAATTTTTAAAAACGCTGCGACCATGTTGATAAAACTGCTGTTGTTATCAACAGTGGTCGCGACGACGTACTTGTTGCTGTTTTTCTACAGCTACGATTATGAAAAATACAACTATTCATACTATCCTGCCCTGCTGAACAAGATATCTCTGATTGAAAATACACCTTCACCAAAAATAATTTTCGTTGGCGGTTCGAATATAGTATACGGTCTTGATAGCGATCTTATTTCACGGAAAACAGGCTTACCCGTAATCAACATGGGTTTGACGGCTGCCCTGGGTCTCAAATTCATGCTGGATCAGGTCAAACCTTATCTCAAGCGCAATGACCTCGTGGTCATAGTCCCCGAGTATCATCATTTTGTCGGAAATTTTTTGTGCGGCAATAATGAGCTGCTTTTAGCATCTGAAATACTGGGTGACTATTCCATGGCTTTAACTCATCCTGCACCTGAAATAATTTATTACCTGTTGGAACAAAACAAACGGATACAAGGTTATATTTTTACCATAGCAATAAAATGTTTACCAAAAGCTATCGAAAAATCACTACTTGTCATTACCGACAATCCGTCATCTCCACTGACGCAGTATAATAGTCATGGCGACATCATACTGCACGACAATGAAAAAAAACAAAAACATATAGACAGTTATCCAATAGATGGCAAAATAAACAATGCATCCATCAAATATCTCGCTGATTTTTCTTCAGACAACAAAACCAAAAACATAACGACTTTGTTTATGTTTCCCGCACTGCAAAAAAAATACTACATGATTCATAAAGACATCATACAAAAAATAGCATGCGCGATAAAGAATGCAGGAATAACTATAATTTCTTCTCCGGAAGATTTCCTTTATGACGATGGTGACATGTACGACACTATTTACCATCTCGATGAAAAAGGCAAAAAGATAAGAACTGATATGGTCCTGGTAAAACTCAATAACTTTACACATAACAGCATACCGGCTCGCCCCTGATATTCCGCCCACAGGCGTCCCTTCGACAAAGATGAGCATTTCCGGCGCCATGGCGCCAATTCTTCACCCGCGCCCTCGCAGTCTTTCCCGTCATGATTTGGTAAGAGCCTGTCGAAAGAAACCGACGGCATTGGCAAGTTGCCAGACTATCAGCAATACGGAGAGGAGTAATCGCACCACCATCGGGTAGCCGGACAGCTTCCCAGGCACGGATGAAATAAACACCCGATGAAACCCGAAATCTTCGCCCATCGTCCCGGAGTTCCGCTTCCGCCGTTTTGCATGGTAAAGATAGGCGCCCCGCCCGTACCGGTAGTGAAGATTGATAAACTTCCGGAACGTCAGGAGGTGACGGTGTTCCATCCGGGCGAAAGGAACCCAGACCAGCGGCCTCTGCTTCATTCGCCAGCGATCACAAAACTCTCGATCTTCGGCGCCAGGCACGGGAAAATCGGCATCAAACCCCCCGACTGAGATATAGGCGTCATGGCGACAGGCAAAATTGTTGCTGGCCAAAAAATACGCACCCGTGGTTCTGGAATTGAAATATTCATAGACCATGTCAATGATGAGTTGACTGGTTTCGGCCGGGAGATTGTTCTTCAAGCCGTTAAACGTGGTGCCGCCCACCAGCGCCACAGGATGCTCCTTCAGGGTGGTAATCAACTGTTGCAGCCATTCCGGGGTGGGGAGACAATCATCATCGGTAAAGGCCAGAAATTCACCCCGAGCGGCGGCCGCTCCCCGGTTGCGCGCTCCGGAAGGGCCGGAGTTTTCCTGGCGGACCACCCGGAGGAGAAAGGCGGACGCCCACTCCCCCGGATCAAGGATCAGGGGAACCAGGCTGCCGTCATCAACGACAACAACTTCAAAGGTTTCCGGCGACAGCGTCTGCCGGGCCAGTGCATCCAGACAGTTACGGATACTTTCGGGACGGTTGTAGGTGGGGATAACCACGGACACAATCGGGTTCATGGTGTCAGCTGCGGGACAGCGTTGGCGCTATGCCGTCATGGTGTGCATGGTAGCGCGTGGAGATCTCGGCCATGGGGCCGTCACAGATCAGCTTACCCTGTTCAAACCAGAGCGCACGGCTGCAGAGCTGATTCAGCAGGGTCATGTCGTGGGACGCCAGAAGAATGGTACGCCCCTCCCGTTTAAAGTCAGTGAGTTTCCTGACACAGGTTCCGATAAACTCTTCATCGGCCACGGCAAGCACCTCATCCATGAGCAATATTTCCGGTTCCAACTGCACGGCTATGGCAAAAGCCAGTCGCACCTGTGTCCCGTTGGAAAAACTTTTCAGCGGTTGCTCCATAAGATCACCAATTCCCGAAAAATCAGCAATCTCCTGAAATTTTCGTTCCAGGTCACGTTTCCTGATTCCCAGAATGGCGCCTTGCAAAAACACATTCTCCCGGCCGGTGAGATCACGATTGAAACCGACACCGATATCCAACATGGCGCCAACGCTCCCCTGGAGGTCGGCTTCACCGCAGGTCGGACGGATGACTCGCGCCAGTACCCGCAGCAACACCGATTTCCCCGCTCCATTATGCCCGACGAGTGCGACACACTCGCCACGGGGTATTTCAAAAGAAATATCGTTCAGCGCCCAGCGAAGCTGTTTGACGGGAGCGTCACCGCTAGTTCTCCGCGTTAACGGCTTCAGGGCCGCTTGTTCAAGAGCGGCGCGCAAGGCGTTCGCCTGGCCACGACTATTCGGAAAACATTTGGAAAGGTTACGTACGGCTATGGCTCGGTCCATGTCAGATCACATCCGCCAGAGTTGGTTCACGACGCTGGTAGAGGTACAATCCGCCGGACAAAATTACCAGCGCCGCGCCGGTGGAGATCAGCATCAGTGCAGTTGGCGCGGGTTGTCCGTTCAATAAACTCCAACGCATCCCTTCAACAATCCCCACCACCGGATTCAGGGCGTACAGCCAGCGCCACGGCAGGGGAATTATGTCGCTGCCGTAAAACATGGGTGAGGAAAAGAGCCCCAATTGTAACAGAAAGGGGAGGGCATAGGCAATGTCGCGAAACTTGGCATTCAGTACGGCAAGCCAGATTCCCATGCCGAACACGGTAAGAATCATCAAGGCGATCACCAGCGGCAGTGCGAGAATGGTAAGGGACGGCGTCACACCATAGTACGCCATAACGACGGGGAGCAGTAACAACGCCACGGCGAAATCTACCAACGCGGCCAGAATAACTGAGAGCGGCACCAACAGTCGCGGCAGATAAACGCGATTCACCAGGCCGGCATAGCTGACAAAACAACCGGCGCTTTTGGTCAGGCCGTGGCTGATATAGGCCCACGAGGTCATGGCGACGTAGACGAATAACGGGTACGGAATTCCCTCATGACTCTTGCCGGTCAGGCGAGTCAACAGGATGCTCAGAATCAGAGTTGTGACCAGCGGTTGACCGATTACCCAGACAACGCCCAACACCGTCTGACGGTAACGCATCTGGATTTCGTGACGAACCACTGCCGCCACCAGTTCGCGTCGATCCCACATCTCGCGCCAGTCAAAGCCGTTCCACCGTCGCGGGGGGCGTATTCTCACCATGGCGGTATCGTTCATGGTCCGCTGTTCCGTTGCACTTCACGATCCTCATGGTACGAGCTTTCAGTATTTACCTGCCAGGGGTCGGTCCCTTCACCCAGCAACCGATGCACGGCCGCCAGACCGGTCAGCATGGAATGATCCAGGTTGTTGTACCGGTGCTGACCATTGCGGCCGATCGTCTGAAAGTTCTCCAGGCTCGTCAGCCAGTGCCGTATCGTCCCCAAATGCCGTTGATAGTCGGCGTCATACACCGGATACGCCTTGGGCTGACGGATCACCGTGCCCCAGGCTACGTCACGGCGCCGTGCCAGCCCGAGAGTTTCGATCTCCTCCGAGGCCAGTAGCACCAGTTCATCGTCGGAGCTCCTCCAGGTCGAATCGCCCCGGTTGCAGAAATACTCCATGCCAAGAGACGAGGTTTGGGGGTCAGGCACCAGATCCGGACTCCAGTTACCGAAGTTCTGGATACGCCCCACCATGACATTGGGACTGTGGATATAGATCCAGTTGTCCGCAAAGAGAGTCGGTTGCCGCAGAATGAGCCCTACCATGACAAAATCCCGGTAGCGTAGCGACCGTGCCGCCTGTACCACCGGCGCAGGTGGGGCAG
>CAIUUR010000252.1 GCA_903902345.1 uncultured Geobacteraceae bacterium | reverse complement strand
GCCGCGAGCTAAAGCGATAACTCCAAGAGCAATCCAGATCAGGATGCAGCTGTTCGGTTCAGGGATGGCCGGTATTTGATTGATTTGAACGGCAGAGAAACCGCTACCGTGCAATAAATTAATTTGACCGGAAAAACTTTCCAATTGGTCTTTGTAATAAGTACTTAATTGATTGTAACCCGTTGCATAGTCGGGTCCCTTGCCGAAAATCGTAATCAAGCCTGGATCTGCGTTACCATTGATAATCGTCAACTCCAGCCATGAGCTGAAACCAATTTGTAACGTGTTTCCTATCTCTGCGTTATTTGCAGGAGCCATATCCAACATATACTCAGGAAGAGTAATAATGTAAGATGGCCCATAATCCGATCCTGTGTGGCTAGACCATATAGTTTGGTAATAAACTCCACCTGCGTCACTTAACCCCGAATCGGAACCGGTGAAATAAATGTTTTCAGCACCATGATCGACGTTCAACGTCACGCTTGCATCCGCCACCGTCAGTACTCCTCCCAAAAACAGTATGCTCACCATTACTGCTGTCTTGATTGCACTCATGATAGTCCTCCTTTTGTTGGCAACTGAATATGCAAGAAGTGTTTAAAGCATCCATGAATGATGCGCTAAAAATTATAAAAAATCAACAAAAGTATGGTTTGTTCTTCGGCCGGGTTCAAGCAACGTCAAAGTGGAAATTTGTCCCACACTCAGCCGTACAGAAAACCAACACTTCGCTTATGGGCGTACCAGTGAGCGTGGGCATCACCAGGAGAGCAATGACACCTTCCTGCCATCAACGAAATATCTACGGTTCGTCAACTTGGCGAACCCACGTTATGTCGTTGCTATTTTCGAATTAATGGGGGTATATAGGCCTATGTTATTGCGAAATTGATGATGGTGGACATTTGTTTGTAACAACCACCGCAGAGTCTCTCCCCATGCCATCTGTTTAGTTCAATTCGGCTCCGGCCGCGGCATGCAGAACTGGTTGCATCGAGGTCCCCCTGTGGAAGAAAATGTTATCGTGAACGCAAATAAACAACAGGTAGAAATGCTTGCCGTTGCCCCGGAAACGGTTTCACCCAGTCACTATATAGGAATCGGAGCGTCAGCCGGAGGGCTGGAGGCGATCGAATCCTTCTTCACCGCCATGACGGCGGAGAGCGGTCTGGCCTTCATCGTGATTCAGCACCTTTCCCCGGATTTCAAGAGCCTCATGGTGGAACTTCTTTCCAAGAAGACCCTGATGCCCGTTCATCGAGCAGAAGACGGCATGCCGGTGCTTGCCAATCATATCTATTTGATTCCCCCCAAGAAAACCCTCACCATCTTTCAAGGCAATCTCCTTCTCAACGAGCAGGATCACAGCAAGGGAATCAATCTACCCATCGACATCTTTCTCCGTTCTCTGGCGGAAGACCAGGGTGAAAAGGCGGTGGGGGTCATCCTTTCGGGCACCGGTAGCGACGGCACCAGGGGGGTACGGGTGGTGAAAGAGTTGGGCGGTATGGTTATGGTGCAGGACGAGGAGTCCGCCAAGTTCGACGGGATGCCGCGTGCGGCCATCGCCACCGGTCTTGCCGATTTCATCCTCCCGCCGGGCAAGATGCCGGCGCAGCTCCTTGCCTATGTCAAACATCCCTACGTGGTCAAGTCTGAACGCTCGGAAACGTTGCTTAACGACGAGGACGGCCTGACCCGGATCTTCTCCATGCTGCGTGAGCGGTGCAAGGTCGATTTCACCTATTATAAGCCAAGCACGGTGACCCGTCGCCTGGAACGGCGGATGTCCGTCAACCAGATGGACGACATCAAGGAGTATGTGGCCTTTCTCAAAAACTACCCCGGCGAGGTGGACTCTCTCTACCGCGAGCTTCTCATCGGCGTCACCAGCTTTTTCCGGGATCAGGCCACCTTTGACCACCTGGCGGAAAAGGTGCTACCGGCGATTTTTTCCGCTCCGAACAGGCGGGAGGCACGCTTCTGGGTTGCAGCCTGCTCCACCGGCGAAGAGGCGTATTCCCTGGCAATACTGATTCGCGAATGCCAGGAACAGCTTGGAATTTCCTGGGACGTAAAGATCTTCGCCACCGACATCGACCGGGAGGCGATCCACTTCGCCGCAACCGGTTCCTACCCGGAGAGTATCGCCGCGGACATCTCTCCCCGGCTCTTGGCCAAATATTTTTACAAACGTGACGACAACTTCCAGGTCGCCCGGACGATTCGCGAGATGGTGGTCTTTGCCCAGCATAACCTGCTGAGGGACCCCCCATTCACCAACATCGACATGGTCAGTTGCCGCAACCTGCTCATCTACTTTCAGGTGGTACTGCAGCTCAAAGTCTTCGATTTTTTCAACTTTTCACTCAGACCGGGGGGGATACTCTTTCTGGGAACCAGCGAGACCGTGGGTGATATGGGGGACTATTTCGAGACTCTGGAGCCGAAGCTGAAGTTTTACCGCTCCCGAGGACGATCGCGGCATATCCCGGATGCAGCTCACCTCCTTGCTGCTACCGACACCCGGATGCGTGATGCCAAGGGACAGTTTGGGCTCCCTCGTCGGAATCTGAAGAGTACCGAAGAGGATCGCATCCTGGAGAGGTTTCTTACCCTGGTGACCGGCGATTATCTGCCGCTGACTCTCATCGTCAACGAACATCTGGAACTTCTTCAGATCGTGGGGGATGTGGAGGGGTATTTCAAACTTCCCACGGGGAAGGTGGTGAACGATATCTCCAAGATGGCGGCCAAGGAGCTGGTGATCCCCCTGGTCACCGGCATCCAGAAGGTTCTCCGAAGTCAACAGGAACTCCGTTTCTCCAACATTCGAATGACCGGCAACAGCGGTGTCAGCTACGTGAATCTACGTATCAAACCGTTTTCCCGGAAAAAGGATCAGGATGTCCTGACGGCGATCTTCATCGAACCGGTAAAGCGGACGGAACCGGCGGATTCCAGCCAGCCGGTTCTCACCTATGACCTCTCCAGGGAGGCGGAAGAGCGGATGCGGGACCTGGAACACGAACTTCAATTCACCCGTGAAAATCTCCAGGCTACCATCGAAGAGCTGGAAACGTCCAATGAGGAGTTGCAGGCCACCAATGAGGAGCTTCTCGCCAGCAACGAAGAGCTGCAGTCCACCAATGAAGAGCTCCAGTCCACCAACGAGGAGCTCTTTACCGTTAACGCGGAATACCAGGGGAAGGTCATCGAGCTGACCGAACTGCATAATGACGTGGAGAATCTTCTCAGCGCTACCCAGGTGGGGAACCTGCTCCTGGATGAAAATCTTGAGGTTCGGCGTTTTTCCAAGAAGATTCTCGACATCTTCAAAATTCTCGACAGTGACATCGGCCGCCCCCTCACCCATATCCCGCATTACCTCAAGAACGTGGATCCCCTGGAAACTGTTCGCGAAGTCCATGCCTATAACCGCACCATCGAGAGGGAAGTCCAGACGGAAGATGGCCGCTGGTATCTGATGCGGGTGGTCCCCTACAAAATAGGGCCTCGCACGTTTTCCGGCGCGGTGCTTTCCTTCGTGGAGATCTCCGTCATGAGGGCTACCGAAGATCAACTGCGCGAGTCTCGTCAGCTTTTCCAGACCGTCGCCACCGTCTCGCCTGCCCTGTTCTGGATCGCCGGAGTGGGTCGAAGAAGCAGTTGGTTCAATGAACCATGGCTGGCGTTTACCGGGCGCACCTTGGAACAAGAGTTGGGGGATGGTTGGGCCGCGGGGGTGCATCCTGACGACCTGGAGAAGTGTCTCGCTCTTTATACCGAATCTTTCGAAGCTCGGCGGCCATTTTCCCTGCAATACCGGCTTTGCCGCCACGACGGAGAGTATCGTTGGCTCCTGGATGAAGGGCGTCCGTATACCACAAGCGACGGCGTATTTGCGGGTTTCATCGGCTCCTGTTCGGACGTTACCTTCCTCAAGGAGAGTGAAGAAAAATGCCAGGAGCATCGCCGCAAACTACTTGCCGGCGAATTTCAGGAGATAATCGATGAGTTCTCGCGTTGAGCTGAATCAGTCCTTACGGCGGCGGGCTGAGGCTGTCCTTGATGACAACTCCCCCACAGCGACAATCGCTTCGCCGGAGGCCATCCGCACGCTCCTGCACGATCTCTCGGTGCACCAGGTCGAGCTGGAGATGCAAAACGAAGAGCTGCAACAGGCCCAACGGGAAACCGAGCGGATCAAGGATCGTTTCGCCAGGCTTTATCATCAGGCGCCGGTGGGTTATATTACCCTGTCGGAGCAAGGGCTCATCGTACAGCACAACCAGACGTTTTCCCGGATGATCGGGCTGAATAACGAAAAGATATTGGGAACTTCCTTGGCGGACCTGTTCGTGCAGGAAGATCGTGACGTTTTTCTCGGTCGGTTTCGCGTATTGTACAAAAATCCCGTGGGGAAGCAGATCGAACTTCGGATGCGCCGGGGAAACGACGGTTTTTTTTGGGTCCGTCTGACGGTGCGGGGGGTGGACGATCTTCTGTCCGGTTCCAGTGACGATCCGGAGAGTCCCGGAATGCTGGTTATCGTGGACGACATCAACCAGCGCAAGGAGGCGGAAGAGGCGTTGCAGTGTCGTTCTACGTTTATCGACACACTCATGGACACCATTCCCTGTCCGCTTTATTACAAGGATATCCAAGGAAGATATCTGGGAGGCAATCAGGCTTTTAGTGATTTCATCGGTCTCGCTGCTACGGCGTTCGTCGGCAAGAGCGCCTACGATGTGGCGTCGCCTGAACTGGCTGCCTTCTACGAGGATCATGATCATCGCCTGCTGAGGAGTACCGGTAGCGACAACTATGAGTGCCAGTTACTCCGGGCGGATGGTTCGTTGCGCGACGTAATCTTCAACAAAGCTACCTATCCGGACGGATCGGGCCGAGTGGCCGGAATCGTTGGCGCGATTACCGACATAACCGGCCTGAAACAGGAGGCGGCGGATCTCAGGCGAAGCCAAGCGGAACTGGAGTATGCCCGGTTGCAGGCCGAGACGGCCAGCCAGGCCAAGAGTGCATTCCTGACCAACATGAGCCATGAGATAAGGACCCCCATGAACGCCATCATCGGCCTGGGGCAGTTGGCTCTCCTCACCGACCTGAACGGCAAGCAGCGGGATTACCTTGAGAAGATCGAATCCGCCTCCGAGTCTCTCCTGCACCTCATGAACGATCTCCTTGACTTTGCCAAGGTGGAAGCCGGAAAGCTGACTCTGGAGATAATCACCTTTTCCTTGAGCTCCTGTCTCTCCACCGTGCAGAATATCACCCGGGTCAAGGCCGCGGAAAAGGGCCTTGACCTCCGGATCAACGTTTCACCGGAGGTTCCGAGTCAGGTGGCCGGCGACCCCTTTCGATTGGAACAAATCCTCATTAACTTGTTGGGAAATGCCCTCAAATTTACGGAGCAGGGGGGGGTGACTCTGGATGTAACCGCCGCGGCAGCGGGAGAAGGCGAACCGTTTCCGGTGACCTTCACCGTCTCCGACACGGGTATCGGCATGACCGACAAACAGATGGCATCTCTGTTCCAGCCCTTTACCCAAGGGGATGACTCCACCACTCGCCGCTATGGCGGCACCGGACTGGGGCTCAGCATCTGTCGGCGGTTGGTAACGCTGATGGGGGGGGAGATCCAGGTTGCCAGCGAGGCGGGTTGTGGCGCTGTTTTCACGGTTACCGTTCCCCTTGACCGGGTGAAGCAGTCGGCAGTGGAAGCCGCAGCATCCCTGGATACGAAATTGGTCAGGGAGATCCTGGAGGGACGTCGGGTGCTGGTCGTTGAGGATCACCCCATCAATCAGCAGGTGGTGCGCGAACTGCTGGAACATGTGGGGGTGATGGTTTCCATTGCGGAGAACGGTAAAGAGGCCGCGCTCCGGATGAGCGAACCGGGGCTCCCCTTTGATCTGGTTCTCATGGACGTCCAGATGCCGGTGATGGACGGTTACGAAGCGACCCGGTTGATTCGGGAGAAGTGGCCCGTGGGGCGGCTCCCCATCATCGCCATGACCGCCCATGCCGGTCGGGAAGAGTCGGAGCGCTGCCTTCGGAGTGGCATGGACGGCCACATGGCCAAACCGCTCTCGGGTGAGACCCTCTACCGTGCTCTTTTGGAGACGCTCGCACCCCAAGGTAGCTACGCGCCGAAGGCGCCGGAGGTGGATCGGGTCGAGGTGGCGGAGGGTTGCCGGGAACAGCTCCCCGCCATTGCCGGTTTCGATCTGAACGAAGGGGTAAAACGGTTACAGGGAAACCGATCCCTCTACGGTGCTCTCCTGATAAATTTCTGCAATGAAAATAGGGATATTGCAGCCAAGCTCCGTTCATTTCTGGAGCAGGGCGATTATGGTCAGCTTCAGCGACAGTCCCACCGACTCCTGGGGGTCGCCGGTAATCTGGAAGCCCAACAGATCTATCTGCATGCAAAACAGTTGAACACCGCACTCAAGGATGGGTGTCTCTCCGCCGTTCCCCTCGGTCTGGCCGGTTTGATCGATGCCTTGACCGAGGCGCTTGCTTCCGAAAAACAGTTTATTGCCCTGTTTCCCGTGAAGAGTACTGTTTCGGGTGATAAGGAACCGGACAGGAGCGCCTTGCAACCGCTCCTTCAGGAGCTGGCGGAATGTATTAGAAATAAAAACTGTCAGGCGCTGGAGGTCGGTGAACGGATTGTCGAGTTGCTGCGGGGGACCCCACTGGCCGAGGATTCAGCCACTCTGACTGCGGCCCTGGACCGCTTCGACTTCAACGGAGCTGCCGGTCATCTGAAAGTGGTGCAAACGCGAATATTCCTGGGGGAATAGCGTCACTCCGTGGCGAAGCGGTGCTGTGCGCGGCATTCGGGATGCGGAAAACAGCTGGCCAGCAGGTTAGTCGAAGTTTGCGGTCTCCTTTTTGTCCGGTTGTTCGGAGCTGCTGGCCGCCGGATCGGGCTGCAACCGGCAGGCAAGGGTCCATAGCTCTTGACTCAGCCGCACCACCTCCTCGCCCCGCTCATCATACCTGGATCTCAAAATCGACAGCTCATGTTCCAGGGAGGAGACCGTCGCCTGAAGGTCAAGAGCCTGCTGTTCCGCCCGGAGCGTTCTCGTCGCGCCGTCGTCCATGACTTTCCGCGTGAGCTCCATGAGGATGGCGAACGTTTTTTGCAGGGTTGCAACATGGGAGAGAAGTTCGGACACGGAGCGCTTGAGCTCTTCCCGTACTGCGGCTTCAGCGTCTACACTCTTCGCCATGATGATCTTCCTCGCCTTTATCCTGACTATCCCGTCTTAGCTGCTTCGGGGTAACTTGACGGTGAACGTAGTTCCTGTCCCGACCTCGCTCTCCACCAGGAGCTCCCCTCTGTGTTGCCTGATGATCTCGGCGGAGATGCTGAGCCCCAGACCGGTCCCCGTTCCCACATCCTTGGTGGTGAAAAAGGGGTCAAAAATCCGTTTCACGACCTCCTCCGGAATGCCGCAACCGGTGTCGCTGACCTGGGCGTAGACGAAAGAATCGTCATGTCTGCTGCTCAGGATAATCTCACCCGGCGAGGTAATGGCCTGACCGGCGTTGACCAGCAAGTTGAGGAAGACCTGGTTCAGGTGTCCGATATTACAGAGAACCAGGGGAACAGGAGTAAACTTCTTGCGAACTTCGGCCTTGTATTTCAATTCGTTGTAACAGACGTTGAGGGCGCTCTCCATGCAGCTGATCAGGTCCACCGGTTCGTTCTCCAGTACGGTGTCCACCCGGGAAAAACTCTTCAGATCCTGAACGATCTTTGTGACCCGTTTCGCCCCTTGCAATGATTCGTTTATCAGGTCGGCGCCGTCATCCAGGATCTGGTCTATCTCCAGAAGTATCCTGCTGTCGGCAATGGCCGCACGGGTTTGTGGGGTCAGTTCGTTGACGCCGGTTTCCTGCCGGAACCGGTCGAACTGGGCCATTTGGTCGAAATATTCGGCCAATGCCTGCAGATTGCTGGAGATGTATCCCAGGGGATTGTTGATTTCATGGGCAACGCCGGCAGCCAGTTGGCCGATTGATGCCAGCTTATCCTGCTGGAGGAGTTGTACCTGAGCTGTTTTCAGGTCGTCATACGCGTGCTGCACTTCGATATTCTTGTCATTAAGTTCAGCTGTCCGATGCCGAACTCGCTGTTCAAGAGTGTCGTTCAGGCTCTCCAATTGAATTGTCTGTTCATGGAGAGATTCCTGGGCTGTTTTCCGCTCGGCCACCTCCGCTTCCAGTTCAACCGTCAGCAGCTGAAGCGTCTCTTCGGCTTGTCTCCGCTCTACTATTTTCTGAAGGAGTTGTTCGTTGGCGGTGGAGAGCCGTTGAGCATGGGAGCCTATTGCGTCTCGCATGGCGACAAAGCTGTTGATCAGTATCCCGACCTCGTCGTTTGTCGGCGGCGGCAGCGGCGCCGCGTAGTCGCCGTCGGTCAGCTTTTTGGACGCATCGGAAAGGGAACGGAGCGGTTTTCTTACCAAATACTCGAGAACGATTACGGTGGAGAGGATAAAAAGAAGCGCCACGACGAGGAGCATGGTCAGAAGGTTTGCGCTCCACTGTCTGATCCACCCCAGCTGACTGGTGACATCAACCTTTACGTCAAGCTTTCCCAGTCTGGAATCCAGGTATTGAATCTCCTGTGTCAGAATCCTGAGCTCATGAGATTCATGGGCTTTGGCATGACCACCGGCCACAAGGGGGTAGAGCAGTCGTCCCGACGGATCAAACAACTGAATCTCCACCCAGTTGACGTTTTTTTTCAGGAGAGAGTCAAGAGTACCGTAGATTCCATCCAGCTGGTTTCCCAGCAGGAAGGGGATGAGACCTTCAGCCACGCTTTCCAGATGTCTTTTCTCGGATTCCTGGTAGATCGCTTCCATACCAGAGCGCCATCGGGGGGTCCAGATGGCGGTAATGTAGGAGGCGAGTACGACACTTGCCAGGAATATGGGGAGAAAGATCTTTGTTCTTAGCCCCATGGGCTTATTCCTGTACCCAGAAACTGCCCAGACCCCACTTCAACATGGGGGCGTACTCTTTAAAGGATGTGGCGACGGGATGGTTCATGGGAATTTTCGCCAACAGCACCCTCCCTTCGGCCGTTGATTCCATCACGATAAAGGCTCGTCGGACCTTCTCTGCTACGGATTCGGCAATCCTTGGATGGGCCGCCACGGGGTGTGACGGCATGGGGCGTGTTTCGTAGATGATCTTCAGGGAATCTTTTATTGCACCTTCCTGCTCCTTCAGTGTTTTCTCCACACCGCCCCCCGCTTCCGCCAGACCCTTGGCCACATGGAGATAAACCGAGTCGTGGGATGTCACATACTTGGGGGTGAAATGGATGTGAAAGAGATTGGTCAGATCCGCCCGCATCAGAAGGGAAGCACCCATGGAATTGGGGGCGGGAAAAACGACGGTCTTCCCCTCCAGGTCTGCGGGGCTTTTGACAGGGCTATCCTTGCGGGCCACCAGTATCCCGTGAAGATCGGCGCGGTCTCTGATAATGGGGAGGTACCCTGCGGCTTTGTTGGCCTTGAGAAGGTGATAGGGATTCATGTAGACAAAGTCATAGCTCCCCTTGAGAAAGCCTTTTTCAAAAGCCGGGATGGTGGGGGTTGGAACCAGTCTAAAGGAAAGCCCCGTCAACTTTTCCAGTTCGTTGAGAATCGGTTTCCAGATGGCGAACATCTGTCTCTGATCATACTGAGGGACGATACCGAAGGAGTACTCTGCTCCGACCGCTGATGGCGCATGAACCCCGTGAAGCAGCACCAAAATCAGAAAAATGGATGTAGCTGAAAAGCAGGTGTATAATTTTTTGAACATCGTTTACCCCCATCAGCACGTTCTGATGCCATCTCCACTCCCCTGAGGGGACGGTTCAATCGGCATCTTAGCAGATGAAGTGAATGAGGGGAATAGAAAGTGATTGTTATTGCTCATACCCTGCAACGGAAATACCTGTTTCAGGTGCGAAGAGAGAAAAAACTTGACTCGTTTAACGTTTTTATGGTATCTAGCCTAGGTTTTATTCATCAGGCTCGGTCTGACGAAAGGTCCGGTCGGTATGAACGAAGAGAAGAAAGACGTTATTCGTAACCTCGGCATGGTCTCCAGCATGGGGATTTCCGTGGTGGTGGCCATTGCTATCGGTGTCTACACCGGGCTCTGGCTGGATAAAAAGTTCGGTACGTCTCCGTGGTTCTTTTATATTTTCCTGTTTTTCGGTATTGCCGCCGGGTTCCGGAATGTGCAGATCATGACCGCCCGGGAGATCCGACGTAGTGAGCGAACCGATACCGGAGACGGAAAACGAAGCTGACCTGTTTAAAACCCTGATGCTCGGCAGCGCACTTTTTCTGGCTCTGCTGGTCATGGCCGGCTGGATATTCGGCTCCCGGCAGATGGCATCGGGGATTGCCTGCGGCGGTCTTCTTACCCTGTGCAATACTTTCTGGCTGAAGCTCTGTATACAGCGGGCCATGGGGCTGGAGCCGCGCCAGGCGGGAAGATTTGCGGTGGTACGGTACCTGCTCCGGTTGGCGACTCTGGCCGGGCTCCTTTACCTGCTCATCGTTAAAATCGGCATCAACATCATCGGCCTCATCATCGGGCTGTCAGTTCTCGTACTTGTCATTATCGGGTTTTCGCTCTATCGGGCTGCCCGCACCGGAGGTTGAATCATGATTCACCCCTATCTTTTTCTCCATTTTTTCCGAGAACTGCTTGCTCCGCTGCATATGAGGGAGGAAGGGTGCGATGCCATCGCCTACACCTGGCTGATCATCTGTATGCTCTTCATCCTCTCCAAGCTGGCCACCAAGTCCATCACCTCCCGTCGCCCTGATGGCATGCAAAATTTCATGGAAATCATCGTGGGCGGGATTGAGAACATGGTCGTCGAGACCATGGGTGAGCACGGCAAGTCGTTTTTTCCGCTCATCGCGACCCTGGCCCTCTTCATTCTGGTGTCGAACCTCACTGGTCTGATCCCCGGCTTCTTCCCTCCCACGGCCAACATCAATACCACCGCCGCTTGTGCGATCATCGTCTTTCTCACGACCCATATCGTCGGTTTCAAACACCACGGTTTCGGTTATATCAAACACTTCATGGGTCCGATCCTCTGGTTGGCCCCCATCATGTTCTTCATCGAGATCATCGGACATCTTTCCCGTCCCATCTCCCTGACGCTTCGTCTTTTCGGCAATATGAACGGGCACGAACTGGTGCTGATGATTTTCTTCGGTCTGGTCCCGTTTCTGGTGCCCCTCCCGATGATGCTCATGGGGGTTCTGGTCTCCTTCATCCAGTCCTTCGTTTTCATGCTTCTGGCCATGATCTACATTCAGGGATCGCTGGAAGAAGGCCACTAGAAGCAGGTTCTAGGTGTAATCGAGTTCAAGGTTTAAAGCACAACCAACCCTGAACTCTGAACCTTGAACCTTGAACCTTGAACCTTGAACCTTGAACCCGTTTTTCACCATCCTATACTGTTTAGGATAATCAACCGCAAGAAGGGAGAATTAGAATGGAATTTTTTACGATGTGTGTACTGGCTGCTGGTATCGGCATGGGAATCGGAACGCTGGGAACCGGCATCGGCCAGGGTCTGGCAGTGAAGAGCGCCGTTGAAGGCGTTTCCCGTAACCCCGGCGCATCCGGGAAAATCCTCACCAACATGATGATCGGTCTGGCCATGATCGAGTCCCTGGCGATCTACGCCCTGGTAGTCAGCCTTATCATCCTCTTCGCCAACCCCTACAAGGACATCGTCCTGGGATTGGTGGGCAAAGCTGCCGGTCACTGATCGACGCTTTTTTCGGTAACAAAAAAGGGGGACGCGCCTTACGGTGCGTCCCCTTTTTTTTTGTCGTTGGTGCAAAGTTCGATGGCTTCAATTTGTCATTGTGTGGGGACAAATCAAGGCGGGCGATTCACGAATCGCCCCTACAAAATCAAAATTACCAATGGATTTTTGTGACTATTCTGTGAAAGGGGATGAACAGGGTGGGATGGTTATGATCGGTCCAGGAAGGGGCCAACTGCGGAATCATGCCTTTGGCTTCCGCCACCATGTCGGCGAATTCGCGGTCGTCCAGATTGGGTAGGGTGATTGACATTGGCTAAACAAAAGGATTATTGGGATAGATGAATCTTATGTTCACCGGAACAAATCAAAAAGCGTTTGGTCGCCAGGATTGCTTCACTGCCATCAGTGCCACCAACGGCAATATCGAGCGACTCTACATAATCAATGCCATGAACGGTATTCAGCATGCTGTAAAAATCCGACGCATGCGGTTCACGGCCAAAAGTCCAGCCTTGGCCTCCTCTACCAGTCAAAGGATGTAAAAATTCTGTAATCTTGCCGTGTGCTATTTTCCTTACATAGTCGATCAATTGCACAGACGTTACATGAACCGTCAGGGTAACGTTGACTTGCAAATAGAGAGGGCCTACGACAGATAATGAAACAAGAGATGGCGCCCGCGGCAGG